>DATDGT010000150.1:0-45176 GCA_036521975.1 Bryobacteraceae bacterium
GTTCATCGGCTTGCACGTTTGCTCCACGCTTCTTTCAGACCCTCTGTCGCCAGAACGCCCTTGCGTTTCGCTAACCCTTCACCTCCACCAGGTTGGGTAGAAGACTTTCACTTCCAAACTGCCGAACATGCTCGGCACACAACTCCAGTGCCGTGCTAGCCGCGCGGCTGGGTCACTATATCAATTAGTGCCGGCTCGCCCTTTTTGACGCGTTCCAGACCACGTTTTAACGCGGGGAGCAGATCTTTTGGATCGGCAATGGGGCCCTCCCCGTACATCCCGTAGGTCTTGGCCATCATGGCGTAGTCGATGTTTGGCTCAATCAGTCGAGTCCCGATATGCGCACGATCCTGCCCACGATTACGCAGGCTGGCTTGCTCCGCGATGAACATCACCTCCTGGTGATAACCGCGATTATTGTGCATGATGCTTAATAGAGGAATCTTGTGGTGCACCGCTGTCCACAGGATTCCCGGAGCATAGTTGAGATCGCCGTCTGTCTGAAGGTTGATCGACAAACGCCCGTATTTACGGTTGGCCAGCGCTCCCCCGACTGACGCCGGAGCCCCGTAACCCATGCCTCCCGCGCCCTGCTCGCCGACGTAGCGGTAGTGTTTGTCGAGGTTCCACAGGCGGTTCGGCCAGCCGCCCGCAAAGGTCTGCGGCGATACAAGGGACCAATCCTCGTTCTCGATCAGCGGCCAGAGCTCCGCGCACACTCGTCCCATAGCGATCGGACTTGCGTTCCAACCCAAACGGGCACGTTCCACCGCCTCCATTCGCGCGCGCCGGTTGGCCTCCGCATGCTTCTTCCCCCGCTCCTCGAAGCGGCGCTTGAGATCGGGTGTGATCCGTTTCCTCGCTTCCTCGATCAATGCCGGCAGAGACGCTTCTCCGTCTCCGCTCAGGATCATGTCTCCGTTGACGCCCTGGCCATTCACGTTGAAGTTGTGGGTCGCCAGAAGCTCCATGGAGCTGATGCTGATCCGTTTCACGTTCGGCCCGGCGCCATCGGCCACGGGAAAGAACTCGCCGCCCGGCTCCAGGCCCAAAATCAGGTCGTTTTCCCCGTCGCCTCTGCCTGCCAGCGCATGACGCGACGGAAAGTTCACCCGATCGCCTCCCACGTTTACCGGCATTTGCAGCAGCTCCGCGAGTTCGACCAGCAGATTGATGCCATTCGGCGTGCGCGCCAGGCGTCCCGCGTTCACTCGCGGGTTCTGGCTCGACACCAGTATGCTCGCCACTTCCCGCAGCAAACCCAGGTCGGCACTGGGCGGAGCCGGAATCGTGAACTTCGGGATCGTCATGCTGCGCGTGAGCGCGGCTTGCTGTGTGTTCCTATTCATCACGATCAGCACCGGCGCCATCGGAGGGGTCACGGCCAGTGCATACGCCCGTTGGAGGGAATGTGCAAATTGGTCCAGAGTGTCGGGCTGATGATCCCACTTCACGAAATCCCGCACCATCACCGCCATGTCAATCGCATCGTGCGGAGGAACGCCGCCGCCGTTTCCGGCGATCATCAGAATCGGCACGCGATCGCAATAGGCGTTGTAGATCGCCATGGCCGCATGCTGCACCCCGATCGTTCCGTGCAGCAGCGCCAGCATCGGCTTGCCCTCGATCTTGGCATAGCCATGCGCCATGCCCACGGCCGATTCTTCGTGGCAGCAGGTCAGCAGTTCCGGCATCGAGTTATTGCCGTAGTTGACGATCGATTCGTGCAACCCCTCGAAACTCGAACCCGGGTTGCACGCGGCGTACTCGATCCCTAAGGACCGGATCAGGTCGACCATGAAATCGGATCCGGGATGCTCCACGACGCGGCCTGAAGAAACAGGCCGCGTAGCGCCATTTTCCCGAGCCAGCGTCGCGCCATCCGGCGCCGGAGCGGTGGCGTTTCCTCGTCCCCGGCCTCCACCTGGGTTTTGCTGTGGCGCCTGCGCCGAAGCAAGCTCGACACCCGCGGCCAATCCGGCGGCCCCACTTGCGACCCCTTTCATGAAGCCGCGGCGGCCGACGGAGGTCTTCTTAGAGTTCTGGTGGTTCGATCTAACCTGGGACATGAAATTCTCTCCGGCCGCACCCGGGCTGAAGCCCGGGTTGCAGGCTAAAGCCTGCTCTACTAAATCTTCAGCGCCCGCCCGGGCCCCGAGCGGGACCCGTTAACAGCGGCAGGTCCTGATTGTTCTCCTGGCAAATGTACTCCAGGAGTTCGGCGCCCGGCATGAGTGTCGCCCTGCCGACCGTTGTAAACGGCTTCACGTAGGTGCTGGGATCGTCGATCGTAACCTCGATGGCCATATGTCCGAGGTCCGTGCGCGTATAGCGCTCGATCGTGTGAAGCTTCTCCGTGTGCGGATGACCCTTATAGTCGAACCAGAACTTGTCGTTGAACCCGATCGTATCCACTATCAGCGTGTTGCCTTCCCAGTGGCCCACGGAGTTGCCATACCACGTGGGATCCGGATCCTCGGGATGTTTCGCATTCATGAAGATCTGCCGGAAGCTGTGGATGTTGCCCTCAAAAAGAATGAAGTAGTGAGTGGGAGTCTGGACGATCCTCCACGGATAGGGTGACCCGCGAGGAATGCCACCCGGCAGGCAGTTCGCCTCCGGATCTTCCTTTGACAACCGATTCTTCACCACTTCCTCGGCCCACGGCAGCATGAGAACCTGATCTCCAGGTTTCAAGGATCTGGGATTGGAGATGTCGGCGTCGCTGCCGCCTCCTCCCAGCCAGACTCCCGACAGGTCCACGCCACCGCCCGGGAGCTTTACTACCGGTCCAGTGGGCGCCGGGGCTTGATTTCGATACAGTCCGACGCTTGTGGTCTTCTCAGTACTGGCTTTGTCCTTAACTTGCGGGGCATTGTTCTGTTGCGCACGGAGTGAAAAGACCGCCAACAGCGCTGCTGCGCTCGCCACGGCCACGCTCGCACCACCAGCGACGATTCGCTTGCTCATGTTAGTTCTCCTTCAGCCGTGTTATTTCGTAGGTTCGTCCGCGGACGTGAACGTCAATTTGCGTCCGTCCGGAAGTGTAATCAAAGAAGCGCTGCCCAGATGCGGACTATCCTTAGCGGCGACACCAGTCACCCTGACTGTGTCGCCCTCCTTGATCGAATTCCTCTTCCAACCATTGCGGATCAGCACGTTCGGGCTGGCGAGTTCCAGGTTCCAATTGGCCACGTTGCCGTTGGCATCCTTGACATCGATGTAGAAGTGGGCGTGGGGATTCGTCCACTCCACTTTTGTGACGGTACCGGTCAAATCGATCTTCTTGTTGGAATCGAACTCGGCCGCCCCTGAATGGTGCGCCAAAACCGGTAATGAGGCCAATGCTGCTGCGGCGAACGCCACGCCGAAGAAAGATTTCATCGCAACCCCTCCGGGCAGATAGTACCACACCGGCACGGGGTGTGCAACGCTAGGCAGGAAACGTCAGGAAACGTCAGGAAACGTCTTAGTTTAGTGCTCCCGGCTGCTTGCGCCAGCCGCTCTTCTCCCCTCAAGCCTTGCTAAATCTAGAGCGAATAGACCGGCTCACCCCTGCCACTCGCCAAATGTAACGCCGCCCACACTTGGGGTTTCTGATCACGCGGCAGAAGAAGGCCGGCAGCACGGACACACTGCTGATCGGCATCAATCGCCGGTGGATCGGTATCCGCTTGCAGGGCCGTAGCCGCCTCATACAGCATCCGGCGCGCCATCATGATAGCGCGGTCGGTCGGCAACAGTTTCTCCCTTTGCAAGTCCTGTATGGGTCCCATGCTTTCCTGCAAGGATGAATCTTGAACCGCGAAACCCGACACGCCGCTGAAAGCGCGCTTTTCTTTCTGAGCCTTTCGATCAATAAGGTAATCGTTGTCTTTGTTCGCTTTGGTTCGAAAGGTACCGGGCTCGTGCTCACAATGGATGCCCTTGCCGGCCCCCATTTCGCGAAGTTCTTCTTCGCCGAGAGGGCGACCGGGCCGGAAATTGATGCTCCATACCCAACAGTTATAGTCATCGATCGGCACCCAAACATGGCCGCCCAGAGCGTGGCCGCCAAACGGTGGGATCAGCGTGAACCATGGAAACAGCCACTGCGTCACGCGCCAGTAATACGAATCCGGTTCGCCATTGCGGCGGCCATACAAGGTCAGACCGAAAGGCTTCTTTTCGATCTCGAACACGACGTGGCCATCGGCCTTGATATAGTCGAGGGCCTTGGCGCCCTCGTGCATCGGGTCTTTGTCGACTTCATAGCGATGAACATAGGAGACATGGGTGGTGTCAATTCCACCCTCCATGGCTTGCAGATAATTGCATTCCTGAAGGCGTTTGGACACGAAGACGTGGGTCTGGGGCAATGTGCACCATTCCACTCTTGGCGCCGCGGGACGCTTGTCCGCGGGACCCAAGTAGGCCCACACGATTCCCGCGAGTTCAATGCATGGGTAAATCCATTCATCGCGCTCCTTTGCTTTTATATACCCGGGCGGTTCGCCCTGCCACCACCCCCGCCCATATCTGTCGCGCCCGACCCACGCTTTTTCAGGTCGGCTATTGCGACAGCCTTGGTCGCGAACTGAGCTGCCGGTTGGCGCTGTGGCACTAGCAGGAGCAGATCGACTCGCGCTTCATATCGAGTAGAATCCCATTCGCCGACCTGACGTGCGCCATGGCTCAAGCCTGATAGAATCAGGCCCAACGTGAGGAGCGTTATGGAGCGAGAGATCACACGACGAAATCTTCTTCTTTCCCCGCTGGCCGCAGCGCTGGCATCGCGCGCTGGGGCGCAGGCAAGCAAGCCGTCCATCCCGGTCACCGGGCTGAGCCACATGACGCTCAACGTTTCCGATCCTAAGCGGTCGCTCCAGTTTTACCAGGGGCTGTTCGGGATGCCGATTCAGGCGCATCAGGGTCCGACGACTATTTTGAGAATCGGGCCGGGTCCGCAATTCGTCGCGCTTAGTGCGGCGGGGCCGAATGGGAAGCCAGGCATCAACCACTGGTGCGTGTTCATGCCGAATTTTAATGTCGGCCGTGCGTTTGCAATCCTGGCCGAGCACGGCATCACGAAGGGCGAAGCCAACGGCGCCATGAAGGTGCGCGTGCGGATGCGCGGCCCGGAGAACGGAGGCGCGAAAGAAGGGACGCCCGAGATGTACGTCGGCGACCCGGATGGTCTGATCATTCAGATGCAGGACACCGGTTACTGCGGCGGCGCCGGGGTGCTGGGCAACATCTGTCTCGCCAGACCCGAGCCCGCGCCGTCCACGGGGGTGCTGGCGATGGAGGATCTGAGCCATGTCACACTGTCCGTCACCAACGCACAGCGTTCGCAGGATTTCTATCAATCGGTATTCGCGCTGCCGATTCAGACGCATCAGGGCCCGTCTCCCCTGCTGGCGGTGGGATCGAAAGGCTCCTTCCTGGCGATCGGGGGCGGTGCCGGAGGGAGGGCGGGTGCGGCGCCTCCTGCCGCCAGCATCAACCACGTCAGCTTCCGGATGCGAAATTTCGATCCGGAAAGAGTCACCAAGGCTCTGGTGAGCTACGGCCTCAAGCCTAGGGAGCCGGACACGGGCGGCCCCGGACCGCTGACTACATACATCACGATGCGGATGCCGAATCGCGGCGGAGCGCCGGATGGCACGCCCGAGCTGTACTTCACCGATCCAGACGGCATCCTGCTTCAGATTCAGGACATGAGCTACTGCGGCGGATCGGGCAAGCTGGGCCAAGTTTGCGTGCCGTGAAGCCGGTTGTGATAGGATACACGCCCGGGAGCGTTTCCAATCATGATCCGTCATTCCAAGATCTGCGACTTCAACTTCGTCCGCCTGACACGCCGCGAAGCTCTTTTCCTTGCCGGTGCGGGCGCGACGGCTTTGTCCCAACGTACCGTGCTGGGCGCGAAGCCGCCCCAGTTTCCCAGGGGCGCAGTGATCCGCACTGTATTGAAAGATGTTTCTCCCGAGTCCATCACGGGGGAGACTCTCTTCCACGAGCACTTGTCTGTCGCCTACTCGCGCACGGAGCGGCAGTTGAAGCTCCCACCTCCATCTACGGCCGACATCGGCCCGGTCATCGAAGACATCAAGGAGGTTGCAAAGGCCGGCGTGAGTTGCATCGTGGACGGTGGGCATCCGGACATGGGCCGGAATATGGAGCAATTAAAGCAAATTGCCAGGGAAACCAACGTCCATATTGTGGGGAGCACCGGCTTTTACTTAGAGAACAACTATCCCGCCGAGATCGCGACCATGAGCGAGGATCAAATTGCCGACGAACTGGTTCGCCAGGCGAACGAGCAGTGGCTGGGGGCATTCGGAGAGATCGGGCAGTCGAACAATACCGCCGAACTCACTCGGCAGGAGCACAAAGTGTTCCGGGCGGTGGGCAAGGCTCATCTCCGAACCAACTTGCCAATCTTCACGCACAACGCTTATAACACCGGGCCGAATGTGCCCAAGAATGCGGGACTGCTGCAACTCGATGTGCTGGAATCGGTGGGTGTGAAACCCCAGAGTATCGCGATTGGCCATATGGACAGCCTCGACGATCCGACGGGGGAGATTATAAAACAGATCGCGAAACGCGGCGCCTTTGTCGGTTTTGATCGTGTCACGAGTCCGAGGCCCTCCGACGATGAACGCGTGACTGAGATTCTCGCGCTGCTGGAGGCGGGACATGCCGATAAATTATTGCTCTCGTCCGATAAGCGCCGGGGCTTCATTGCTACCCCGACGGTTTTTGTGCCGAAGCTGCGGGCCGCCGCTGTAAAGGAAGATGTGCTTCAAACGATCCTGGTGGATAACCCTCGGAGGTTCCTCGCCTTTGTTCCAAAGACGCCAAGGAAGACGTAGGCGCGACAGCGGCGGCGGTATGAGTTTTGCCGCTCAAGTCTTTATTTGACCGGATGTCCCGCCCGCACGATGTCGGGCTCGACAACCGTCGACACTCCTGCCGCGCTCATCACTTGACGAAGCACAGCCGCCACAGCCGGTGAACTCCTGATGGCTGCCCCACCATAGAGGACGCCATCGGCGATTCGCAGGGGCGTCCACCCCGTCTTGTTCTTTTGGTTCCAGATTTCGATTTTGGCGCCGTGATCAATCAGGAATTGGGCAACCGACGGGACCTGCTTGTAAGCTGCGCCGTGGATCACTGTCTCCCCGTTCTTGTCAACGCCATTCACGTCGCCGCCGAGATCAAAAGCTACTCTCACAGCTTCCAGCACTTCGGGTTCTGTTCCGGGGTCCTCTCCGGGAGAATACGTGCCGACTCCCGCAGCCGCCATGATGGGCGTCGTGTTATCAGCATTCGGCAACAACGGGTCAGCCCCAAGTTCCGCCAAGAGGCGCATCAAGGGAGCATCCGCGGTTCTGGCAGCCATCATGAAGGGCGTCGCTCCAATCATATTCATAGAGGTCCGGCCCACGTTCCCGCTCCTGGTCATCCGAGCGTTAAGGTTCGCTCCATGCGCTACCAGCTTTCGCACCAAGTCGAGACTGGACAGATTTCCGGAGCCCTCGGGAGCGGGATCGTTGTCGCCCTTGCCTGGTTTGCGCACCCAAGTAATCTGATGCAACGCGGTCCAGCCCTGGGCGGCGGCATTCGGATCAGCGCCAGCGTCCAGCAATAGCCCGGCGAGCTCGTAATGGGCGTTCGCCGTCGCTAAAACCATGGCGCTGATACCAGAGACTCCTGTCCCTCGACCGGCTTTCCAAGTCTCATTCACGTCTGCTCCGGCCTTCAGCAACGCCTTGACGGTTTCGATCCGCCCCTCCCGTACCGCGAACAGTAAAGGCGTAAGCCCGCCTTTGGAACTCGCATGAACGTCGCCTCCGAACTCGATCAACTCATTCACGGCTGCGGTGTTGCCTTCGGCAGCCGCCCACATCAAGGCCGTTTGCCCGCGCTGCTCCTCTTTGAAATTCGCCTTGGCCCCGTGCGCGAGCAGCGCCTTCACGGCGTCCGCTTGGCCCGTTCGCGCCGCCGTCATCAACGCGGTTTCTCCTCCCGGAAGCGCTGTGTTGGGATCTGCTCCGGCCTTCAACAATGATTCGACAATGGCCGCATTCCCATTGACGCAGGCGAGCGAGAGCGGCGTGACTCCATAGCGATTTGCGGTCTTCACGTCTGCGCCCCCGCGAACCAATAAATTGACCGTCTCCAGATCGTCTCGCCGAACCGCCCAATGCAGGGCCGTCGAGCCATCAGTGTCGGCAGCGTTCAGTTCGATGTGCTGGGACACTAAAGTCCGGATGGCGGCTCTATCGGAGTTTTTCGCAGCCTCCAGCAGCCGGACGTCGGTCGCCGCAGCAAACAGAACCGGGGCCAATAGAATGGAAGCGATCCCCCAACGAAGGACCACCGGCTGAGGCCTGTGCTCACAGGCTAAAGCCTGTGCCGCCATCCTGCCCAACCCAACTGCACGCCTGTGCCACGTCATTTCCTTCAGGTGTGTCATGAGTGCCTCTGGTCACACCGACAGTAGGCCGTCCACTCTTCCGCGACTGTCCGCGAAGCTATCGAGGTGGATCCCGACTTTGTCCAACAAGGTCAGGTGAAGATTGGCCAGCGGCGTGGGCTCAGCGTACTTGATATGCTGTCCTCCCTTCCGGCTGCCTTCTCCGCCCCCGACGACGACGATCGGCAGGTTCACGTGGTCATGCACGTCGGAATTGCCCATGCCACTGCCCAGCAGGATGGTGCAGTGGTCCAGCAGCGAACCATCGCCGTCCGGAGTGGACTTCAACTTCTCTACATAGTAGGCAAACAATGACACGTGGAATGCGTTGATCTTGGCCAGCTTCGCCAGCTTTTCCGGATCGTTTCCATGGTGCGAGGTAGGGTGATGCGCGTCGGAGACACCGACCTCCGGGTATGTGCGTGTGCTCGCCTCCCGTGCTAACTGGAAGGTCAGGACCCGGGTTATGTCCGCTTGCAAAGCCATCACCTGTAAATCGAACATCAACTTGACGTGGTCTGCATAGGCCGATGGCGCACCAATCGGACGAGTGAGGTCCGGCATCGGCGATTTGGCCGTTTGCTCCTCCGCCTTCTGAATGCGGCGCTCGATCTCCCGAACCGAGTCCAAATATTGGCTGAGCTTGGTACGGTCGCCCGGACCGAGCTTTTTCTGAATATGCGTGATATCCTCGCTCAACCAATCGAGCAGGCTGCCGTCTTCCCGCAGCGCAGCGAGCTGATCCGCGGCGCTGCCGCCATCCCCGAACAACCGCTCAAAGACCACGCGCGGGTTCGCTTCCGTGGGGAGCGGCGTGGTGGGCGACGACCAGGAAAGACTGGTCTCGTACACGCACGACATGCCGCCGTCGCACGCGCCAATCGGCGTCGTCGATTCCGTGGTCAGTTCCAACGATGGCAGTCGTGTATCCTTGCCCAACTGCCTGGCGGCTATCTGGTCGACAGTGGTCGCTAACTCGTAGTCGGCGCCTTCGGTCATCTTGGCTCTCGCGCAGCTCAGGAATCCGGCGTTGGAGGTCGCATGATTCCCCGGCGAGTACGAGTTCTTCAGCTCCAAATTCGAAATCACCGTGAGCTGGTCCAGAACCGGAGCGAGCGTGGTCAACGTGGGCGGCAGATTGGTGATCTTGCCCACATCCTTCGGGAAGAACTGAAACCAGTTACATCCCATGGGAATGTAGACAACCCCCAGGCGGCGTACCGGGCTAGCGGTCGCGGCCCTGGCAGTAAAGGCCGGAATCATGGAGTCCAGCAAAGGCAGCGCTAAACTCACGCCCGCGCCCCGCAGAAATGTCCGCCGGGCCAAGGCTTTTCTTGTAACAACCATGGGCTTTGTGACGATCATTGCGACCTCCTCATTTGAAACGGTGTGCTGTTGACGATCCCCAAAATAAGTGACGAGAAGCGGTAGTTGTCATTGCGGGCATCCCGCACGATCTTGCGGACCGCCGCCCCATCGTAAGACTCAAGTCCCCGCCCTGATCCATAGGTGAGAAGTTTCTCCGTGAGAGTGGTCACGAACAGCTCCGGACGGCTCAGCAGTGCTTGCCGGAGTCCGGCCACTCCCACAAACTGGCTGCCATCGGGAAGACTCCCCGAGGCATCAATTGGCGCATCTTGGTCCGTGGTCCGCCAGCGGCCCACCGCATCGAAATTCTCAAGCGAAAACCCTACCGGATCCATGAGCCGGTGACAACCGGCGCAAGGCTGATTCACACGGTGTGACGCCATCCGCTCGCGCATCGTCAGAGCCTTACCTGTTGCGGCGCCATCGTTCTTGAGCGGTGGCACGTTCCCCGGCGGGGGCGGTGGCGGCGACCCAAGAATGTTCGTCAGCACCCACTTGCCGCGAATCACGGGCGAAGTTCGGTCGGCGTAGGATGTCACCGTCAAAATGCTGGCCTGGCCGAGCAGCCCCCCGCGCATGCTATTCCCATCAAATGTGATGCGCCTGAAGTAGCTGTCGTACACGTTCGGGATCCCGTAGTGCTTGGCCAGCCGTTCATTAACGAAGGTATAATTGGCCCTCAACAAATCGAGCACGTTTCGGTCCTCGCGCATAATGCTCTCGAAAAAGAGCTCGGTTTCGCGGCGCATTGCCTGGCGAAGGTTGTCGTCAAAGTCCGGGAAACCGCGTGCGTCCGGAATGATGGATTGTAAGTTGCGCAAGTACAGCCATTGATCGGCAAAGTTGTTTACTAACGCCTCGGCACGTGCATCGGACAACATCCGCCGTACCTGCTTTTCGAGCACTGCGGGGTCCTTGAGCTTTCCGCCAATCGCAAGGTCCAGCAGCTCTTCATCGGGGATGCTGCTCCAAAGGAAGAACGAGAGCCGCGAGGCCAATTCCAGATCCGTAAGCCGATAGGCGGTGTTCGGCGCGATATTGGGCGGATCCTGCTCGACCCGGAACAGAAACTCCGGACTTACCAGCAAGGCTCGCAGGCCCCCCTCGATTCCGGCTTCAAATCCTGCGCTAGCCTGCGCCTCCCGATACAGCTTGAGCGGGACCTGAAGGTCTGCATCAGTCACCGGCCGCCGGTAGGCGCGGAGGGCAAAGGTAGAGAGGACTTGCTTCGCGCAGCCTTCTTCATCTTTGAGCAGACCGCTCCCTGCGGTCGCAGGGGACTTCGACGGGTGGCAGACAAAAAGCCGGCGGCGGCTCGGCGTGTCCCCCACGCCGGTCGCATTATAAGGACCAACCACAACAATCGAATACAGCGCCGGGTTGACTCGCGGATGCCGGTACATATTGAAATGCGCCAGATATGGCTGGCGCTCGGTCTCGAGCAGCAGCGAAGGCTTCTTGGGGAAGGTAACTCCAAGCGTGTGTGGACCGGCCTTTACGGGAATGCGGATGTGCAGATGCTTGTCGACCTCGTCATCGCTGGGAATGCTGTTTGCGTTTCGAATGCCGGTGACATTATTCATGGGCGTCACTGTGAACATATGCAGGCGCGCGCCATCCAACATCAGTTCGATGTCCGTGGGCTCGCCCAAGCCTTCGATGTGCTCGTTCCGGTCCCGGCTGAGTTGAAGCGTGATTTCGTACTCGCCGTCCTGCGGGAAAGTGTAGGGAACTGCGGCCCCGCCTCGCGTGCCGAAGGGCAGCTCGTCGAAGTGCTCCTCTTGCGTCAGGTCCGGCGGAATGAGAATGGTTTCGCCGGCCGGAGATCGAACCGGACTCCCCATTGCCAGGCGGCTGATTTTTCGCGCCGCTGCCAGGTACCGCTCCAGCAGCGTCGGCGACAGTTCTCCTACCGCTATGTTGTCGAAACCGAAGCTGGATTCGTCATTGGGCAGAAGCTGGGTGATGTCGACCTGAAGGTCGAGAAGATCCCGGACCGCGTTTTGGTATTCGGTTCGAGTAAGCCGGCGCAAAGTGGCGCTTCGACCCGGATTTGGATCGGCCGCATTCAACTGGTCCAGCGAGGTCTCGAGATAGGAGGTGAGGGATTGGTAGGCCTGCTCGTCAGGCCGCGGCATGCCCACAGGGGGCATGTAACGTGCACGCACTTTATGGAGAACCCTTTCCCAGACTTCGGGGGCTTGGCTTACGTTCTCCACACTTACGGTGTCGAGCGCGAGGCCGCCGGTTTTCGCCTTATCGTTGTGGCAGCCGACACAGTATTGATTGATGAGGGTGCGCTGCGACCCAGCGGCTGGTTGGCGCTCAGCGTTCGCCGGTTGCCGGTCGGGCTGTTGCTGCTGAGCGCGGAGAGCGACGAAGCCGCCCGCCACGAACAGGACTGCCAGCCAAGGAGAGATTGATCTCGCGCAACTCCTCGGCATTCTCCTCAACATAGGCCACCCCCAATCAATGCATTTTACGGGTCCAATCGTCTGCATCATACGCCAGCGGAACCCGGGAGTCAATGTACCGGTTCCGCCGTGTACCGGTTCCGCCGGTTCCGGCGTGTAGCGGTTCGGTCCGTAGTACTGCGGTTTCGCGGTTTTGCGCTTGTCGGCACCGGTTTAGCTGTCTGTGATCCCTCCGTAGCGAAACCGCTCCCTAGCGGTTTGCTGAACCTTCCGAGCTTACGGACGGATCACGGGCGTACGAGTTTGGTGGACCGCCGGCCGCTTCTCACTCAGTGAAGGAATCTGGTAAACTCCGATCCGTGAGCCCGCACTCCAGGCTCGGGAGCCAATCATGATCTTGAGGCGAAAGAGGCTTCGAACCTTTCTTATTGTGTGCTTTCTGGGCGCGTGCTTTTTGGCCGTATCTGTTCGGGCACAGGATTTACCGGATGGCGCCGGCAAGGATCTTGTAATGAATGTATGTACGGTATGTCACGAGCTGACACGCATCACGAGCAAGAAAAAGACGAAAGAGGAATGGAATGACACGGTCGACAAAATGGCCGCCCGCGGGGCGAAGGCTTCCGATGAAGAATTTGACACGATCGTGAACTACCTGACCAAGTACTTTGGTAAGAACCAGCCGCCCGACAAGAGATAGCTTTCAGCTTTCAGCGATCAGCTTTCAGCTTTCAGCTTCTGAAACAGTGCAGTCAACGTTCGTTTCAGCTTTATTGCTTCTTTTCCGTCTCCGAGGTTCCTTGGGCTACGGGAGCCGAGCCGCCCGAAAACAGCTCGCGGCCGTCCGGCAGCTTTACCTGTTTGGCGTTGGCCACCGGTTCGCCATTCTTAGCACGATAGCCCTGGATCTCGACGACCGTGCCGGCCGGCACGGAATTCTTGCGCCAGCCCATCCGCAGCAGCGCGTTCGGGGGACCCATTTCGAAGCGCCAGTTTACTACTTTGCCGTCGTCACCCTTGACGTCCACGTAAATCCAGGAGTGGGGATTTACCCAGTCCATCTTGGTGACGGCGCCCTTAACGGTTATGGGCTGGTCGGAGTCGAATTCGGCCGCGAACGAATGATGCGCAACTGCGGGGACCGCAAGTGCGAGCAGCCCGGCGGCCACGACGCTTATTTTCTGAACCGCGCACAACGGCTTCGCCTGTGCGCTTAAACAGAGCTTTGTTGGCATAAAACGATCTCCTTTTCTATTGGGCCGGAAATACTCCGAAGCCGAAAATATTGGCCAAGGTTTGGCTGCCCTCGGCGCACGCGAACTCCATCAGCTCACTTCCTTTCGCCGCCGCCACGAAGTTGCCCGCGATCCTGACTGGCGCGGTAAACAGTTGGGGATCCTCGACAGCGATCTGGTAATCGATGATATACGGATCGGACATGGTGAAGCGCTCGGTGGTGTGCAGGGCCTCGCTGTGAAAGGGGATGGTCTGGGAAAACGACGTTTTGTCGTTGAAATTGGTCGTCTCGACAACCAGCGTGTCCCCTTCCCACCGCCCGACAGAATCGCCCATGTACAGCCGGATGTTCGGCCCCACATGCGGACGCCCGTCGGTGGGAATCGCTCGCGTGACGTGGTTATACTCGTACATCAGTACAAACGAACCGGGACGCTGAACGATCTGAAACGGGTGCCGGTCGTCCCCTCCTAACAGGCCCGGCTGAGCGCATCTAGCCGACGGCTCGACATATTTCAGAGAGGCGGGAGGGATCATGTGGCTGAGAAACTCCCGCCGCGCGGCGTCCGCCTCGGGCCGCCAGGGGAGCACGCGATTGGCCGGTTCGATAATGCCGGAGGGCCGGCCTGCAAGCACCGACCGGTCCTGTTCGGTCGCCGCGCCATTATTGAAAATCGTCGGGTAGGGCTGGCCCGTGGCGCCGAATTCGCCCAGCGGCGACTTGGGCGCGTTGGCTTCGTTCATGGCAGTCCCGCGGCGGACCCACACTCCCTGCATGTCGGGATGCCCGTCGGCGGTGCGGGCGGGCGTCCCTTTCGTGGGAGCTTTCTGCTGGGCTTCGAGCCCCGGCAAAGTTGCGGCCGCCAGAATACTCAAAACCGCGATGGATAACAGTGTGGGTCTCATGTTTAGCTCCTTTGGTTAACGCGCACAACGCATTCGCTGTGCGCTATGGTTTGGCTCCTACCGGTTTCGCGCTGCCGTATTTGCGATCCTGAATGTACTGCACGCAGTCGTATTCGAGGATCTTGACGTTTTTCTCCAGCCGGCGGTACAGCGGCATGGAAATCTTCCATGGTCTGGTGAACACTTTCGGATCTTCGAGAGTGGCTTCGTAGAGGATGTGGTCCGGATCTATCGGGGTGAACCGCTCGACGACGTGCAATGCATCGCTGTGGTAATTGCCTGCATGATCGAGCCACGTCCGCTCATCCAGGTTAGTCACGTCCGCCACCAGCGTGTCGCCCTCCCAGTGGCCGCGCGAGTCTCCCATCCAGAAATCGGGGAACCCTTCGGGATGCGGGGTGCCGTCGGTAAAGATGTTTCGCCGCGTGTGGCCGAATTCATAGGAGAACGTGATCAGCTTGGGGTTTTGGATGATCTCGAACGGGAAGGGCATGTAGATAGCGCGGGGAACGCCGGGCATGTAGCAAGCGGCTTCGGCGGGATCGCCGGTCTCACGGCTCTGAAAGTTTTGGTTCTTCTTGGCGCGCGCGGAGGCCTGATAGGGAATCTCGCCGCCCTCCACCACGCTTTGCCCGGCATGCACGCCAAAGGCGCCATTGTGATCCTCAAGGTCCCACGCGGCCGTGCTCAACGTCTGCCACACGCCGTTGAGGTCGGGCTTGCCGTCGGAGGTGCGCGGAATGCCGCGCGCGGGCGCTTGAGCCCACGCGGCGTGCCCCAGCAGGAAAATTACAGCCGCGACCGCCGGCAGCGATCGGCCTTGCCCAGCGGACCAAAACCTTGCCAAAACTCCTTCACTCATGCAATCCGTATCGTAGGACCGAAGGAACTGGAATGCAAGGGCCATGCAATCTTCGGGCGTATCATTAACCGGCGCTAACATGGCCGGCGCTAACATGGCCAGCGCTAACATGGCTCAGGCGTCGAGGCCGGTGAATCCAGAAAATTGGGTTCAGTTAATCGCGAAACAGTACAGGAATCCCGCGCCGCCCGTAAGGAATGACGACCCAGCCGCCACAAGCGTTAATGTGAAGTGCCTCAGGTTCATCTCATTGCTCCTTCCGAAGCAGCTCCACGCCTATTGAGGGCCTTGCCCCCCGCGGCGGCCGAAACCTCGTCCGATTCCACCTAAGGTGATCACGGTTTGCCCATCCGCCCTCGTCAGACCAGGCCGCCGGGCGCGGCGTCGGCCCTGTTCTCGAGGCGGCGGTTGTCCCTGAGATCCCCACGATGGACGATCGAGGCTGATGATCGCGCCCACCGTGCCATACCTTGACCTGGATGGGCGGCAGCGAATTTCGGTGTTCCGTGCCCCTTGACAGCCAAATTCCATACCCCCTTGACAGCCAAATTCCATAGGAGTAGAGTTCCCGGTGGTCTGGAAAGAGGGAGGGATTTTCAATGAAGCTGCATGCAACCGCGGTTGGATTATTCGCGCTTGCCAGCGCTATTTTGGCGCAGAGCGATCGCGGCACGATAACAGGAACGGTATCGGATCCGGCGGGCGCCGTAGTGGCGGGCGCTGCCATCGAAGCCCGGAATGTCGCGACGGGTGCGGTTTATCCCGTGGCCAGTTCGAGCACCGGTAATTACACCATTGCCCAATTGCCTGCCGGCAATTACGAGCTGGCGGTCACCGTCACGGGGTTCAAGAAGTTTGTCCGCCAGAACCTGGTGGTGGAGGTTGCGGAGACGGTGCGCGTCGATGCCCTACTTGAAGTGGGCGCCAGTTCCGAAAGCGTGACCATCACGGAAGCTGCGCCTTTGCTCAAGACCGAAGGCGGGGAGGTGAGCCACAACATCAACACCAGCGACTTGACAAGTCTTCCCATCCTCACCTTGAGCGGCGCGGCGGCTATCGGATCGGCCAACACCCTGGGCAATATCCGGAACCCGCTTTCGTCGATCACACTGCTGCCGGGCGCGCGTCAGTCCAGCGATACGAATGCCTCGGGAATCCTGCGCGTCAACGGAATGCCCTCCAACTCGCAAGCCGTCAACATTGAGGGCCAGGACGCCACCAACGGGATGAACAAGGGATCCAACCAGATTGTCCAGCCCGGCGTAGAGGCGATCCAGGAGGTGGCCGTCCAAACGAGCAACTACTCGGCCGAGTACGGCCAGGCGGGCGGGGGTTACTTCAACTACACCATGAAATCCGGCACCAACCAGCTTCACGGGAGTGGGTTCGACTATGTCGTGAATGAAGCCTTCAATGCCGGCCTACCTTTCACCAATCGAGGCACCCTAAACTCCTTGCAGGCAGGGCAGCACATTCGGAACCCGCTGCGGCAGAACGATTACGGGTTCACCTTTGGCGGGCCAATTAGCATTCCCAAGATCTACAACGGTCACGACCGGACCTTCTTCTTCTTCAGCTTCGAGCAGTTTCGTCAGAGCACCTACACCAGCACTACGGTGGGCGTGGTTCCCACCGCCGCCCAACGCCAGGGGAATTTCAGCGCGGCCCTGAGTCCCACGTGCAATACTGTTCCGGCTTCGGGCGCGAGCGTTTGCCTCAATGAAGTGTTCGATCCCCTGACGAACACGACGGTGAATGGCGTCCAAGAGCGGACTCCCTTTCCGGGCAACATAATTCCTCTGAGCCGCATAGATCCCACCACGGCGATCATTCAGAACATGATTCCCCTGCCCAACACGGCGGGAACATACAACTACACCGCGCCGCCCTATTTGAATTTCCGGCATTCCACGATTCCTTCCATGAAGATGGACCACATCATCAACAGCAAAATGAAGCTGTCCCTATACTATTCCTGGAACCGCCAATTCTCACCCCAGACCAATGGATTCCCAGAACCGTATACCGCCCTGCAACCTCAGCACTCCACCACGAACACTGTACGTCTCAACCTGGACACCACGCTCACTCCCACTCTGCTGTTGCATATCGGCGCTGGTTATCTGGAGCTCTCCAATCCCTCAACGGCGCCCGCGTATGACCAGAAGCAACTCTTTCCGGATGGGGTTCCCTTCACCGCGGGGAACTTCTTCCCCTATCTGGCGGGTATGTACAGCGCCAATGGGGGCGGGTGGAACGGCGGCGGCGGATACCCGGTGACCAATACGGGGGTGGCATTCACGCTGTCCCCTGAAGAACACGATTATAAGCCCACGTTCAACACCAGTTTGACTTGGGTCAAGGGCAACCATACCTACAAGCTGGGAGCGACGGCCCTGTTTGAGGGTACTCAGGCCTTGGCCGACAGCCGCTCACAAGGAGAATTCACATTCGCACAACAACAGACCGCCGATCCCTCGCAAAACGGCCTGCCTTTTGCAAATACCGCGAGCAGCGGATTCGGGTATGCCAGCTTCTTTCTGGGTGCGTCCTCCAGCATAGCGACGGCCGCGCCCGCGGATGAGCGGCTGGGCGACCATGCCTATGGCATCTACGCCCAGGACAGTTGGAAAATCACGCGCAGGCTGACGTTGGACTACGGCATTCGCTGGGATTACGCTATCAACTGGAAGGAACAATATGGCCGCCAGCAAAGCGCCGCCTTCAACCTTCCCAACTCACTGATCGGCGGGCGGATTGGCACGGTGGAATACCTGGCCACCTGCCACTGCCAATTCGACGTCGCTTACCCATTTGCCTTCGGACCGCACCTGGGCGTGGCCTACCAGATCACGCCGAAGACGGTGTTCCGCGCGGGCGGCGCCGTCTCCTATGCCGCGGAAACCGAAGGCGGGTTTGTGGGCAGCTCCGGTGACTTTTACTCCATAAGCTCCGCGGCCTATGGTCTCGCCGCTGGGGCGCCAGGCGAGCGCCTGGCGGATGGCGACCCAGAGGGACCCGGCAACCGGTTCGGCAATCCGGTGGTCCACTGGCCGAACTTTACTCCTCAGTACCCGGTGCCGGCCGCGCCGGGAGTGATCCCGCCATCCTCGCCGTTCATTTCCATTGCTCGCAACACCGGCCGGCTACCGCGCACGTTCCAGTGGAGCCTGGGCTTTCAGCGCCAGATTACGCGCAACCTGGCGGTGGATGCCGCTTACGTTGGCAATCGCGGCGCGTGGTGGGAGGGGCCGCTGCTGGCGGGCTTGAATTACAATGCGCTCACGCCGCAACAGTTGTCGCAGTACGGGCTTAACGTGCAAAATACGGCGGACACGACGCTCCTTAATACGCAAATCAACTCGCCCAATGTCATTCAGCGCTTCCCGTACCTGGCCAATCCCAGTAGCGTCTACCCGGGGTTCCCTAATACTCAAACTTTGTTGCAGACGTTGCGGCCCTATCCGCAGTGGGGCGGCATCCCGCCTTTCGAGGGTCCTCCCGATGGAAACACCTGGTACGACTCCCTCCAGGTCAAAGGAATCCAGCGCTTGCAGCACGGTTTGAGCATGCAGGCGGCCTACACCTCGGAGAAGGAGCTCACCAACGGCACCAACTCCAATTTTTCCTACGTCGTGCCTTCGCCCCCGCTCATCAACGACGTGTTCAACAAGGCGATAAATAAACAGATTTCCAGCTACAGCATTCCGCAATTGTTGATTATTGCGTTCAATTACCAGACGCCGAGACTGCCGGCCAATTCGAGCGGGATGAAGACGCTGTCGTGGGTGGCGCGCGACTGGACCTTGGCCGGCATTATGCGTTATCAGAGCGGCCAGATACTGCAAAGCCCGCCCTCCGCCAACAACCTGCTCTCGAATCTGGCTCGCGGACCGTCGAACAACCCCGCGGTGTGGGGCGGCGGCTATACGTTCCTGGACCGAGTGCCGGGGCAACCACTGTTCCTGGCGAATCCAAATTCCCATTTCGATCCCACTACGCAACTGATGCTAAATCCGAACGCTTGGGTGGAACCGCCCTATGGCACGTTCGGCGCGTCCGCGCCGTACTTCAACGACTTTCGTTGGCAACGGCAGCCCGCTGAAAGCGCAAGCTTCGGGCGGGTTTTCCCAATGGGGAAGGAGGGCCGGTACAGGCTACAGATCCGGGCGGAGTTCCAGAACATTTTCAACCGTTTGTCCTATTCCGCACCCGCGGATGGCTTCATCACTTCGCCTATCCTCCACGGCAACCCCGGCGGCACTTTGTCCGGAGGCTACGGCTTCGTTAACTTCCTGAACGGCGCTGGGGCGCAGCCGCGAGGCGGCCAGATCGTTGCGCGCTTCCAATTCTGATTCTCCGGTAACGGCGACCAGACGCTCTAACGCCCCTGCAAGGCTTTTTTTAGAAAGTCGGTACACTGCCGGCCTTTGGGCTCGCGGAGCCCTACGTGGACGAAGGGTTCCCGGATCCGCGGCTAGGGAAAAAGCAGCTCGGCATGTTTGTGCAGGACACTTGGAAAGTGACGCGGAAATTCACGCTGGATTATGGCCTCCGCTACGATTACTCGACTTATCTCAAGGAGAGCCAGGGCCGGGCTCCAGGGTTTTCATTCACTGCTATCCAGCCACTGGCTGGGATCCCCGGGGCGTCGATCTATGACGGATACGGTGCGCATCGATGCAACTGTAACTTTGCGAGCAACTATCCCTATGCCGCCGGGCCACGGCTCGGCGCCGCCTATCAGTTCGCTCCCAAGACCGTGCTCGGCGCCGGGTTTGGGATTGTCTATAACGGCACGGGACAGAATAATCAAGCCGCCAACGAAGTGGCCAATGCGGCGGGCGGATCCACCGCGACCTTTGGGAATGACATTACGACGTTGTCAGGGGGCTATCCGGCGCAATTCGATCCGCTGCAGTGGCCGACCTACAACCCGGCCTTCTTCCCCATCAGTTTCCCCACACCGAACGCCGCGCCCACCGACTACGATCGCAATGCCGGGGGGCCGGCGCGACAGTATCAGTGGAGCATCGGATTGCAGCGGGAAATCCTTCCGAATCTATCCATTGAAGCCGCCTACGTGGGCAATCGCGGAATCTGGTGGCACCCCGGGACTGGTGAACTACAATGCCATCTCGTTTCAGCGTTTGGCGGCGTTCGGGCTCAACATCAACAGCCCAGCCGACCAAGCGCTGCTGACATCCCCGTTAAGTTCTCCGCTCGCGATCGCTCGCGGATTCGGCAACCCACCCTACCCTGGCTTCCCGTTGTCCCAGACCGTATTCCAATCCTTGACGCCGTTCCCGCAGTTCACCAGTATCCCGGTCGCGTGGGACCGTCTGGGCAAGACTTGGTACGATTCGCTACAAGCGAAACTGACCAAGCGCCTATCTCATGGTTTGTCTGTCGGGGGAACTTCACCTGGCAAAAGAATCTGATTATGGGTGCTGAGCGCGAGCCCAACTTCGCCACGGCGGCCAGCGGGTCGGTCCACGATGTGTTCAACCGGCCGATCAACAAATATATTTCCGAGTTCGACCAGCCGCGTCTGTTGCTGATCGACGCCAGCTACATTACGCCCAGGATCGGGGGGAACGAGGCCCTTTCGTGGCTGGCCGGGGACTGGACCTTCGGCGTCTTCCTCGCTTACCGGAGCGGGCTGCCCTTAGAAGTTCCCAATGCCCAGACCAGTCCCAGCATGGCGAATCTGGTGGGCCAACCGACGTTCGCCGACCGCGTGCCGGGTGTTCCGCTGTTTACCGTGGACCTCAATTGTCACTGCTATGACCCGCGAAACGTGTACGTCCTGAATGCCAAGGCATGGGTCGGTCCGCCGCCCGGCCAGTTTGGGACCGCGACGGCATACTACTCGGATTACCGTGAGCACCGGCGTCCTAGTGAGAACGCGGACTTCGGGAGAACCTTCCGGATCAAAGAGAGAGTCACCTTGAACATCCGTGCCGAGTTCACCGACATCTTCAACCGCGCGTTCATCCCCGACCCGGGCACGGGCGCCACCACCGTGGGTGGCGCCCCAACGATTCTAAATCTGACCAACGCCACGGCAACAGTCTATGTGAGAAATCCGAATGGAACCACCGCCAAGGAGCGCTCCTGAATCTGTCGCCCATACCAGCTCGGCAGGGGAATCCGGTGGCCCATCACCTTTTAGGGTCTGCTGGCCTTTGGGCTCGCGGAGTAGTATGATCTCCGCAAGAGAGGCTCCGGATGAAAGCTGAACTATTCGCCGCGACGCTATTGATGTCTGTGCCTTTGACGGCACAGTGGCTCACTTACAAGACGCCAGGGATCCCGAGGACTCCTGACGGGAAGCCGGATCTGTCCGCTGCGACGCCTCGAACCGCGGAGGGCAAACCCGATCTGTCGGGCATCTGGCGCGCATCCGGGGGGGCGTACAACCGCAATATTTTTGCGGACCTGAAGCCAGAGGAGATTCAGCCCTGGGCGCAGCAGGTGTACTGGCAACGCGTTTTCAATTTAGGAGCGGACAGCCCGCGCGCGCTCTGCCTGCCCGACCCTCCCCCCACCTACCATCTGAACGGCATGGCGCGCATCGTGCAGACGCCCGCGTTGACCGTCATCATCAATGAAGGTGTTTCCAATAGCAACACAACCCGAATGATCTTCACCGATGGCCGTGGGCTTCCTGAGGAGATGAGCCCCACCTGGCTGGGCTATTCGGTTGGGCGTTGGGAAGGGGATACGCTGGTGGTCACCACGGCTGGATTCAATGACAGAACCTGGCTGGATTTTGACGGGCACCCGCACTCGGAAGCCCTCCGCATCACCGAACGGTTCCACCGCCGGGACTTCGGACACATGGACTTCGAAATGACCTTGGAAGACCCGAAGACGTTCAGCCGGCCGATTACGTTCCGAGCGGATAAGACGCTAATGGCGGACACCGAGATTCTGGAGACCGTCTGCGAGAATAGCGATACGCCCCAACACATGAAAGGCGTGGGCGGGTTCCGGCTCAGTCCGGAGGCCCTCGCCAAGTACGCAGGGACTTACCAGTTTGGTACGGGACGCGAGGCCGTGATCACGGTCGATGGTCCCACCCTGATTCTGAAGCTGAGCGGCCAAACCACGCAGACATTCACGTTGGCGGCGGAATCGGAAACGATGTTCGTGTCGACAGGCTTTGGGGAGCGCGCCGAATTTGCGAAGGACGCAGGCGGTGCCATCACCGGTTTTACTTTTACCACCGGAACAGGTTTGGGCACCGGCAACCGCCCAGCCGGCGTCCAAAAGGCGGTCCGCAAAGGGGCCGCACCCGGCGCCCGTTAGCGCACAGGCCGCCGGGCGCGGCGTCAAATGAATGAGAAACCCGGAGGACTTGGCCGATAGCGTTCCTGCTGGCCGGCGCGGCCAAGGCCCAGCAGAGTGGGTCGCCACCCACCCTTCCGCCCCTCATGGAATGCGGTGTCCACGGCTATATCGAAATACTTTGTGGGGCGCGCTCGCCCGAAGATCTGGAACTCACGCCCGATGGTAAGTATCTGATCGCTACTCAATTTGTAAACCAGGGCCGTGCGGGCTCCGGAAGTGGTGGCATGTCGCTGTTCGATTTAGCCAAGAAGACTTTCAGCAAAATGGTCCAAACAGCGGAACCCAACCCATCCTGGGGAGATCCAGCCTGCCCAGGGCCCATTGGCGACGCCCTGGTGTCGCATGGTTCGTCGCTGGCAAAACGCAAGAGTGCGGTTTGGGAGGTTTACGTGGTCAATCACGGTGGGCGTCAGTCCATCGAAATGTTCGAATTGAGGCGGGTGTCGGGCGCCTGGACCTTCGTCTGGCACGGCTGCGAGATGGCAGCCCATGATTATAACGATGTAGCCATTCTCCCGGACGGGGGTTTCGTCGGTACGTACCCCAGCGGGCTAACCGCCGGCAGGGGCGCCGCGTCGACCGGCGGCCCGACCGGCTATGTCGCGCGTTGGATGCCGGGCCGGGGCGAGTCCGAAATCATGGGCACCCGCATGCGCGGTCCCAACGGTGTCGTAGTAAGCGCCGATGGCCGCTACATGTTCGTGAATGAATTCCCCGCTCGCGAGGTGCACAAGTTCGACCTCGTCGAGGGAAAAGAACTTGGCTCCGTGAAAGTGGACTTCCTACCCGATAACCTGACGTGGACCAAACAGGGCCGGCTCTTAGCTGCTGGAGTCAAGGGCGCGCGGAGCGATTGTCCCGAAGGCAGCGGCCGGCCTTGCATCCAGGCCTTCGGCGTCGCCGAGATCGACCCCGCCCTCCGCGCGGGAGAGAAGAAGATGCAGGCTCGACCTATCTTCGATTCCGCGTCCAGCGGCCCGCTGATATCGAGTGTGTCCGTGGCCTTGAAGGTCGACGACGCGATTTACGTCGGCGCGTTCAACGGCGATCGCATTCTGAAGATTCCTTACAAGAATCTGGCCCCCAAAATCTAAGAATTGGTCTCCAGACTTGTGGTTTGCCGACGTCGTTGCTGGGCGGCAAGCTGACAGCGTTCAGCCTTCATCGGTCAGCTTTTAGCGATCAGCTTGCGGTTGGATTCGATCTTCGAGACGATGGCAACAGTCGCGCGCTATACGGCGACGAGATCGACTAGCTTCTGAAGGCAGCATCCCACGCGCCCGCGAAGGCGGTATGGTGAACCAGGGAGGATAATATGCCTTGCTTTCATCGCAATCGCATTTCCCGGCGCGGCTTTCTCACGGGCGGCGCAGGATTTATTGCCGGCGCGACGGCCGCCCGTGCGCAACAAACGCGCGTCGGCGCCGCAACTCTGGATCGTCTCCTCCGCTCCCAAGCCGACCCCCGCCGCAAAGTGTTGCTCAAAGGCGGCACGATACTAAGCCTTGATCCCAACACCGGAGACTTTGAAAAGGGCGACGTTTTGATCGAAGGCAAGACCATCTCCGCCGTGGCGCCCGACTTGAGCCAAGCGGCGCGATCCGCAATCGCCGTCGACGCTTCCGATCGCATCGTTATGCCAGGCTTCGTCGACACCCATCACCATCAGTACGAAACGCTCCTACGGAGCATCCTCTCCGACGGTCTCCTGCGGGACTGGCCGAACAACTACACATCGGTCATTCAAAACGTCTTCACACCCCTCTACTTGCCCGAAGATGCTTACATCTCGGAATTGGTCGCTTCGCTCAACCAGATCAACGCGGGTGTTACCACCACCGTGGATACGTCTCAGGTATCCCTCTCGCCCGCGCACACCGACGGCTGCATCACTGGCCTGAAGGAATCCGGGCGACGGGCCGTGTTCGCCTACTCCGCCGGCGTGGGTCCCGCGACTCAGTTCCCCCAGGACATTGCGCGCCTGCGAAAACAGTACTTCTCTTCCGCCGATCAATTGCTAACTCTGGCCCTCAACACGGGGTTGACGCCGGACCATTGGAAGTTGGCTCGTTCGGTGGGAGCGCCCATCGTGTCGCATTTCTTCGCAGCGGATTTGCGGGAGATGAACGAGGCCCGGCTGCTCGGCCCGGACAACGAATACATCCACTGCACCCAACTGAACGAAGCCAACTGGAAGATGATTGCGGACTCGGGCGGCAAGGTCTCCATCGCCCCGGCTATCGAGATGCAAATGCGCCACGGCATGCCCCCGTTCCAGGCCGCGCTCGATCATGGCATCCGCCCCAGCTTGAGCGTGGACGTCGAATGCAACATGACCGCGGATATGTTCTCCATCATGCGCGCCGCCTTCACCTTACAGCGCGCGCTGCTCAACGAGCGCGCGCTGGCGGGCGAAAAGAATTTGCCGCGCCTGCTGACCACCCGGGACACACTGGGGCTGGCGACCATCGAAGGCGCGCGCACGGCGCACCTGGACGCCAAGATCGGCACGCTCACGCCGGGCAAGGAAGCCGACATCATTCTGCTGGCCACGGACCGAATCAATGTGTTCCCCTTAAACAACGCGCCCGGAGCCGTGGTGACGCTCATGGACACAAGCAACGTGGAAAGCGTCTTCATCGCCGGCAAGGTCCTGAAATGGCAAGGCCGCCTGGTAGGGGTCGACGTGAACCGCATTCGCCGCACTGCGGACCGTGCCCGCGACGCGCTGGTAGCCCGCGCAAAATACCCACGCTCTTTGTTCGACTCCTGCTGCCCGCCCGCCTGAGATATCCCGCGGCATTGTTCGGCAGGCCGCCCAAGGCGGCCTGGCGGCCATGTTCGCAAGCTTGTTTATAGATCGCGTGGCGCTCTTGACCCCTTGGCTTAGCTTAAGCCAGCGCCAGTGATCGGACCGCTCCCCGCGGTCGCGGCTCTGTTACCGAGTTCCCGGCCGGTCGAAGCATTCGTTATCGCGGGTTGGAAGCGTTCGTTGACGCGCGGGACTTACTAAGAGCGGAACGCAGGGCCTCCAACGGATCTGGGGCGTCGCCGCGGACGATCACGCCGTTTGGACGCCAGCGGGCGAGCATGCGTTCGCTGGCGAGACCGTTCATGATGGCGATCTGGGGGACGCCGCAGGCGGACGCGACATGGCCGGCGGCGGAATCGTAGCCGATGAACAACCTGCTCCGGGAGATTTGCGCTGCGAACGGGGCGAACGAGCCCTCATGCGTCCGCATGCCAGGCTGTAAGACACTTTCCACGCGCCTGCCCTCTTCCTCGCTGCCTCCTTTGTCCACCAAGACCGAAGCGCCGGTGGCGGCCACCATCCGCATTAGTTCCCTCTCGAAATCGCCAGCGATGCGCTTGGCGGGATTTTCTCCCACGCCCAGGCTTACTGTAATATCCACGGGGAGCTCGGGGGAAGACAGCGGAGCGATATAGGGGCGCGCACAATCGACGCCGAGCGTCTGGCGCGCCCAACGAGCCGCGAGATCCGGCAGGCGATCCATGCCTTCCCCTCCGTAGGAACGGCTTTCGAAGAACAGGTAATTACCTGCGGGGCAAACCGAGATGATCCCAAGCTGGGTAAGGCGGGAATCGGGATCTATTACAAGACCGTCTTCCAGCCACAGCGCGGCGGATGCGTGCAGGCGTTCCCCCAGCGTTCCCGACCGCGCGTAAGGCGACGGAACGTGATGGATGCGCGGATCGGATTCGAACAGCTCGTAATTCTTCCGGGGAGCGACGAAAACAATCTCGGCGGCGGGGTAGCGCCGCTTGGCGGCGTCGAGCAACACGCTCGTGACCGCGACGTCGGCTCCGAGAGTGACGCGTGAGAGCACGTAGACGCGTGAGGCGTCGCGTTTGACATCGGGGGGCGCGGCGGCCGCGGAGAATCCTCGTTTTAAGCGCGGAGTCAATTCCGGGCAGACAAGCGCGACGGCTTGGGAGAATAACTCGCGATAGGTTTCGCAGAGCCGCGGTTCAAATAGATCGCCCAGGCGCTCGACCACGTCCGACAAAAACGCGCGGCCTTCGTCGATTTCCAGCGCGCGGCGAAGCAGATCTTCGAGCGAGTCTTCGGGCCACCGCTCGCCGCGCAGGCAGCAGCCGAGGAGCTCGCTACAGGTACTTTCCAACCAGCAACTCCAACTTCTTGCGGGTGGCTTCGGGGATGGCGTTCCGATCGGTGATGAGCGCGTGCGCAAGTGCCGAGCCGCATTTGCACGTTCGCTGGGTGGGGATGTGGCGCACGGCCGTCGCCACCAGCTTGCAGGCGTTCGCGGCGTTCTGCGTCAAATTGGCAATAATATCGTTCACGGTGACCGCTTCGTGATCGGGGTGCCAGCAATCGTAGTCGGTGACCATGGCGATGGTGGCGTAGCACAGCTCGGCCTCGCGCGCGAGCTTGGCCTCGGTCAGATTGGTCATGCCGATCACATCCATGCCCCAGCTCCGGTAAAGATTCGATTCCGCCAACGTCGAAAAGGCCGGGCCTTCCATGCACAGATACGTTCCGCCCAGCTTGGCGTGAATGCCGGAACTCGACGCGGCCGCATGGGCGATTTTCGCCAAGTCCGTGCAGACCGGATGCGCGAAACTGACGTGCGCCACCAGGCCCTCGCCGAAAAAAGTGGAGGCGCGGCCGCAGGTGCGATCCACGAATTGATCGGGCAGCAGGAAATCGAGCGGCTTGTGTTCTTCCGTGAGCGATCCGACAGCGCTCAGGGACAGAATCCGTTCCACGCCCAGCGATTTCATTCCCCAAATATTGGCGCGGAAATTCACTTCCGAGGGCGAAAGGCGGTGCCCCCGTCCGTGGCGCGACAGGAACGCCACGTCCTTGCCTTCCAGGCGCCCGACGATGTAATTGTCCGAGGGCGCGCCCCAAGGCGTGGTAATCAAGACTTCTTCCTCGGCTTCGAAGCCGGGCATGGAGTATAGCCCGCTGCCGCCGATGATGCCGATGGTAGGTTTCGCGGAAGTCATACCAGGAGTCAGGAGTCAGGAGTCAGGAGCGCGATGATGCCGATCATAGGTTTCGCGGAAGTCATGCCTGTATCAGTTCCAGAAGCACTCCGCCGGTGGAGGCGGGATGAACGAAGACGTAGAGATGGCCGCCCGCGCCGGGGCGAGGATCGTTCAGCAGCCGCGCTCCCGAGGCGCGCAGCCGTTCTACGGCCGCTGGTAAATCCGGGACTTTGATAGCGACATGATGCAGCCCTTCGCCGCGCTTTTCGAGAAATTTTCCGATGGGGGAATCGGCTTCGGCGGGCTCCAGCAATTCAATACGCGAACCTTCCAAGGGCAGCATGGCCACATGAACTTTTTCCCTCGCGACCGTTTCCCGAAGCGACACATGCAGCCCGAGTTGTTGTTGATAAAAGGTCAGCGCCCGCTCGATGGATCGCACAGCGATCCCGAGATGGTCCAGTGAGGCGCCTTGGCTTTTAGTATTTTCCGAGCCACTCATTGAGAATCGAGTAAGGATCGCGCCGGCGCTCGGCGACTTCTCGCCCGCAGGCGGCGAATTGTTCCGGCGGGATGCGATCGAGCACCCGCTCGCGATACATTTCGCGAAGGCGCGCGCTCCAGATTTCGGCTTTGTGCGAGAGACTCGAGGCTTGGCTTGCTACGTCGCGCACGGCCGACAGCGTCTCGACAATTCCCTTCCCGTCCTTGGCAACGGCCGCGACGATCTGGGGCGAAGTGTTTTCCGGGCGATGGGACAGGCTCAGATAAGCTTTCAACTCCCGCTCCAGCCGGTCTGCGCCCGGCAAATCGCTTTTGTTGATCACGAACACTTGGGCGATTTCCATCATACCGGCTTTGATGGCCTGGACATCGTCGCCCATGCCGGGAACCAGAACCACTACAGTCACATCGGCCACGCGCGCGATTTCCACTTCATCCTGGCCGGCGCCCACGGTTTCCACCAGGATCACGTCGAAGCCGGCGGCATCCAGCACCAGCGTGGTCTCGAAGGTGGCGCGAGCCAAGCCGCCCAGCCAGCCGCGCGTGGCCATCGAGCGGATGAACACGCCCGGATCGGCGTGGTGGCGCTGCATGCGCACGCGGTCGCCGAGAAGCGCGCCGCCCGAAAAAGGGCTGGTAGGATCCACGGCGATAATGCCGGCAGTTTTTCCTTCCGCCCGCACGGCGGCGGCCAGTTGATCGCATAGGGTGCTTTTGCCGGCTCCGGGGGGGCCGGTAACGCCCCACACCAGCGCTCGCCCGGTGTGCGGGAAAAGCTCTTGCAAAAGCGCCTCGCCTTCGGGGCGCCGGTCCTCGATCCAGGTGGCTGCGCGCGCCAGGGCGCGGGTGTCGCGGGCGAGGATTTTTTCAGCAAAGTCCGTCATCTGGTTTCAGGTGGCCGTCGGCCTCTGTGCCAAAAAAAGAATTTCACGCAAAGAACGCAAAGAGAATCTTACAACCCGTTGGCGATTCGCTAGAAGTGCAGGATCTCTACATGATTGAAAGCCAGTTTGCGGGTCACGCGCCTCTGTTCCACGATTTGAATTCAGATCGCAGATCCAGAATCAGGCGCATCACCAGACTTTCGATCTGACCGGCCACGGACCGGAAGACCTCCTCCGGCTGCCCGATAGGATCGGGGACAATCCACTCGATCCGATCGGCGCGCGGGATCTCCAGCGGCAGTCCGCTCATGTTCACGACTAAATCGAAAGGCTCATGCAGCACCTCCGACAGGTCCTTGGGAAAATGACCTTCGATTCCGATATTCCTCTCTTTCAGCACCTGCCCAGTGAGGGGGGCGACCATCGGCGCCGGGTACACGCCGGCGCTGGCTGCTTCCAGCACGTCGCTGCCGTAGCGGCGCGCGAACGCTTCGGCCATCTGGCTGCGGCAGGAATTGCCGATGCAGACAAAAAGCACTCGCCTCTTCACCGGCATCCGCGAGCCTCCGCGGCTGCGCCGGCTTACTGGCCCTGCCGGTACCATTCCAGCGTCCTTTTCAGTCCCTCTTGGAGGGAATAACGCGAAGCATAGCCTAAATCCGCGGCCGCACGCGCGGTATCGGCCATCGAGTCGCGCACGTCGCCCGGACGCGGCGGGGCGAACTGGGGCTCGATCTCCAGGCCTTCCATCTGCCCCAGCAGCTTCCAGATCAAATTGAGTGAGTAGCGCCCTCCGTTGCCTGCATTGTACATGTTGCCCGAGACTCCGGGGGCCTGGGCCGCTTTGAAACACAGATCCGCGACGTCGTCGACATAGGTAAAATCGCGGGTCTGTTCGCCATCGCCGAAAATGGTCGGCGCGGTGCGAGCCAGCAGGTGCTTCATGAACAGGCTGAGCACGCCGGAGTAAGGGCTGGAGGGATCCTGGCGCGGACCGTAGACGTTGAAGAATCGCAGAGCCACCGTTTCCAGACCGAAGCAGGAATGAAAGACCGAGGCGTAGTATTCTCCTACGAGCTTCTGCACCGCGTAGGGACTCAGGGGCTGCGGCGCCATGGATTCTGTCTTCGGCAGAGTGGGCGTGTCACCATAAGCCGACGAAGACGCCGCGTACACGACGCGGCGTACGCCGCCCCCGGCGGCGGCGCGAAATACGTTGAACGTCCCATCGACGTTGACCTCATGAGATGGCACAGGGTCGTCGATCGAGCGGGGCACGGAGGGAATCGCGGCCAGATGAAAGACCGCGTCCGCGCCGTGGATGAGCGGAGCGATGACGCAGCGATCGCGAATGTCGGCGCGATGAAATTCGATTTGGCCGCGCACTTCGTCCAGGTTAAGCTCGTTTCCGGTGAGAAGATTATCGATTACCGAGACCGTCCCATGCGGAATCAACCTCCGCACGAGAGCCGAGCCGATGAACCCGGCCCCACCGGTTACCACATATTTGTTCTGTGCCATGAGTCTGGGAAGGGCTGAGCGCTCCTCGGGAGCTCGAACTGCCGTTCCTTCCAGTTTAGTCGGACAAATCTCAAGTTGTCTTTAGATTTGGGGGAATCTTTCGCGCGAAATGGACTCGCGGACGGACCGCTCGCTGACGGTCGCGGCTCCGTTTCGTACCTGGCAGCGGACTTGGGGCTCCCCAGGACGCCTCTTATGAGGCGCGGATGGCGCGAGCGAGGCGGCGGTGGCGCTCGATTTGACGCGCGATGGCGGCCCTTGAAAAGACGGAGCCAAGAGGCTGGGATTCGGGCGGGAAGTCCTCGGCGATGGCCTGGGCGAGATCGAGCTCGAGAGCGCCGACGGGGGCTAAAGCTTCACGGATACCATCGCAGTGCTTCTTGAAGGCTTGCTCGTCTCTCCAACCGTGCACAACGGCTTCGCCTGTGCGCTTATCGGGGTGTGGATGACGATCTGGCCGGCGAGTCCGTGGCGGAAGGCGTTGAGGGTTGGGCCGAGGTCATGAAGGCTCCTTTTGGCTGGCTGAGTTGGCCCGCTCGGTCCGGACCATAGCCGGCGGGAGTGATGGGCCTCTGTGATGTGAGGCGGTAAGTGTTGGATAGGGCGAGAGAGAGAAAAGGGCGAAAGTGATGACTTACTCGCGCGGGCCGTAATGCGGGACAGGGCGGCCGCCTTCGTATGCGCCCAGATCCGGGGCGCGTCCGGTGAAATCGTCGTTGATGCCGGGCAGCCGGATTCCGGCATCCACCGCGGCCGAGCCGGGGCGCAACTGGAAATCGAAATCGGCGGGGTTGTAAAGCGTGCGCGGATCGGGTCCCGGCGGCGCCACCTTTAGAAAAACATCGTAGTCGACCAGGACGCTGTGACTGTCCTGGCCGGTGGCTTCCGCGTATTCCTTGAGTGTCTTGAATCTTCGAGCCTCGCGCGCCTGCGCGTCAAGGCGCCCCTGTTGCTGAACGGAAAGCTTGCCCATTTCGCCCGGAAAACTGGCGCGCGCGGAGAACGGCGGGGAGCTCCATTCGAAGGAGAACTCCGCGCCTTCATTGGGCCGGAAGCCATTATAGTCCGAGCTGGAATAATTGGTGTTGGTTTCCACCGCGAACGTCTCCAGCGTCTCACTTTTTCCCAAGATCAAATTGTTGCGGAAATGGATATTGGAGGGTGCGAGCAACATCGGCTTTACCGGTGCGAGAAAGGTGTTGTGATACACGACAATTCCCGCCGACGAGGCCGTGAATTTGGCCGAACCTCCCTCCGGCGCATGATACACAATGTTGCGAATAAAGTAGACCGGGCCGCCGAACATCGGTTGCACGCTCAAGGCTCGGTGGCCTTGGTCGAAACACCGGTTGCGAAAGACGCGAATATTGTGGCCGCCCCCGTCCGACTCGATGCAGTTGTCTTCCATATTACTGATGTCGTTGTTGTAGAAGTCTATCGACACCGGCATGCGATCGCGAATGGGATTGGGCGTTCCATCGGGATTGCCATAGGTGGCCACGTCGATGCCGTCGTGGAACCGGGAAATCCGGTTATAGGCCACAACATGGCCTTGTCCATAAATCTTGATGGCGTATTCGGAAACCATTTTGCCGCCGAACCCGGGCAAATTCTGCCAGGTCCGGCCGGTAAATCCCATCAAATGATCCTCAGCGAATCTTCCGATGATGATGTTGTCGGCAATGTAATAGTCCTTGGAGCCGGACCAATCCGTGTAAATGGCGCGCTGTACGTTTTCAATGCGGCAATGCTTGATCGTCAAACCGCTGGACCCTGTGAGGTTCTTATAGCCGCCCCAAAACGCGAGATCGGTATTTCGAATGGTGAGCCCTTCGAAATAGTTGTAGTTGGCGGCCATCACGTTGAATAAGTTATAAGCGCCGTCGCCGTCGAAGATCGCCTCGCCGTCGCCGGCGCCTTTGATCACGATGGGTTTCTCGGGCGTGCCGCTGACGGTGAGAAAATACGTGCCGCTCGAGATCGTGCCCAAGGGGCCGCCGTAGCGGTTGCGGTCGTCCTTATAAAGACCGGCGTGAACCAGAATTGTGTCTCCCGGCTGGACGCGGGGCGGATAGCTGTTGAAGTAATCCGCGCCGGAAGATCCCTGATAATAGGCGGCCAGGAGCCCGGTGAAGGCAGGTTCCTGTTTCTGGCCGGCATAGCCGGGCGGATAAACGTGGTAGACCTTGCCTCCCGCGGCCGGTTTCGGTTCGAAGCGCGTCCGCACGGTGACCAGGTTCTCGGCCTGGCTCTCCACTCCGTCCGGATCGCTCATGACGAAACGGCATTCATAGTCGGTATCCGGCTCCAGCTCGAAGATGCTGCCCGCGAACATCCTGGGAACGACAAATTGGAAGGCGTTTTCGTTGACGCGCTCGTCGCCCAGGCGCAGCAGGGGAGGGCCTTCTTTCCAAGTCTGCTCGCCTTTCTTGCGATAGGAAACCGCGACCGAGGCATTGCGATTGTCGTCGCCGTCGATATTCCACTCAAATCCCAGCGAGATCAGAGTAGGCGGTTCGACGTAGAAATCTTTCGCCTGGACCTTATCCGCGGCGAGCGACGGACGAGGCGAGAGGAGCGCCAACAAGAGCACGCTGTAGGAACAGGCCGTTTTGAACATGCGGGACTCCTCTCTGGAGCGGATTTAAAGAGGCATTTTATCACCGCCGAGGCTGCAAGACGGCCACGGCCTGGTTGCAAAAGTTGCAGTGACCGACCCTAACCCGAAATAGCTGGAACCAAACACGTGAGGACGTCTCCAGGTCTCCTGTCCGCGTCCGCTATCGGTGGACGTGTATACGTGATTCCGTTCAGAACGAAGTTGACATCGGTTTCCTCGTCCGTAGAGAGCGCCTTTTGCAGTTTCGGACCGCCGCGAACCACCACCAAATCGAAGAGTTCAGCATCCCTCGTTTGGTAATGGAAGGCCAGCTTAAACCGATCCACTAGGAGAGCTTGCACTATGAGGCGGCATTGAGATTCTGATGCAATGGGACCCGCGGCCTTTGCCTGAATGTCGGTCTGACGGAGGTCACCTCGAACTGCCGCGCCGCCGATTGCGCACATGCTGCCGGTGCGTTCCATACGCCAAGATCGCACCGGGATGGCCGCGGCTCCCACGAACGCCAGGGCAAGTTTGGATAAACTCGCGCACAACGGACTCGCCGGGCGCGGCCGCTTCGCCCAAGTTTCTAATTCGTTTGATGCCGCGCCCAGCGGCCTGTGCGCTTACTTGTCTCTATTCAACTCGCGGGCCAGCCCTCCCCGGAGGCTTGTTTTGACGCGTCCTTTTAAGTCTGCGCCCGTCAATCGAAAGACGTGCGGCGGGAATAGTTTGTACTTTTGCTATTTGTCGTTGGTCGCACTGGCGCGATCACGCAGCGCGTGGGGCGCTTCGGGCTTAAAGGGAAAGGGCCCTCTTGTGTCGCACCAAATGACTGCTGGGTGGCGGTCCAATAGCTTCTCCCGCGTTGAGGTATTTGCTCAGCGCGTGGCTCAACCGCGGCGAGTGGCTGACGGCATTTTCGGAAACTGTCGTGTGCTGCCGCGCACGGGTCAGGACCGCGGACTTTATAAGTCCGCGCGTTCACAGGCTTTTAGCCTGTCAACGCGAGGCTAAAGCCTCGCGCGGGCTGAAGCCCGCCCTCCATTGGCGGCTCTGTTTGGAGGCGTTACCTACCAGGGTGCGACCGCCTGCGCCGAAGGCGCAGCGCCCCGAGCATGGCGACCGAAACCGTGCCAAACAGTAGCAGAGTGCTCGGCTCGGGCGTCGAAGCCGAAACCGGAGGATCCAGGAAATTGGGGCCGAAGAACCCGCCGCCCTGGGCTGCGGTAAGCCCTTCGCTGCTCGTCCCAAACGCCAGGGTGGAGCTTTGAATGTAGGCGTCGCCATCGAACGTGATGTCCGGATTCACGGTCAACCCGTTTACGCCCCACGTATAATCCGATGAACCAGTCTCGGCCAAAATATAGTACGTCTGACTGGCGGCCAACACCAGCGGAGTGATGGCTTGGTAGTTGAAGAAGCCCGTCACCGGGTCGGCGCTGGTTACCTGCGCGGAAGCCAGCAAGTCTCCGGCGGAATCGAAAATGCCGACTTCGCCGCAGTCGCAGCCCGCGCTGAGGCCGACGAGGCCGCCCGTCAGGCTGGCGTTGTAATAGCCCAAGGCGGTCACCGCGATGGCGACATTTGTGGTGAAAGACCAGCCCAGGCTCCAACTGTTGTTGGTGAAGTCGTTGGTGACCGAGGTAAAAGCCACGCCGGGATCCACGCCGGGGATATCCGCGCGGAGATGGGCCGCGCCCAGTAAAAGGCTCACCGCCGGGGCAATATAAATAGATCTTATTTTTGTCATTTCCGTAGGTCCTCCTCCTACGTCTCGGTGACTGCGATCAAGTACACGTTGAGGGCCTTTTTGATGTGCGGTAATAAAACCTTGTATTTCGTTGCTGATCGGGAAGGCGCAGGATGGCTGGTGAGAGGATTCGGGCGATTATCTTACTACAGACACTAAAAAGTTGTAATTCTATTCTCGCGGACGGAGGTAATTATTAGCACGTATGCCGGAAACAATAAGACATATAAATCTCAAGTTCTAGAGCAATAGTACTAAGATATTTTACTCTCCGAGGATTTTCACGAGCACGCGCTTGTTGCGGCGTCCGTCGAATTCGCCGTAAAAAATCTGCTCCCAAGGACCGAAGTCGAGGCGGCCTTGGGTGATCGCCACTACCACCTCGCGGCCCATGACCTGCCGCTTGAGATGCGCATCGGCGTTGTCTTCGCCGGTGCGATTGTGGCGGTATTGGGAAACCGGTTCGTGGGGGGCGAGGTGCTCGAGCCACTTCTCGTAATCCTGGTGCAAGCCGCTTTCATCGTCGTTGATGAAGACGGAGGCGGTAATGTGCATGGCGTTGACCAAAACCACTCCTTCCTGGACGCCACTTTCTCGAAGGCAGGCTTCGACCTGGCCGGTGATATTGACGAAAGCGCGGCGGGAAGGGAGATTGAACCAGAGCTCTTTGCGGTAGCTTCTCATGTGGCGATCATACAGGAGTCAGGGGACAGGAGTCAGGAGTCAGAATGGAGATACGTTTTCAGTTGTCAGTTATCAGTGAAAAGCCCGAGTTTCTCAGGTTCCCACGATTTCCGCCGATGACCACAGCATGGGACCGGTCTCCAGGCTCATAGTGTGGGTTTGTCTTGCCGGGGCGGCGGAAGCCGGGCATATTCGCGGAACGGTGGTGATCGAGAAAAAGCTCACGCGGCGGACGGTGACCGCTTCGGCGGGCGCATATCAGCGCGGGATGGGGGTAGATCCGGGACCGCCCCCGGCGGCGGACCCGTTGGCGTTCGAGCGTTCGCATGTGGCCATTTACCTGGAGGGCCCACCGACCGCCGCCTCCGGCGGCGCGAACCAAATCGCCGCCTCCATCGCGCAGACGCATCGCGAATTTGAACCGGATTTGGTGGTTATCCCCGCAGGCTCGACGGTTTCCTTCCCTAATTTCGACCCCATTTTCCACAACGTATTTTCGCTGTCGAAGCCCAAATCGTTCGACCTGGGCAACTATCCGCAAGGGGAAACGCGGATGGTGACCTTCGCCAAACCAGGGATCGTTTTCGTCAACTGCCGGCTGCACCCGAACATGGCCGCTTCCATTGTCGTAAGCCCGACGCGATGGGTGGCGAAAGCGGATAGCGAGGGCCGGTTCGATTTGAGCGGCGTCCCGGCGGGAGAGTACACGGTAGTGGCCTGGCACAAAAGCGCGGGTTTCTTTCGCCAACGGGTGACGGTTTCCGAACAGCAAGCGGCGGAGGTGCGATTCCTGATTCCCCTCTTGGGCAATGCGACCGCACAACCGGCAGCCGCGCGGTGAATCATGCGTCTGGGTGCGCGGACATTCCTATGGTCGTTCGTGCCGGTGGCGCTGCTTCTGACCGGCAGCTTCTGGACGGTGCAACGCCTAGTGGTGCGGGAGGTTCGCCAGGAATTCCGCGCTTCGGTTCGTGAAACGCAATCCTCGCTGGCGCGCATGCGTTCGGCGGCCGAGCAAAGGAACCGGCGGATTTTGAAAGTGGTCGCGGAAAATCCGGCGCTGAAGAACGGGTTGCAACTGGCCCTGCAGAGACGCGGCGACGCGGAGGCGCGGCGAACGCTGGAAGATCAGCTCATGGAGATGGGCGAAGAGCTGGGCTTCGAGGTGTTGTCGATCTCCGACGCCGTGGGCAAGCCGCTGGCCGGGGCCATGCGGGAGGGCGGAGCCTGGACGCGGTTCGACCCCGGCGCGACCCCACTGCCGCGCGAGGGTTATTTTACGGCGGGCGGCAAGACCTACCAAGCCAGCTCCGCTACGGTGGACCTGGCGGACGAAAATCTGGGAACGCTCACGGTGGGCGAGCGGTTCGAGCTTTCCAGCCTTCCCGTTGCCGCGATCCTCACGCGCGAAGGCAAGATTGTCGAATCCCACGGAGTTGAGGAATCTCGCGCGGACCTTCAATCGCAACTGGCCCACTGCTCCCCGGGTGCCGAATGCGAAGCAAGGCTGGCTAGTGGAACGTATCTCTTCGCCTCGATGGAGGCGGCGCCGCCCGAGGCGGAAGAGGCGGAGGCCGGCGCGGGACTACCCGCCGGAGCCGCGGGGCCAGGGAAGCAAACCGCGGCCTACCAGTTGTGCAGCGTGGTGAATCTGGACAGCGCCGCGCGCCCGATCCAAGCCATGTTGCGAAACAGCTTCTCCATCGCGAGCGTGCTGGCCCTGGTGGGCACGATGATTTTGAGCGGCGTTTCCTCACGATCCATCGTGCGGCCGATCTCGGAAGTGGTGGCGCGCCTGCGCGAGAGCGAGGCGACGGGCGAGCTTCCCGACTTTCAGGCAAACGGCTCTGGCCGCGCGGGAGGCGTGCAGGAGATTCGGGAGTTAAGGGACAGCTTCGCGCGGGCTGCCACCGCGGTGCGCGAAAGCCGGGAGCGCCTGCGCCAAGCCAGCATCGAGTTCATTCAATCGCTGGCCAGCGCCTTGGATGCCCGCGATCCCTATACGGCCGGTCACAGCCGCAGGGTGAGCCAATACGCCTGCGCCATCGCTCGCAGCATGAAGCTTCCGCCCAAGGAACTGGAGGAGGTGAGAGTGGGGGCGCTGCTACACGACATCGGAAAAATCGGCGTGGCCGACAGCATTCTGCAAAAACCCGATCGCCTGAGCGAAGAGGAGCACCGCTTGATTAAAGAACATCCCTCGATCGGCCGGAGAATTTTGGATGGCGTTCAGGGCTTGCAGCCTTATCTGGGCGTGGTGGAGTTGCACCACGAAAACTGGGACGGCAGTGGGTATCCGCACGGCCTTCGGAGCGAAGAGACGCCGCTCGCCGCGCGCATCGTCAAAATCGCCGACGCCTACGACGCGATGACCTCAGACCGGCCCTATCGACGCGGCATGCCGCATGAGGAAGCGCTGGCGGTGATCGCGAAATTCGCCGGAACGCAGATGGATCCAAATGTCGTTCAGGTATTCTTGCAACTCGGCCGGCAAGAGGACGAACTCGGAGCGGTGCTCGACCCCCGCGATTCGCTCCATCGGCTCGCCGAGGCGGTGGGGTTCTCGAATGGAGCGGCTCCGGTTGCGGGACGAGAGCTGACGGGCAAAGAAAAATCATAATGCGGACCTGGGGCCTCTCCACTGACTCAGCGCACAACGCAGCCCGGCGCGGCGGGGAGTCGGGGATTTGGGTGAGGGCACGGTCCCGCGCCGGGCGCTGTGCGCTGTTTGCTGTTTTCGCCGTGGGGGCGCGGGCTCAAGAAGCCAGCTCCGGTTTCGAGCTGCGAACCACGTTGAGCGGGGAGGGACTCTACTCGCATCAGCTCTCGGGCGACGGGGACGGTCCGGTCTCGGGCGGTTTTCGAGCCGTGTTCTACCCCGTTTTGAAACTCGACGAACATTGGAGCGTGGAAGGCGCGGTGCAGATTCATTCGCAGCCTTATTTTTACGAGGAATTAGCCGACTACGACGATCGCGGCGTGAGAACCGACGTGCTTCAGGCGCACCTTAATTATTCCCGGTTTTGGAAAAAAGGCTCGGTGGTGGTGCGGGCCGGCATGCTTTCCTCCGCGTTCGGATCGTTTTTGTTGCGCTACGACGACGCGGTGAATCCGTTGATCGACATGCCCGCGGCATATGGCTACTACTACAGCGGCGTCACCACGCTCGGGCTCGCCGGGGTTCAGGCGGATGTGACCGAAGGCCGGTTCGATTTCCGCGCGCAGTTCGCCAACTCGTCGCCCGCTAACCGGCGCAACGTGTTCGATTCGGATCAATACGGAAACTGGGCGGGCGGCGTGGGCTACACCATCCGGCAGGGATTCCGCGTGGGCGCTTCCGCGTATCGGGGGCCGTATCTGAACCGCGATTATCCTTATTACTGGCCCGGCGAAGCCGAGCCCAAGGATTTGCCGGCCACGGCTTGGGGCTTCGATGCGTCGTGGGGCCGCGGGCCGTGGAACGCCTACGGAGAATGGCAAAAGTTCGCAGACGATTACCACGTGATTCCGACCTACCGGTATTCGGCCGCGTATGGAGAACTCCGGCGTGTATTGAGTCCGCGGTGGTATCTGGCGACCCGGCTGGGGTACCTGCATCCGGAAGAGTATCCGGGCTATCAGATCTATGAAACGGCAGTTGGGTTCCGTCCCGACGCTCACCAGTTGATTAAAGCCGGCTATGAGGTTCTCCAAGGCTCCGCGATTCGCGGGACTCTGTCGAACGTTTTCGCGATTCAAGTGGTGACTACGTTCCGGGGGATCTCGCTGGGATGGGATTAACCTGGTGTCTACCAAGAGCCTCGCTCTGACAGCCTCTGGGCTCGTAGGCGCTACCAGGCCAATATAATCTCTCGCGAAGACGCAAAGTTCGCAAAGGTCGCGGAATCATCGCTGGCCCGACTCCCTCACGGTCGCGGCTCTGAACCCTACTTTGCTGCTCCGGGGAATACGCCGCGGATCAAGGCCTGTTCTTGGGGCGAAAACTGCTGTTTAAATTCGTCGCTCGCCAGACGCGCGCGCCTTTCCGGCACGGACATGCCCCTCAGGTTCTGCAATTCCTGGCGGACGGCGCGTTGGCGGGCAGGCGGAAAGCTTTGAAGAGTCTCGAAGCGCTGATCCAACTGCTGGCGCTGCTGGGGCGTAAGTTGATTCAGCCTATCGAGCTGTTGTTCCACCTGCTGCCGCCGGTCCGGAGGCAGATTCGCGAGCGCTTTTTCGCGCTCCTCCGGCGTCATTTTCTGAAGCTGTTCGATCTGCTTGCTGGGAATCGACTTAGGAAGCTGGGGCTGCTTGGCGGCGGCTTTGGGCTTGGCGGCGCTGGGGACCTTGGCGGGCGGGCGAACCGGGGCTTTCTTATCCTGCGCCGAAACCGTTGCTGAGCCGAGCAGGAACAGACCGATCCCGTATATAAGCGACGCTCGCATGAACCTCCGGCTCTGGTACCCCGAGGGGTTACAACCGGCTAGACGAGGATTGTCCCACGGGGGTTAACATATCCATGTCGTCGAGCGCTTGTTCCACCTGCCGCAGGTCGATTCTCTGGCCGGCAACCACCACCTGAGGGGTAGGGCTGGGCGGAGGAACGCGGGTTTGGGGCGCACGTGGCAGCAGCGCCACGATGAGCATCGCCGCCGCGGCGATCGCTGGAACCAGGGGTCTCCGCAGGCTCGGTCTCCACCAACGTTCGCGGCCTTCCGCCGCGATGCGGGCGTAGAGGCGCTGGTCGAAATCCAACGAGACTTCCTCCGGCTTCCACTCATCCAGCGCCTGCCAAACCTTGCGTTGCGCTTCCGCGGCCCGGTTACAGACCGCGCAGTTCTGGAGATGCGCTTCCAACTGCGCGGTCGATGCCGCATCGAGCGTACCGGCGCAGTAGTCCATGAGGATCTCGGCGCCTTGTGGGTCGTTTTGTAAGCAAGTCATATTTCCCTCGTGGGAGCCGGCTTTCTCCGGCCCCTACCTGAACCGTCCCAGAATTAACTGGACGGTCTCCTGCACTGACCGGGACCGCTCCCTGACGGTCGCGGCTCCATTTCGACCGGAACCGCTCCCTGCCGGTCGCGGCTCTGTTTGAGGTCATAACCGAACACCTTATAAACGCACGTCAGCTAAGCGCGCCCTCAACGTTTCATAGGCGCGGAACAGCAATGATTTCACGGCCGACTCGGAACACCGTAAGGCCCCCGCGATCTGCGTGTAGCCCAAGCCTTGGTACTTATGCATCAGCACAGCCGCTCGCTGCTTATCCGGCAGCGCCTGGATGGCCTGGCGGATTTCCTTCACCTTTACCGCACGAATCAACTCCTGCTCGGCGCTCGGCTGCCGATCCGTAACGTGACGCGCGGCGCCGTCGAGCACGACTCCATCGCGCACTTCACAGTCAAGGCTCTCGTGGCCTTTCAATTTTCGGCCGTCCCGGATCGCGTTCAGGGCTAAATGCGTCGCGATACGGAACAGCCAGGTGGTGAACTTGGCCGTTGGCTCATAGGTTCCGCGGCTCCGGTAGACCCGCAGAAAAACCTCCTGAGCCAACTCCTCTGATATGGCCCGGTTCTGCACCATCCTATGGAGAAAATTGACCACCGGCCCACGATGGCGCTGCAGCAAGAGCGCAAAGCTGGTTTCGTCCCCTTCGCGAACACGCAACATCAATTGGGCGTCGCGCTCCAGGGCGGCAACTGCCTCCATACCGTTTTGAACACGCGACTTGGCGGAAAGTTGCGCAAGCGCCTTCATAGGTTATTCACTCTTGAGCGAGCGCTCCATGAGCTCGCGCAGCGCCTCGCTCGGATTCTTAGACGCATTGAGCACCGCATCCATTTGCCGGATAATGGGCAGCTCTACATTAAATTTCTCTCCCAAAGCCAGGGCGGCAGCGCAAGTGTCCACGCCCTCGGCCACCATTTTCATGGAGCCCACAATTTCGGCCAGGGGCCGGCCCTTGGCCAGCTCGATGCCCACCATGCGGTTGCGGCTCAAATCGCCGGCGCAGGTCAGAACGAGATCTCCGAGCCCGGCCAGCCCGGCCAGCGTCCGCGCCTGGGCTCCCATGGCCACGGCCAGGCGCGTGATTTCGGCCAAACCGCGCGTGATCAGGGCGGCCAGGGTGTTATTGCCGAGACCAAGTCCGCGGCAGACACCCGCGGCAATGGCGACCACATTTTTGAGCGCCGCACCGATCTCCACGCCCAGGGGATCGGCACTAGTATACAGGCGGAAAACCGGCCCCGAAAAAGCATCCTGCACGCGCCTCGCGACAGCGGGATCGTGCGAGGCGACCACGATGGCCGCGGGATCCCCGCGGGCGACTTCCAGGGCGAAGGTCGGGCCGGAAAGAACGGCGACCGGGGTTGGGCGCGGAACCGTTTGGAGAATCACCTCCGACATCGGCAGAAGGGAGGTCTTTTCCAACCCCTTAGTCGCGCTCACCAGAGTTGCCGAGGGACCGAGATGGGGACCGAGCGCCGAATAAAGTCCGCGCGCGTGTTGCGAAGGCATCGCGCCCACGACGATCTCCGCGTCTTCCACGATACGGAAAAGATCCGTGCCGGGACAAACGTGATCGGGGAGGGGCAGCCCAGGAAGATAGACGGCGTTTTCACGCGTGGCCGCGATCTGCGCGGCCAGCTCCGGCTCATAGACCCACAGCCCGATCTCTTCGAAGCGAGGCGCAAGAACGATAGCCAGCGCCGTTCCCCAGCTTCCGCCTCCGACGATCGCGAGTTTCACCCGCTATCCCGCCAACGGAACACATATTCCGTCCCTGCCCGCAGGCGCTCCAGATTCGACTTATGCCGGTAAATAATAAAAGCAGCCGCGATAATCGAATGCACCAGGAGGTGGTGCGGAGGATGATCGATCAGCCACACGCCCAGAGGGAAAGTGCCCACCGCGACGATCGACCCCGCGGAAACATAGCGGGTTCCGGCGGCCACCACGAGGAAAACCACCAGCGCGGCCGCGAGCGCCACGGGCGTCAAATAGAGAAACGCTCCGATGAATGTGGCCACCGCCTTGCCACCCTTGAATCCCAAAAAAACCGGGTAGGAATGGCCGGCGATAACCGCCAGCGCCGCGGCGCTGGTCCACAGGTCGTCGCCATGGGTGAGCTGCGCCGCGAGCCAAACGGCCAGGAAACCTTTGGCGATATCCAGGACCAGCGTAGCCGCCCCCAGCGCGCGGTTGGCGGTTCGAAACACGTTGGTCGCGCCGATGTTTCCGCTGCCGGATGCGCGCACGTCCCGGCCGGTCCTGATTTTTACCAACAGGAACCCGAACGGAATCGACCCTATCAAATAAGCGGCAATTAATGATATAAGTCCGAGCATGACTTATAGAATAAGACTAAATTCCCGAAGCCGGGTATATTTTCCGCCTCGCGACAAATAGAGGAAAAAAGAAGCGGCTTGAAACGAGCCGAACTCGTGGTTGGAAGGATCCGTTTCGCCGGCGGCGAGCGTCTGTCGAAGATTCTCCAGCGGAGTCGGCGCTCTTCGGCGGGCCAGAGTCAGATGGGGATGAAACCCGCGGTCTTCCACCGGCACGCCCAGCTCCTTCAATTTCCGTTCGGTGTCTCCGGCGAGCTTGCGCAAAGACTCGCCGGCTTCGATTCCCGCCCAAAACACCCGCGGGCTTTTCTCGTTCGGGAACCAGCCCAATCCGCGCACCCCGATCTCGACCAATCCCCGAGGCGGCACGGCGGCCAACGCCTGTTCGATCTCGCCGAGCTTCGACTCGGGCCATTCGCCGATGAATTTGGTGGTCACGTGCAAGTTTTGAACGGGGCTCCAACTCAATTTCGCCGTGGGCCGCAGCCGATCGACGAAGGCCTCCAGACGCACCTTGATCTCTTCAGGGATGTCGATCGCCACGAACAACCGCACGAAAAAACATTGTAAACTGAAAGGCTGCCATGAAAAAACTCACCGTTCCGCCGTTCGTCTCCCTGTTCATCTCTCTGGGCATCTCCTTGTTCGGGGGGGCGGTGGCCCTGTGTGCCGCCGATTTCTGGCAAACCAAGCCGTTCACCAATTGGGATCAAAAGGAAGCTCAGAAGCTGCTCACCGATTCGCCATGGGCCAGGAGACAATCGATCTCCCTGCCTACCGGACAGCAAAGCACCGGAAAAGGCGGCGGCCGCGGGGGCCGCGGGGGAGGGCCTGCGGGGGACAGCATTGATCCGGGCATCACGGGCGGAGGCCCAGGAGCCACCCCCGGTATCGCGGAAACCGCCGGAGGCGGCCGCGGCGGCGGCGGGTTCGGAGCAGGAAGCAGCGACGCGGGAGTTACACAAGCTCCTTCCCTTGCGCTTCTAGTGAGTTTTCGTTCGGCGTTGCCCCTGCGAGAGGCTTTGGCGAAACTCAAATACGGCGCCGAAGCCGGCACGTCTCCGGAAGCCAAGAAATTGGTGGAAGACAAACAACAGTACTACATCGTGGCCGTGGCCGGGCTGCCCGTCTATGCTCAGCCCCACGATGACGACGACAAAAAGCGAATACTGATACAGAGCCTCCTCAGCGCCAAAGGCAAGGACCCTCTGACCGCCGCGGATGTTCAATTCTCGATGGACGGACGGAATGTGGACGCCTATTTCCTGTTTCCGCGCACGACCGAATTCACGGTGAACGACAAAGAAGTGGAGTTCGATACTAAAATCAGCGGATTCACCATCAAGGATCGATTCAATCTGAAAAACATGGTGATCGACGGCAAGCTTGAAATGTGACGCCGGGCCCGGCGGCCTGTGCGCTCCGCTTCGCCGCTCCTTCTTTTCGCGCCCCACGGTGGAGGTGGCGCGCGCGCTGCTGGGCAAGATTCTGGTCCATGGGCAAACCCAGGCGCGAATCGTCGAGACCGAAGCATATCTGGGCTTGACCGACGCCGCCGCGCACTCTTTCCACGGACGCACGGCGCGGACCGAAGTGATCTTTGGGCCTCCCGGTCACGCCTATGTCTACCTGATTTACGGGATGTACGAATGCCTGAACATCGTCGCCGAGCCGGAAGGCGTTCCTGGATGCGTGCTGATCCGCGCCGCTGAGCCTTTGGCGGGAATCGCTTTGATGCGACGGCGCCGGGGGATCGAGCAGATCGATAGACTCGCCAACGGGCCCGGCAAGCTGACAGTGGCGATGGGAATCACGCGGCGGCAAAATTGCGCCGATGTGACGCGTGGTCCGCTGTGGGTTTGCTCGAGACGCTGCAAAGAGACTTTCGACATCGGCGTCTCGCGCCGTGTAGGCATCACCAAGAACCCGGAACCGCCCTTGCGCTTCTTCATCGTGGGAAGCCCTTTCGTGAGCCGTATCCGGTGAATGTGGAACAGGGGGAAATTATCGGGGAGAAGAGGGATAGTTGTGGCCGAGGCTCCCGGAAAAGAAGAGGCCGAATGGTGGGATGCGCATCCCGAGGTTATCACCGATCTCTTTTTGAAGGCCAGGAAGCAAGGGATCAAGCGCTTGCCTGTGGCACGCGGCACAACCAAGCCCGTGACCATACGCATGGGCGCACGACATAGAAGTGGAAATCAGGCCGCCTGGCGGCCTTCCCAATAGTCCTCAAAGCGACCGTTGAGGTGTTGGCAGCGTAGCGCCAAGATGGAGTTGGCGCCGCTGACGGTCCAGAACATCCCGGATTGCTTGA
>DATDGT010000151.1:0-5538 GCA_036521975.1 Bryobacteraceae bacterium
AAGGACACGCCGAAACGGCGCATAGTGGAGCAACGGCCGGGCGTGAATGCGAAGGTGGTGTCGATAGCGCGGCTGGGTGGGCTGCATCATCGCTACACCTGGGACCAAGCGGCATAAAATCGGAGACACTCTTTTAACCCCCATCGCAGATCGCCTCTGGAATCCGCGGCAGACCGAGCGCGTGCGGCCGGATGGCTCCGGCGATCTTCGTCGGCGGCAGTATCCGGCAGTCCCAATGAAATGGTTAGGAGACCTAGCGCAACTCTGGGCTTCCGGCAACCGGGGCGTTAGTTACTGTTTGATTAGTTCTGATCCGGTTCTGACTACACACAGGAATCACCATGACAAGTACGCCGCCGGGCCGCACCCAGCGCCCAACGTGCTCAAGAAAGAATCTCTCCATCCGCTGATTCTTGCCTTCACCAATCTCGAAATCGTAGGGCGGGTTCAGATACACGAGGGAGAACGAATCGACGGAAACATGGACGTAGAAGGCGCTTCCCTGGATGACTTCGTCGAACGAATTACGGGCTTCGCCGGCCCGATACGCATCAAGCTCCACGCCGTACCGTTTGACTTCGGCAGCATCGGTAATGGCAAGCAACGCAGCGCCAGTTCCGGCACATGGATCGAGAGCGGTCGCCCCGAGTGCATCGAATTCCAAGAACGCGCGAATACGTTTTGCTTCCGCGATGGAAAGTGGAAAATGACCCAGTTTGAGTACACCTTCTTGTCGCATGGTTCGTTCTTCACCTCCTGTTTAGGCAAGGCGGCGGCCGAAACGGGCTTCCCCCCGGCAGCCTGAGCATTGCGTGACGTGCTCTTCTACCCGTCGGCGCGTATAGCTTTGCAGTCCTTTCAGCCATTCCGCAGGGTCCTGCGATTTCAGGAGAATGCGTTCCTCTTCGGTAAATCCCTGGTCGCCGGCCTGCCGCTCCCTGGACCGCTCCATGTACTCGGCCAATTCGCCAGTCCAGCGGGCGATCGGGATGTAGAGCCATGGTGGCGTCATCGCAAACGCGAGCTTGTCCGCGAAGCACAACCTGCTAATGGGCAATCCCATCCGCCGAGACCAATAGCGCGAATGCCGGTAGCACTCGTCCGCCCAGATGGGTCCGAAAAAGTGCTCCCATTATGCGCCCGCCGAGAATTACGTGTTCCTCGCCGTCTTCTCCATCCATAAACGCGGCGGCCGATATACCCGATGTCGTGCAAGAAGCAGGCGAACCAAATGCGCGGGTCCCATGGGGACCCAAACAATCGAGCCCAGCCCAACAAGGTGAAGAAGGGATGCACCAGGAAACAGTGCGCTCCTCCTCCTAAGACGCTCTTCGTACCTGCGGTCATGCTCGTCCCCCTCTACCGCGCCTATTTTCGGCTGATCTTCTCCTCGCGAATGCGGGTGATCGCCTCCGAAATCTGATCGCCTGTAAGCTCCCATTCTTCGGCGAGCCCGGCGACAACGTTGAATTTGAAATCCTGATAGAGCTGTAGCGCAAAGCCACGATCCCGCGTATAGTCCAACAGCAACGCGAGTGCGGTTTGGGCCGGTCCGCTCCCACCGTAGCCCCACTCGAATCCGTCCGGGCTATGATTGCGCAGTCTCAGGCTTTTGAGCGGTGACAGTCTTGACCAACGCCCGCGGCCCGGAATACTCTCGTCCTTACGTTCTATGATGCAGCCGCTCGGCAGCCTGCGGCCCCGATATCGGAACCCCCGCCTCTCACTCATATCTGTCCTCCTTTTCAGCCAATACTTCTGGCTTGACTGTTCGCTTGTTGCAGAGCATGCCCGAACGCGCTCAACGGCGCTGCGTCTGATCTGACTCACGCGGCCCTCCGAGACATGAAGACGGCGGCGATCATGCCATGCACGCCGGAAGGCCGCACTCGCAAGGGTGTAGCGTCGTTGGGTTGGACACGCCTCCCAGGTGCCAATCCTGTGATTAGAATGCGTCCCAGCTGATTGTCTCGGCCTGAGTTCTGCTAAAACAGGCTAATCAACAGCTGTTCGAACTGGATCTTCGTCAGCCGCTACTTCGCGAGCCGGTGCCTTGCGACGGGGTTGCGGCGGCAGTATTTTTTGATAGAGCGGCCACAAGAGAAACGTCCCGGTGAGAGCCCCTGTTACCGTCCCCAACGGGTTCATCCGACCGGAAAACACCGCCGTTAGGAACAGGAATAAACAAATCTTCAACCCGAATGCCTTCATGCGGTCCTCTCGATCAGCCCGTGACAATGACGACAGTTCACGCACGCGACTCCCGCCGTAACGGCCTTGACTGCGTCGGCGAATTCTTCGGGAATCGGCTTCACCTCACCGCCGCGCGTGAAGAATTCCGGCGCCAATCCCTGCTTAAGAAGTTCTTGCGGTAATTGCCCGTCGATGCCGCGGAGCACAACCACTGATTCCACGGGCGGCTTTTGGGCACTACAGGCCCCGATCCGATGCCGGGCGATCAGCAGTTGATACGTCTGCTCGATTCTCGCCATCTCCACGCTCAGCAATTCGGGAGCGACCACAACCGCATGAACGCCATTGAAGCCGATTCGATCCAGCCGCTGGAGCCAGCTTAATCGGCCGCCTTCCGGCGAGAAGAACGAAATGTACCGACCCACCTCTCTGTTGCTTCCGCCGCTTTCTACGCCACGCAACACCCATCGACCGGCGCGGGCCTGCTTCTCCACCGTGACCCACGTCTGGCAGTACACTCCCGCGGATTCGAGCCGTCGCATGACAGCCTTCGGTAGAACCAAACGAGCCGGAGATTTCGTCATTCATCCATCCTCAGCGGCGCGCGATGGGAATCGGCGCGCCGAGCGCAGCGCGGATCTGCTCCTTTGTGCAGCCTGCCCAGCAGATGTACTTCCAAGGCTCCTCGACCGAAATGGCCAAGTTATCTTTACTACGATCTCGGCCTTCGGATGCGCATGATGGGCAGCGGGCAACCCAGTTGCGGCCCACTCGACGCCTCGTTCCGATGTAGTCCAAGATTTCGAAATGCGGTCGATCCAGGTTCACAGACTTGTGGCACGGAAGGGCTGCGAGCGGCGTCGGATCTTCCGGTACTGTGGCGATCAACTCCCGCATCTGCTCCTCCGTGACGCGACGCAGGTTCCGAAGATACTCCATCTGCGCTTCGAGTTCATAAGCCGCCCCGTAAAACCAGTAATGCCGGTTGGCCGCGCGATGGATGCCCAACGGTCCGCGGATGGCATTCCCGAACTGGCCGCCCTCAACCAAGTCCTGCTTGGGGAACAATTCGATTCCGTCCCCTATGCCCGAACCCTTAACTTCCACGGACAGGCGCTTCGCCAGATATCGGATGTACACGCGCGCGTGCTTTGCCAATACCGGCTGCTCGAAGAAGATCCACAGGTGTCCGCCCCGGCGGCTCTGTTCCAGCGCGGCTTGAATCCCGTTTTGCCCCAACTCGAACTGCAGTTTGAGCAGATCTTCGAGCGCCCTCCGGTAATCCGCGTCAATCGCCATCCATTTCACGCGCTGCGTCCGCGGGTTGATGGCGTAGATGCCTAGCGTGATTTCGCCCGCCAGATGACGTTGGATGTCGCGCGGTGTGATCGGCAGTTCGCCGCCGCGCTTGCGCGGGCGGTAATAGTAATGTCGACCCGATGCCGGGTGAGGCGTTTCCGATTGAAGCACGTATGCGCGGCGGTTCACGAACCAGCGCGCGTACTCGATCGCCATCTCCGGCGATGTCTTGACCAATTCCGGCATATCAATTCCTTACACCGGTTCCCGGCGATCTCAAAGCGAGTTGGCCGGCTGCCGCGCCCCCGCGAGCCGCGCCGGATTCTCGGCGAAGTCGAGCAGCCGGAATTCCCCGATCTTCTGCCGCATTTGGTTAACCGGGTAACCCCCGAAAACGGCGTCCGCGAGAGTGAGAAGCCAGAAGCTCCCTTTCTTCCGGTCATACACGTAGAACTCGCCAGAGCGGTCATCGCCCGGTGCCATTACGAACAGCAGCAGCCCGCGTGCGTATTCGACCCAATGCGCGAGCACGCCTTCGCCTAACGCGAGGAACCGGGCGACGATTTCCGTCAGGTCCCGGTCGGGCCGGATTTCCAGGTCTTTGGCGCTGAGCACTGGTCTCGCGCACACACTTCTAGCGTTCATTGTTTTCTCCTTCAAGTTCAAAGCAGGCTACGCCTGCTGGTAAGTTGTGGATGGGTGAACGGCAGCCGGACGGCTGTCGCTATATATAAGGATGGAAACTCAGCCTGCCGTCGGCGCGTTTCCCGCCGCCTCGGCTTCCACACGCGCCAGTAACACCTTCAATGCATCCCGGTCTGGGATGTCATCGATGGACTCGCTGGCGAAATTCATCTCGCGGCAAATCGCTCCGTAGCGTTGCTCACCGACTATTCCTACCGCCTTCCCCAGCCGGTCGATCCCTTTGGCAATATCGGTGAGCTTTTCGAACACGATGGTCAGCTTGGCAAAGCCGACCTTTCCAGGCTCCCTCGCACCTGCATATTTGTTCAGCACGAACCGCGAGAGACTGTGCCCTACTTTTCCGCACAACTCCTGCACCTTCGCAAGCGTCTCCTTCTGAACGATGGTCTGTTTGGCTTGCGCCGTCCGAGTCCTCGCGGCCTGACGCTGAGCCTCGCGTTTCGCGTAGCCCGGCAGTGCCCAGTCCGGCAAATTCGGAGTGTGAACCGGGCGGCTATACTGATCGAGATCCACCCAAATGGTTTCGAAATTATATAGGTAACGGCCCAAGCCGAAGCAGGAACAGGCCCGCTTGAACGCCTGCGCTTCCGCGCGAGTGGCGGCATTTTCGTCATCCGCCCATTCTTCGCCGACTCCGGTGTGCGAGCCGAGCCCGAGAATGGTGACTTTCGAGACCACGACGATCTTGGCGCAAATGGCCGTCTTGTTTTTGTCGGCTAGTGCGCGCCGTTCGAAATTCTGCACGACTTGCACATCGTAGTCGCGAGTCCAGCCCCACTCGCCGAAGACTTCGTTGAGGCGATCCGTGTAGGCCCGCGGATCGGCATAGGCAGCCAATTGCCCGCGTTTCACGGGACCTTGCTTCGTTTGCTTCATCGAGGTTGCGGTCACTCGCCACTTGATCTCGCCGGGATCGAACGGCTCCGCGAGCCGGTCGCGAATATCCGCTAAGCGTTCAGGTCCGAAATTTCCGCCAGACACGCCAGCGTCTCCGCCAGCCATTGAAATCACGGGGGGCGATTCATGCGTCGCCGCTCCGTTCACACGTTCCATAGATTGCTCCTTTCTGTTGTCGAAACGGTCTCCCCGCCGCGCCTCAGAAAAACGACGGTCCACGCTAGGGCATTACACCCGACGCGCTTAGGTGCCGAAACACTTTCGGTTTCCTGGGAGAGACCAGCATTGCCTCGCGCTCTTTCCGCCGGCGCGTGTCAAGCACTTTGAGACACCTGGCATGGGAATTTAGTGACTTTCTTCCTTTGTCTTTTGGCCGTTTGGTACCGGCTTGTTGATCCAAACGTCCGAGGGCAACGGCAGTGGTCTTGGCGATTGCCTGACGAA
>DATDGT010000152.1:0-6471 GCA_036521975.1 Bryobacteraceae bacterium
TCGTCCCGAACTGAAGGCGAAACTCATTCTCCGGACCATGCGAACCGATTTCGATGCGCAATTTCTCCAATGCTCGCGCGGGTTTTCCGTCGAAAAGGCTTCTCCTGACACCGAGGGTTCGAATCCACCTTGCTCCGCCACCGAGTCTGGAGCGAATCGCTGGCTTCTCCACGGAGCTGAGAATCGCCGCGCAATGGCGGGTTCGGCGCGATTCCCGAATTGCTGGCTACTCTCTCTGGCGGGACGTAAAAGCAATTTTCGCCCTGACTCGGGCCCGTTTCTCTGCTGCGATTTCGCCGGTCCCATTCGCCTTCCAATCGCCGAGATCTTCATCAGATAACCGCTCTGCCGCTATGGAGAGTTCGTGGATTGTCCCAACGAGTTTCATGCGGACACCTCTGCCGCGAGTCTAGCAGAGACCCTGAGCGTCAGGCGCGGGTCAGGAATTTACTGGCGACGCGGTCGCGCGGCGGCATCGGTGCCGATGCCGATGGTCACGGGCCACTGCTAGCGGCAGGGCCGCCAGTTCGGGCGACCGCCGGTTGGCGCGGGATAGCCGTAACCTGGAGCAGGACTGCCGGCCTCCATCCCGCTTCCAAGGATCGCCCCCAGGGTCTCTGCGGTCTCGGCTCCGCCGTCATCGGGCGGGGCAGTCTCCGGCGTGCCAGCGGAGATCGTATTGGCCGTAACCGGTGCAGTGTTCGCGTCGATGACCGGCGGCGCGGCGGCCGGATCAAGGTTGGAATTGGGATCCTGCGCGAAGGAAAGCAGTTTCTTGACGTCGTCGCTCTGCCCGGGTGGCACACTCCCCCCCGTTGGATTGGGCGTCGACCCCGGGTCGGGAATAGCGTAGTCCAAGGGCTGGGGAAGCTTTGCCAGAAGCTGGTCTCTAATTTCAGGAGGGTAGGCATCGATTCTTTCCACGAGTGCCAACAATGCCCCTGGACTGTTGTCGAACATGTTCGGATGAGCAGCCAGATCATCGATCAATTCCCGAGTGGGCGGAAGTTTCACCCTTCCGTCATAAACATGATAGGTCCCGCCATTAAAGATCTCACCGTTATCCCATATATTCTGAGGTCCGGAGATCGTTTCGCCCTGCCATGAATCTGGAACAAACGCGTTGCTACCCCACGTCCAGGGATTATCGGGGTCAGCGCCCTTGTCCAGCCCTACTACCGGGAAGGCGTGTCCGTTCGTTCCGTCACGTCTGAGAATCGTGGAGGCTACACCACTGTCCGTCAGCAGCACCTGCATCAGGGTGGCCTGTGGGTCGCACACCCCCATCCCCGCTTCCCAAGTCTTTTGGGCCAAAGTGATGCTATCGAGAGGCTGGTTGGATAGGCTATCGGTCTGGTTGGCTTTGTTAAAGTAGTCGCCATTGGTGATGCCTGCCGTTTGCCCCATTCCACTCGCGATGTACTTGGTCGTGCCCCACGCGCCGTTGGAGGCCTCAACATGAGTGTGCACGATCTGCCTGACGAAATCCGCCTTGTCTCGGTCCGTTGCGGACGCAGGCCACACGTTGGACTTGAGCGCATTCCTCAGCGTATCGAAGTCCATGCCCGTGTACTGGTTCGGGTCGGGCATCTCAGCGCAAGCTGATTGAGCAAAAGTAGCCAGCCAGACCGGCATCGATACCACAACGAGAAAGATATTCAGTCTTGGTAATGCCTGGCTGAATCGATATGTCATCGCGGCTCCTCCCGCTCAATGAAAAAGTTATCAGGACGGTCAGGGAACTCTCATTTCGATTATCGCGCTCCGAACCCTCTGATTGATGAAACCCGCTCCTTTGCCCGCGGATTGCTCAGGGGCGCAACCTTTATCACTTGACCGCTGGACACACAAGCTCGCGAGCTAACAAACGAGTCCAAGAGCGCCCAAGGTTGCAATTGGAGTGCTTTTGTGCTAAGTTCCTCCCGCCGAGCAAGCGGGGACTCCAGAACCAGGATGCGCAAACTCGGGCTCATTACGATGGCTTTGCTCGCGCTGGCGTTGGTGCTGCCAGCGTTTTCGCAGACCTACAACGCGCCCGGCACCCAGGGTGCGCCGACCACTCAACCGCGATCATCCCAATCTCATCCATCTCCCCGTGACTCGACTGAGACGAGCCAACCTCCAGAACCCCCGGTTATCGAACCGGCGCGAGGAACTTATCGCCTGATTCAGAACTCCTCGGCATATTCACTTCCCGATCTACAAAGTCGCACCATCAAGCCAGTCCATGCCGGCTACCTAGTCCGCGTGACCGGAGCAACCATGGATTTCGTGCAGGTAGTGCTCAATGACGGTCAGACTGCGTACGTGCCTCATTACTCCGTAGCGTTGTTCAGAGCCGCGGAACGAAACTATATCCTAGGTTTCAACACGCCCGTCTACTCGCGACCCTACAGGGCAAGCGAAACCCTTGCCGAGGTGCATCAAGGCCGCAATGTTCACGTGATCGGCGTCGAGCTGGACTATCTCAAGATCAGGATGCGCAACGGGACCGAGGGCTATGTTCCGGTCTCCTCGGTCGAGTAGCCGCAAGGCAATGGAGTGGGCACTCATGAAGAAAGTATGCGTCTTTCATGTGCACAGTCACGGCGGTCGTGGCATTCCGAGATTCAGCGAGGTCGACCTCCGAGAGAGTGCGAAGTTCGTTCCCGATTTTTTCAAAGTCGCGCCGCAAATGGTTCACGGCAGCATCGTGCTGAGCGACGATGCCGCCGCCGGGCGATTTTTGGTTTCCGGAAATAGCGGACCCGCGGACGTGAGCGAGTTCGTCGAAGTCGGGACTCCTGAGAAAATGGGGCTCCGCATGAAACGTCTCGATCGGCAGAGTTTTCTGCGCGACTAGAAATTCCTGCGCCCGCGCCCGGCTGTCACGTTACAGATAGCATGATCTGGCGGGATGCAGCGGTACGAAAGCGGATGAACTGGGACGTGATCAGCACTAAACCCGCGGCCCGCGCGCTGGAACGGGAAACTCAGCCTATCAGCAACCGTTGTTCCCATTCACCGCGCCTGAAGGTGACAATTCGCGGCACCGCCCCCACCGTGACCCAGTCTATATTCAGGACCTTTCGGATCGGCTTGTCCCAGAGTTCCAGGCAGTAAAGACCCCAACCTTGAGGACCGATGCGGAACCGCTCGCGCAGTTCCAACGGCACCGGTTGCTTGATGTAGAACATGATCAAGAAGCGCGAGTTCTCGAAGCGCAGCACCTCGGGGCCGTGGAATAGGGTCGTCCATTGACCCCGCTCACCGAGGAGCTTGAGGGCGAAGGCGCGGATCTCCATCGCACGTTCCACTCGCTCCAACCGTTTGGTCTTGTGAACGATCTTCCGCGGACGGGAGTTCGGCTCTCCGCCTTCGGACCCCTGGCGATCCGCTCGAGCGCGTCTTTGATCTGCAGCCATAGCGGCGCTGACACCTAGCTCAAGTCGGCGGACCACATCCACTGAATCGGCGAAGTACCTCGGTTCCTTGTTAAGCGTTTGGAGAATGCTGACGGGACTCCTTGGCCTTGTTTCGCCGCGGCATCGCCTCGGCGCGGCAACCGAGGACTGGCTGCCTGCAGGAAAACGAGCCATGTGTGTGTCAGCCCGGAGAATGAGGAGGGGAGCAGATGAGAGATCAATCTTGCGGCGCTCAAGCCGATCGGATCTGCGCCGAAATCGCGGCTCTAGCCAGCCTCGACACCAAGGACCTGAAGTCACGGTGGCGCGCTTTGTACGACACCGAACCGCCTGCGCGGATCAGCCGCGAGTTGCTCACTCGGGCGATCGCCTACCGCTGGCAGGAGAGAGAGTTCGGCGGTCTGGCGCCCGCGACGCGCCGACTACTCGAACGCGCCGCCGCCGACCTCTCCTCGGGCCGGCTGGTTGCTCGGGCTCGTAAAGCAGCTCCCGGAGCCTTGCTCATTCGCGAGTGGCGGGGTGCGGCGCATCAGGTCACGGTGCGCGACGATGGAGTGGTCTATCGGGGCAAACGCTATGGTTCGCTCTCCGCGGTCGCGCGGCTGATCACCGGAACACGCTGGTCCGGGCCGTTGTTCTTTGGCCTCCGGAAGCCCGCGGAGGAGGCTCGCGATGGAGCGCTCTAGTGCCGCGCTAAGACGCTGCGCGGTCTACACGCGAAAGTCTTCGGAAGAAGGACTGGAGCAGAACTTTAATTCGCTGCATGCGCAGCGCGATGCGTGCGAATCGTTCATCAAGAGCCAGGCGGGCGAGGGCTGGCGGCTGGTCAAGACCGCCTATGATGATGGCGGGCTCTCCGGCGGCACCATGGAACGCCCCGCACTCCTGCGCCTGTTGGCCGACATTCGTGACCAGCTCATCGACGTGGTGGTGGTCTACAAGGTCGACCGGCTGACCCGCTCGCTGGCCGACTTCGCGAAGATGGTCGAGATTTTCGACTCCAACGGCGTGTCGTTCGTGGCGGTGACTCAACAGTTCAACACCACCACCTCGATGGGGCGGCTCACGCTGAATGTGCTGCTTTCCTTCGCGCAGTTTGAGCGCGAAGTAACCGGCGAGCGCATCCGGGACAAGATTGCCGCCTCCAAGAAGAAAGGCATCTGGATGGGAGGTACGGTGCCGCTGGGCTATGACTGGTCCGATCGGCGCCTGGTCGTCAACCCAGCGGAAGCCGCGACCGTCCGACTGATCTTCGAGCGTTATCTTAAACTCCGTTCGGTCCGCTTGCTCAAAGAGGAGCTAACCCGCGACGGGGTCGTCTCGAAGATTCGAGTCTCCAAGAGAGGCGATCGATCGGGCGGACAAGCATTCGGGCGCGGTGCACTCTATGAACTGCTCGCCAACCCGATCTACCTCGGTGAGATCCGGCACCGGAAGGTTCGGCATCCTGGCCAGCATCAGGCAGTCGTGGATCGCAGCGTCTGGGATAAGGCGCAACAACTGCTTCGCACCCAGGCCGCGCATCACCGAACCATCGACCGAGGGGCGGTGTCGAGTCCGCTGGCCGGCAAGCTGTTCGACGAAAAGGGTCAACCGCTGTATGCGTGCGGCGCCAGCAAGCGGACGCGTCGGTACCGGTACTACGTCTCGCGCAAGGTGATCCAGGGGTCGTCGGAGAAGACCAAGACGGGCTGGCGTCTGCCTGCGCTTGAGATCGAGCGGGCGGTTGCTCGCGCCGGTCGGCAGATGCTCGGAGACCGGCCAGCGATCGCCACAGTCCTGCAGGAAGCTGGCGTGCCGATTGGTGAGTTGGAGCCGGCTCTCAAGACAGCTGAGAGGGAAAGCAAACAACTCGCGCGTGACGCGGAAGTCGCCGACCACCTCCGTAATCTGATCGATCGAGTTCAACTGCAGCGCGGCGGATTCCGAGTGTCGCTGAATCTAAGGAGACTGATCGCGGAGCCGATCGATACCCGAGACCCCGCCAGCTTCACGATCACGCGCTTCATACCGCTGGAGCTGAAGCGGCGTGGAGTGGAATTGCGGCTCGTGATCGAAAGTGACAACTCGCCTACCTCACGACCCGATCCTTCGCTGCTTAAGGTCATCGCGCGGGGCCGCCGCTGGTTCAACGAATTGGCCTCGGGTAGAGCGGCTTCCATCAGAGAGATCGCCAAGCGGGAAGGCCTCTACGATAGTTACGTGAAGCGCCTGATCCCGCTCGCCTTTCTTGCTCCAGAGATCGTGCGCAGTATCGGTGAGGGATCACAGCCCGCCACGCTCACCGCCGAAGCGCTGAAACGCACCGCCCAGCTCCCGCTGGAATGGTCCAAACAGCGCCAAATCCTGGCCTGCCGATGATCAACAACTGACCCGCGGTGGCTCCATCTCTTTCCGCTCGTGTACCGACCACCTGCTCTGCCCACCGGTATGCCGTCGTTGATCCCATGAGCAGATGAGTGGGGAGAATTGGTCCTGCGACCCCGCGGCCAGCGCAGACCTGAGTTCGTCGGACGGAATTGTTCGACCCAGCCGCATTCTCGCGACACCGGAATTTTAAGGTTAACCACGCACATCGTACCGAACTGAATGCGAACTCATTCTCTGCAAGAGGCTAGCCGATTTCGATACGAAATTTCCCCAACACTGGCGCGTGTTTTCCTTCGAAAGACTTCTCGCGACTCCGGCGGTTCTAATCCCCCCTGCTCCAGCAACCAGTCACGGCGAAACGCGTTATCTCCATGGGTCGCCTCGAAGCTAGCTAGAGCTGAACGCGCCGAGACGCTGGCAGAACATCGCGTGGGGTCGTGCTTCAGCCTGCATTCACCTGTTTGAGGAATTCGATCTCTTCCTTCGTCGATCGCCGTCCGAGGGCCTGGCTTACTCCGCAAGGTTTCAGTCAAGTCTTGCTCCACGGATGTTGTGCCAGGCGTTTCCCCTCGGCGCCCGGTGATTGGCACTCCCGCTGCAACTAGCGCCGCCTCTGTCGCGGCAACATTGCTGATCTTCAGGGCTATGTGGGTGAACCCAGCGTGTTTCTCCGGCACGTCCATCAAGACGTTTGGCG
>DATDGT010000153.1:0-3658 GCA_036521975.1 Bryobacteraceae bacterium
ACGTACATGTATACATCATGCCACCAATCCGCCCTTATTACAACAGTAATATTTCCATCTACATGACTACATTACGAGGCCGAATCCCCGGCAACCTCAGTTAAATCAGGAGGTTCACATAACTACGCTGTGGAACTTCAGTCTAACTGCATCCGCGGATGGAGCTCCGAAGCAGCCACAGCGCCGTGTGCCATTTCTTCCTTGAATCCTTATTCTATTCTTCAAGTTGCACTCGCGATATCAGGGCATACACCTAATTCCCGGCTAAGCCAACCCTCCCAGCCCCGAATGCCATACTAGTCCTTCATGTTTCATCTCCTTGAAAAACGCGTCGCGGACGCGTTTGCCGCGCGAATTCGCGACTTGTACGACGTCGTCGTTCCGGTCCAAACCGAGCAGCCCAAGCAAACTTCCTTCGGCGAAATTGCCGTGCCCGCGGCGTTTCAACTGGCGCGGCAGTTGAAGAAAGCTCCCCGGGCCATCGCCCAGGAACTCGCGGCGGCGATGGGCCCGATCGAAGGCGTGACCTCTATCGAAGTCGCCGGCAGCGGGTACCTGAATCTGCGGTTGGATCGCGGATATTACGCCGCGACTTTGCTCGCCGGCGGTGCCCAGGAAGCGGCTGTCTCAAAAGACAAAATTATCGTCGAGCACACCAATATCAATCCCAATAAGGCCGCGCATATCGGTCATCTGCGAAACGCGATTTTGGGCGACACATTCGTGCGTATGCTGCGCTCCACCGGCCGTCCGGCCGAGGTGCAGAATTATATCGATAACACGGGCGTCCAGGTCGCCGATGTGGTGGTGGGATTTTTGCATCCCGAGGTCTTTACTCCCGTTCCGAATGACCGGTTCGACTATCTGTGCTGGGATTTGTACGCCGCCGTTTCGGCCTATTATGAAGACCACCCCGAAGCGCTGGAATGGCGCAAGCAAGCCCTCCACGATATAGAGACGGGAGCCGATCCCGCGGCAGGGCAAGCCCGCGACGTCGCCGACCGCATCGTGCGCGCGCATCTGGCGACGATGTGGCGTATCAATATCGTCTATGACGTGCTGCCGCGTGAAAGCGAGATTCTGCGCCTGAAATTCTGGTCCAATGCCTTTGAGCTTTTGAAAGATACCGGGGCGATATATCTCGAAACCGAAGGAAAAAATCGCGGTTGTTGGGTGATGCCGGGCTCGGCGTTCCGAAATTCTTCGAGTGAAGCCGCCCACACCGAGCCGCGACCCTCTCCAACTGAGCCGCGACCAGAGGGAGCGGTTACCGCTGCATTGCCCGGCGGCCCTACCGAGCCGCGACCGCAAGGGAGCGGAGAAGAAGACAGCAAAGTCATTGTCCGTTCCAACGGCACCGTCACCTACGTAGGCAAAGATATCGCCTATCAACTCTGGAAATTCGGTCTTTTAGGCCAGGACTTCTATTACCAGCCGTGGCACATGTATCCGAACGGCCACGTCGTGTGGGCATCGACGGATTCCCCGGACATGTCGGGAGCTCTCGGCGCGCCGGCGTTTGGACATGGCTCGCGTGTGTACAACGTCATCGACTCGCGGCAGTCGTACTTACAAGACGTTGTGGTAGCCGGACTGCGCGCCTTGGGCTTTGAAAAGCAAGCCGACGCGAGCGTCCATTTTTCTTACGAAATGGTCGCGCTATCGCCGCGCACTTGTGTGGAGCTGGGGTTCCCGCTTTCAGAAGAGGACAAGCAGCGCCCCTACGTCGAAGTCTCCGGACGCAAGGGGCTGGGCGTGAAGGCCGACGATCTGATCGCGAAGCTAATCGAAAGGGCGTTGGAGGAAGTGACCTCCCGCCACGCCGAAGAGCCGGAAGAAGCCAACCGGCGTGCCGCGTCGGCGATTGCCGTAGGCGCGCTGCGCTACTTCATGCTCAAATTCACTCGCAATTCCGTCATTGCTTTCGATCTCTCGGAGGCTCTGAGTTTCGAAGGGGAGACCGGCCCATACGTCCAATATGCCGCCGTGCGCGCGCGCAATATTCTGCGCAAGCTGGAGGAGCGCGGCGAAAAGCTCCCCGATTTTCGCGCCGGGATGACGCGCGAGGCCATGGCGCGGCAACTGGAGGTAGAGGATTGTTGGCAGTTGCTGCTGGCGGCGTCGAAGGCGGATTCCGCCATTGAGCGGGCCGTTTTGAGCGGCGAACCTTCTCATGTCGCCCGCTTTGCGTTTCAGCTAGCGCAGTCGTTCAGCAATTTCTATCACGAATATCCCGTGCTCACCGAGCCGGATCGGGAAAAGAAAATCTTCCTGCTATGGATGACCGATTATTTCCGCCGCCGGCTGGAACAAACGCTGGATGTTCTGGGGATCGAAGTCCCCGAGTATATGTGAGCCGGCGCATCCAATCGCTGTTTCTGCCGGGCCCCGCCGGCCGGCTGGAGGCGGTTCTCGAAGAACCGGACGAAGGCGAGCCAGGAGAGGCCGCTCTGGTCTGCCATCCTCATCCGCAATATGGCGGGACAATGCACAACAAAGTGGTGTATCGCATGGCGCGCGGCCTGCGCCGCGCGCAAGCCGCGGTGCTGCGCTTCAACTATCGCGGCGTGAACCTGAGCGAGGGCGAATACGCGCACGGAGAAGGCGAATTGGAGGACGCGTGCGCCGCCCTCCTTTACCTTCGGCGGCAGTACCCCGATCTGCCCTTTACTTTGGCCGGATTCTCCTTCGGCGCCCGCATCGCGCTGCGGCTGGCATGCCCCGCGAGGGCGGAGCCCTTGCACCCAAACCCCGCGAGGGCGGAGCCCTCGCATCCAAGCAACGACACGGGAGCCCGGCGCGTCATCGCGGTCGGGTTTCCCGCAACGGTGAAGGACCGCGTGTATCTGGACGGCTGCACGGTCCCGCGCGTGTTCATCCACAGCACGCACGATCAGTTTGAATCCGTGCGCGATTTGGAAACCCTGGTGGGGACTCTGCCGGAACCGAAGCGCCTGATCGCCATCGAAGCCTCTGACCATTTTTTCGCCGGCGCGCTCGACCGGCTGGAAGAAGAAATCGCGGCTTTGCCGTAGTGCCGGCCCTCATACCGCTGCTAACGCGCGGCCGTTGGGTGCGTTAGTTCCAGCGCCGCACGCGTCGAGCAAACCTCAACGCTCACCCCACGCCCACAACTATGAATCCCATTTTCAGTAACATCCGGCTTCATTACCCTTGCGGCCCTTTCCCCCGCACAAAAACTACCGAAGTTCTTTTTATGAATCCTTCCACACCCACTGATCGCGCCGAAATCAACCGCCAAAACGCCGCCCATTCCCGCGGACCCATAACTCCCGAAGGCAAACGCCGGGTTTCCTTGAACGCCCTTCGTCACGGCCTCACCGGCCACACCGTCGTTCTCCCCTCGGAAGATCTCGCAGCCTACCAAAAGCACTGCGGCCAGTTCCACACCGAGCTGAAGCCTCAAGGTCTAATCGAATCCAGATGCGTCCAGACCATCGCCGACACCTATTGGCGCCTCGACCGCATCCGCGCCATGGAAAACAGCCTCTTCGGCCTCGCCGTTTACGAGCGCACAGGCGAAGCCGTTGTGCGCGGTTCAGACGAGCGCACAGGCGAAGCCGTTGTGCGCGGTTCAGACGAGCGCACAGGCGAAGCCGTTGTGCGCGGTTCAGACGAGCGCACAGGCGAAGCCGTT
>DATDGT010000154.1:0-7555 GCA_036521975.1 Bryobacteraceae bacterium
GTGGATGAGGCCGTGATCGTGCGCCGCCTGCAAGCCGCGGCAAACCTGGCTGAGCATCTGGATGGAGCGCTCAACCGTCAGGCGCGTGCTCGATGTCTTGATCAACTGTTGTATGGTTGTCCCCGGCAGAAGCGGCATGACAAAGTAAGGCCGCTTGCCGCCCGCCTCTTCGCTTTCACCAACATCGAAGATTTCGACAATATTAGGATGAGTGATACTGGCCAAAACGGCGCATTCTCGTTTGAAGAGCTCAAGAGCCGCTTTGTCCTGAGGATCCCGAATGGTCTTAACCGCAACTTCGCGGTTCAGTACCGGATCTAGGCCACGATACACGATCCCCATTCCCCCCTCTCCGAGGATCTCCAGGATCTCGTACCGCCCTTTGGCCGACATAAGGCTGTTCATAAATAATACAGCAAGTGGCGGCGGAATGGGAGGGCAACCTCTCATCGCGTTTGGTCCCCGATTTCGCATTGGACCGGATGCTATAAACTGCAGTGGCTGCTGAGCATTGGCTATCGCCGCAGCCGCGAGCGCGTCAGAGGGAGCCTTGATAAACCATACCGACTCCTGTTCCAAAAACACTTGGCAGGATTACTGCCATTTGTCCCCACATCCGCGCCGCCGAAGCGGCGTCGGCCATGAGTCATTCCGCCAATTGCGTTTAGGCCTGAGCGCCACAAACCACGTCGCGGAGCAGATCGACGCCGCAAACTCGCGATCTAACCGTTTGGTTATTGTTGATCTCACCGTTCGGTTAATAAATCGGCGCGTCAGGAACCCATCGTCGCACCCGGCACGTTGATATTGGCTGGAGCTCATCGAGCGCAACCGCCCTGATGTCCTCCCAAGTGGAAAACATCAAACAAACCAAAATTCCTCTCAGCACTTTAATGCGCAAAACGGAGCGAAAGAGTGCCAAAGCTATCGAGAACTACTGGGAAGGAACACGGCAAAGGGCATCAGAACCACCGGCAAGCCGGCTGCCCGCTTCGAATCAAGAAGATACAGCCTTTTCGGTTGGGGTGCTTATGCCCGACCTATGACTTTTTCAATTCCGGCGGACCGTCCCGCCCAATCCTGTTCCTGACGATGAAGCTACTGCGGGGCGAAACGCTCGGCGCGCGGCTGAAGCGCGAGGGACGGTTCACACCGGAGCGTGCTCTTCCTATAATCAGGCAGATGGTGGCCGCGCTTGACGCTGCGCACCGAGCCGGCGTAATTCACCGCGACTTTAAGCCCGAGAACGTGATTTTGGAAGATGCCGGACCTGGCCCCCGGGTTTGGGTCACCGATTTCGGAATCTCTAGATCTTATGAATCAGATGTGACTCTTGCCGAACCGGTGTCTTGGCTGGAACGCCGGGATACATCGCTCCCGAGACCCTGCAAGGACTTACTTCCCTCGCGAGCGATGTGTATGCCTTCGGAGTAGTGCTTCACGAAATGCTCACCGGCCAAAAACCGGTTCCAAAATCTGGAGAACCCGGCCGCTTCTTGCCTCCAACCGATCTGGTTTCTGAACTCCCGCGCGTTTGGAACCGGATCATCTTAGGATGCCTTGAGCACGACCCAGCTCGCCGGTTCCACTCGGCCGGCGAGGCTCTGGAGGCCCAAAAGGAGGTCCCGCGCGGAATTGACTGGTTGTGTGTCCTCCGGGGAACGGATCCCTTCGGCGAACGCCATCGATTCGCCGTGCGCAAGAGAGTCGAGCAGGAGCGGATCGAAGACGTTCTGAACTGGTCGCCGCGACACATAGCCCCATTGAGTTTTTCATGGAGGAACGGCGAGTGCGATCGAAAAGACCTCGTTTATCCCTTTTAGGGGGCGTACAATAGTTCGTCGACCCTAATCGGGAAGTCGTAAAAGGGAGATGAGCGTGAGCGATTCCTCGCCACCCGGCGCCGGTAAAACCCTAACCCCCGGCCTAATGCTCCTGGCGGGCGGAGTTTTGGCCCTGTTGGGCGGGTTCATCTACGTGTTGTATCAGATCAGCGAAATCGGCCGCGAATTGGAGCAGCTTCGCGATGGCTCCGATCGCCTCCGTAACGAACTGGCTCAAACTCGAGATGAATTGAGGGCGGAAATCGTTGGCGTTCACCAGAACTCGACGGCTTCGACGGAAGAGAATAGAAATATCATCGATGCGCTGAAGAAGCAGCTTTATGCAGCGCGCCAGCAAGCGAGCACGGCCGTGGGAGAAGCTCAGGTATCGGCCGCAAAGCGCGCCGACGAATTGGCGGTGCAACTCGGAAAAATGCAACAGGAGCAGGCCCAGAGGGTGGCGGCGGTGAGCGATGCCGTATCACAGGTGAAGACGGAGCAGGACGCCACCAAAAGCAGGGTGGGCGAGGTGTCGAACGAGGTCGGCGCCGTTAAGACCGAGATTTCCGCCACGAAATCGGACCTGGAAAGAGTCATCGAAGGTCTGAAGACCGCGCGGGGTGACCTGGACGGGCAAAACGCCCTGATTGCAACCAATGCGAGGGAGTTGGAGGCTCTCAAGGCGCGCGGAGAGCGGAGCTACCTGGAATTCACATTGCCGAAGGAGAAGGCTCCGCGGAAGTTCGGCGACGTTCTCTTGCGCCTGATCGCGTCCGATCCCAAGAGAAACCGCTACACCGTCGAGGTCACCGCCGACGACAGGAAAGTGGAGAAGAAGGACAAGACTATCAACGAGCCGCTGCAATTTTATGTCTCCCGCTCGCCGTTGCCTTACGAGCTGGTGGTGAATGAAGTGAAGAAGGATATGATCTCCGGATACGTGTCGGCGCCCAAGGCACAGCAACCCCGGAATTAGGCCGCAGTCAGAACTTGTGGTCGCATTCTTCCGCGGCCAGACCGTGGTGCCTCGCACAAACGGGTACAATCGAAGATCGCGAAACGCAGAAATAAGGGCCGGGCGGCGCAAAGGCGGCGTCGCAGGGGCTGGTTAGGGGTGCGGTATGAACGTAAATCTCAAGGGACTGGTCGGGAAGGTGAACGCGACAACCCGGTCGGTCTTGGAAGCGGCCGCGGGACTGTGCCTGGCGCGGACGCATTACGACATCGAGATCGAGCATTTCCTGCTCAAATTACTCGATGCCGCGGGCAGCGACGCCGCCGCTATTTTTCGGCATTTCGGGGTGGATTCGTCCCGCCTCCAAAAGGAACTGGAGCGGAGCCTCGACAAGCTCAAAAGCGGCAATGCACGGACGCCGGTTTTCAGTCCTCATCTGGTGAAGATGCTGACGGGGGCATGGACGCTAGCTTCGCTCGAATACGGCGCCCCTCAGATCAGAAGCGGGCACACGATTCTGGCCGTGGTGAGCGACGATGAACTGTTGCGCATGATGCGGGAGGTCAGCCGCGAAATTCAAAAAATCCAACCGGAGGTTGTCAGACGCGATCTGGCCGCGCTGACCGAGGGCTCCGCCGAAGACACACCTGCGGAAATCACGCCGGGGAGCCCCATCGCCGCCCCGCGCGCGTCCGGAAAGACGCCGAATTTGGATCAATTCACCATAAATCTGACCGCCAACGCGCGCGCGGGGAAAATCGATCCCGTGCTGGGGCGCGATTTCGAAATCCGGCAGGTGATCGACATTCTCATGCGCCGCCGGCAGAACAACCCGATTCTGACGGGCGAGGCGGGGGTGGGCAAGACGGCGGTGGTAGAGGGTTTCGCGGTGCGCATCGCGCAAGGCGACGTGCCCCCGCCACTCAAGAACGTCGAGCTGCGCACGCTCGATTTGGCGCTGCTTCAGGCGGGAGCGGGCATTAAGGGCGAATTCGAGAACCGGCTGAAGGGATTGATCGAGGAAGTAAAATCCTCGCCCACGCCCACCATTCTCTTCATCGACGAAGCCCACACCATGATCGGCGCGGGAGGCCAGGCGGGCCAAACCGACGCAGCAAATCTGCTGAAGCCGGCGTTAGCCCGCGGCGAGTTGCGCACCATCGCAGCCACCACGTGGAGCGAGTACAAGAAGTATTTCGAAAAAGATCCGGCCCTGGCCCGGCGCTTTCAGGTGGTGAAGGTGGAAGAACCGGACGAGCTGACCTGCATGGTGATGATGCGGGGAATCGTCGCGCCGCTCGAAAAGCACCACAACGTGCGAATCTTGGACGAGGGCGTCGGCGCGGCCGTGCGCCTTTCGCACCGCTACTTGGCCGGAAGGCAATTGCCGGATAAAGCGGTGAGCGTGCTGGACACCGCGTGCGCGCGGCTGGCGTTGGGGCAAAACGCCATCCCCGCCGCTTTGGAAGACGCGCGCCGGGAAATCGACGATCTCGCTGTGCAAGCTCGCGTGCTGGAGCGCGAAGCCGCCGTGGGCGCCGATCACGCCGAACGCTTAGCGGCCATCGCCGAGCGGAAGCGGAGCGCGGAAGAGAGCCTCAAATCGATCGAAGAGCGTTTTGAAAAAGAACGCGATTTAGTGATCAAGATTCGCGAGCTGCGCGTGAAACTGGAAGATCCCGCCGCGCCCGCTTCCGAGCGCGTCACTCTGAAACAAGAACTGGAGACCCACAATGCTGCGCTCGAAACTTTGCAAGGCGAGCAGCCTTTAATGAGAGTCTGCGTGGACGGCCAGATAGTGGGCGAGGTCATCTCGGCATGGACCGGAATCCCCGTTGGCAAGATGCTGAAAGACGAGATCGGGACGGTGCTGGCGCTTGAAAAACATTTGCAGGCGAGGGTGATCGGCCAGGACCACGCGCTCGTGCAGATCGCGCAGCGCATCCGAACCTCGCGCGCCAGCCTGGAGGATCCGGGCAAACCGGTGGGTGTGTTCCTGCTGGTCGGGCCCAGCGGCGTGGGCAAGACCGAGACCGCTCTCACGCTCGCCGATTTAATGTATGGCGGCGACCGCAACCTGATCACCATCAACATGAGCGAATTCCAGGAAGCCCATACGGTCTCTACTCTCAAGGGCTCACCGCCGGGATATGTGGGCTACGGAGAAGGCGGAGTCCTGACGGAAGCGGTGCGCCGGAGACCTTATTCCGTGGTGTTGCTGGACGAGGTGGAAAAAGCGCATCCCGACGTATTGGAACTCTTCTTCCAGGTATTCGATAAGGGAATGATGGAGGACGGGGAGGGTCGCGAAATCGATTTCAAGAACACCATCATCATTCTTACTTCTAACGCCGGCACGAACATGCTCATGAAGCTCACGGCGGATCCCGAAACCATGCCCAGCGCGGAGGGTTTGGTGAAAGCCCTCAAACCGGAACTGGATAAGATCTTCAAACCTGCGTTCCTGGGGCGTCTGGTGATAGTGCCGTATTTTCCTGTGAGAGACGAGACTCTCAAAAAAATCGTCACGCTCAAGCTGGATAAAATTCAACGTCGGCTGCGGGAAAATCATCGCATTTCCTTGAATTTCGATTCGGCCCTGGTGGAAGAGGTAGCACGCCGTTGCACGGAGGTGGAAAGCGGAGCGCGCAATGTGGATCACATTTTAACGAACACTCTGTTGCCACGGATCTCCGAGCGGTTGCTGGCGGGCATGGCGGAAGGCGAGAGAATCGCCTCGATTCGGGTGAGCGTCGGGCCCGATTGCGCTTTCGTCTACGAATCCGAGGCCGCGGAGGCGCCGAGAGCTGGGGCCGCGAGTTAATTGACTGCGAGCCGCCGAGGTTCAGTGCGCCAACGACGATGGTCCCGCCGGGCGTGTTCTTACCGAGCAGTGCTCCGCATAGCGCTACCAGAACGGGAAGCCGAGGCCGGCGCCGGCGCGATCTGCATCGATGGCCCGCATTTGGATCGAGAACTCGGTGGCGGCATAGTCCCCCGGGGTCAGACGGAGCGCCCAGGGCGGGTGCGCTCCAGGCAGAGCGTCGAGTAGTCCGAGAATCCTACTGCGACGCTCCTCTTATGCCACTTTCCGCAACGCGTAGCGATGGGGGGGCCCACCCAGACTCGGCAGTCAAATGACGGTGACGTCGGCGGCCGGCTTGGGCTCGACCAGCCCTCGATTCGGGGTGTCCTTGTCCAAGGAATCGTGAGTCCGATCCTCTTGGTGACAGCCGATGTAATCACGGATCAAGCGACGAAGCTGCTCCTCATTCAGCGCGATGACGTGCTCCAGGATCTCGCGGCGGCAGCTTCCGATCCATCGTTCCGCCATTCCGTTTTGCCACGGCGCCTGGACGCTCGTGCGTTTCGGCGTCCGCCCGGTGGCCTTCAGGAAAATCAGGAGATTGGCGTCGAAGATCGAATCGCGGTCCAGAATCGCATAGCGATACGGAGCCGCTTCCGGAAAGGCCTCGCGCCACTGAGGCACCACCCAATCGGCCGACGGCTGTCGCGTGAGGTTGAAGTGCAGGATTCTGCGGCGGCCGTGCTCGATCACACGTCGCGGCTAGCCATACCCTAATCTGAAACGTTCCCGTTTGCAAGATCAATTATCGAAACGGGTGAAAAGGTCCGATGTTGCTGTTCGGGTCTGTGGCAAGCGCACAGCGAATGCGTTGCGCGAGTTAACACGAATCGCCCTGGGAGGCATGATGGCTTCGAGGAAAAACGCTAAAATGACGCGAGATAAACGCAAAAATAACGCAAAAATAACGCAAACAATAACGCTAAATAACGCAAAGCAACGCGAGCTTTTGCGGCCTACGTGCTGTATTTTAAGGACTTACTGTCCGTGACTGGATTTTCTACATTTCGTGCAGTTGACTTGGGCAAGATGATGGCACAGGCTCTAGCCTGTGACTGGAGTTGTGTGCCGAGCATGTTCGGCAGTTTGGAAGTGAAAGTCTTCTACTCAACCTGATGGAGGTTAAGGGTTAGCGAAGCGCAAGGGCGTTCTGGCGACAGAGGGTCTGAAAGAAGCGTGGAGCAAACGTGCAAGCCGATGAACAATTCAACGGATATGAGGCGTGAGCGTCAGACGAGCGGCCAACTCACCGCAAAGTCTATATCCATCAACGACGCAAAGCGTAAATCCGACGGCTGTGCGCGGAAGGCTGTCGAACTTACCTCGGGAGATCTGACCGGTGTCCCGGATTCGGGACTGAGGAAGCCGCGAGGCGGCCTGAACGCGGGTCAGAAGTCAGCAGAGGGCGTAGTAGCCGCGTTAGCGGCGAAGGCCCGAACGGTTCCCCTGCCCAGGGGTAAAGGGAGCGGCCAGTAGGTCGTGGGGCTCATGAGCGGAAAGCGGCAGAATCACCAGCTTCGACTGGACTTCGACGGACCGGCGCGGAGTGAAACTCCGAGCGCCGGCGGCGAAGGGACCGAAACGCTGGCGACGCCTCGCGCTACCGAAAACCCGGCTGCCGCCGACACGCTGATGGAAGAAGTGCTGGAGAGGGAAAACCTGAAGGAGGCGTTAAAGCGAGTCAAAGCCAATAAGGGAAGAGCGGGGGCGGACGGCATGACCGTTCGGAATCTTCCTCGCTACCTGATTAAGCACTGGCCAGAGCATCGAGCCCAGTTGCTGAGCGGGACCTATCAGCCGCAGCCGGTTAAACGGGTGGAAATCCCCAAGCCGGACGGAGGGGTGCGCCAGTTGGGCATTCCGACGGTGCTGGATCGTTTCATCCAGCAGGCGCTGCTGCAAGTACTGCAA
>DATDGT010000155.1:0-7036 GCA_036521975.1 Bryobacteraceae bacterium
ACAGATCGGAGCGTTGGGACTCCAGCTGAGGCAGAGAGTCGGTCATCAAGGGTCTCCTTTCTCTTAGCGTATATAGACGCTAAGAAAAAAGCTACAAAAAAGAAGACCGATCGAGTCTGCACCTCCATGTCGCGCACCCGGCCGAAGACCGGGACGTGCGAAGATTGCGCGCGCTGTGCTTTGTCCGATCGGAGCCGCACGACAACGGCTACGCGCGGCCCATCGACAGCATGGTGATCGTGGTGGATCTCTACAAGATGGAAGTGATCCGTATCGAGGAGTACCCGATCGCGCCGCTTCCTCCCGAGCCGGGAAATTTTGCTCGTGAGTACATCCCCAACGTGCGCACCGACCTGAAGCCGCTCGAGATCGTGCAGCCGGAAGGCGTCAGTTTTAAGGTGACGGGCAACCAGGTGGAATGGCAGAAATGGAAATTCCGCGTAGGGTTCACCTCGCGCGAGGGCCTGGTGTTGCACACCATCAGCTACAACGACGATGGGGTCGAACGGCCGGTTCTTACCCGCGCCTCGATTTGCGAAATGGTGGTTCCATACGGCGATCCCGGAGAGCCATATTATCGAAAAAACGCCTTTGATATCGGCGAATATGGGTTAGGAATGCTCGCCAATTCGCTCGCTCTAGGCTGCGATTGTCTGGGCGTGATTCATTATTTCGATTTTCCGCTGGTCGATAGTCACGGAAATATCGCGCCGCTCAAGAACGCGGTCTGCTTGCATGAGGAGGATTTCGGCATTCTGTGGAAGCACACGGATTGGCGCACCGGGCAGTCGGAAGTGCGGAGGTCGCGCCGGCTCTCGGTTTCGTTCATTGCCACCGTCGGAAATTACGAATACGGATACTACTGGTACTTCTACCAGGATGGCTCGATCCAATGCGAAATCAAGCTGACCGGAATCATGAACACCACGGCCTTGGCGCCGGGTGAGCAGCCGCTCTATGGCGTGGAAGTGGCTCCGCAGTTGAACGCGCCCTGTCATCAGCATATTTTCGCGGCCCGATTGGTGACCTGCGTGGATGGCCCCAATAATTCCGTTTACGAAGTGAACAGCGTTGGGATACCCAGGGGAGGGAGCAACCCGCACGGCAACGCCTTTGTAGCCGAAGAGACGCTGCTGGCCACGGAAGCGGAGGCACAGCGCCGAGTGAATTCCGCTACGGCCCGCTTCTGGCGAGTGGTCAATCCGAACAGGAAAAATCGCCTGGGACGGCCCGTGGGCTACCGGCTGGTTCCGGGCGAGAACTGTCCGCCGCTGGTGCAGCCCGACGCGGCAGTAATGCGGCGGGCGGGATTCACATCCAATCACCTGTGGGTCACGCCGTACGATCCGCGGGAACGCTACGCGGCTGGGGAGTATCCCAACCAACATCCCACCGGAGACGGCCTGCCGTACTGGACCAAGACGAACCGGAGCGTCGACAATACGGAGCTGTCACTCTGGTATGTCTTTGCACACAATCATGTGCCGCGACCCGAAGACTGGCCTGTAATGCCAGTCGCGATGCTGGGATTCCAATTCCGCCCCGACGGATTTTTCGCGCGCAGCCCTGCTATGGATGTGCCTCCTCCCGCCAAGGCGTGCTGCCACTGATTCAGGCAAGGTGGGTGTGGATGGCTCTCCAATAGGGAATCGGAGAATGGATGAGATCCTGAAGAGGAAGAAACCGGGAGACACCATGAAAGTGCTGGTGGCGCGCCGCGACAGGATTGAAGAAATCAATGTGGTGGTGGGATCGAAAGTGGAGAGAAGTTTCGAATTGACCGTGATCGACAATCACACTCCATTACAAGCCGCCATTCTGAAAGATTGGTTGAAAAACCGGCAGACTCGGAGTACAGCATGACCACGACCCGTTCGTCCCGTTCCCGCTCAGCGCTGACCCGGCGTCGATTCCTCGGCCACCTGGGCGCTGTTGGCGGCTCATCACTGGTGATGACCGCGCTCTCTTCGTGGGATTTGATGGCAGGGCCGGCCGGCACACGTCCGACGCTCTCCGGCCGTCCGCGCAACGCCAAGGTGCTCGTGCTAGGCGCGGGCGTGTCGGGCCTGGCGCTCGGATACGAGCTCTCCCGACTTGGCTACGATTTCCACATACTCGAGGCGCGAGACCGGGTCGGAGGGCTGGTGTGGACGGTGCGCGGAGGCACGACGCACGCCGAGATTGGCGGCGAGCACCAGCGGTGCACGTGGGATGAAGGCCAGTGGCTGAACGCCGGCGCGTGGCGCATTCCGTATACACACACCGGCGTGCTGAACTATTGCAAGGAGCTCGGTGTCCCCCTGGAGATCTTCGTCAATGAAGCAGACGCCTCATACTTCTACTACGAGGGCGCCGCTGGCTCGCTCGGGAACAAGCGTGTGCGTCTGCGCGAGGTCAAGGCCGATATCGTGGGGCAAGTGAACGAGTTGCTGGTGAAGGCCATCGATCAGCGCTCCCTGGATCTCCCGCTGACCGCCGATGACCAGGAGCGACTCGCCGGTTTCCTTGTGGCGCAGGGCTACCTCGATAGGAAAGACCGGCGATACAAGGCTTTTGCCGATCGCGGCCCGGACGATCCCTACGAACTGAGCGCGCTCCTGCAGGCGGGATTTGGCAACCGCATCAGGTCCATTGCTCCGCGTGACGGCGTTACGGCGGCACCGATGTTCCATCCGATCGGCGGCATGGAGCAGATCCCGAAAGCCTTCGCGCGTGCGATTGGGCCGAGCCGTATCACGTTTAATGCCGCGGTGCAGTCGGTGCGACAGGACGACCACGCTGCCACGGTTGCCTACCGCGACACGAAGACGGGCCGGACGCACACGCTCACTGCCGACTACGTAGTGATCTGCCTGCCGCTCTCGATTGTTGCCGGTCTGGACTGCCAGTTCTCCGCGGACACGATGGCGGCGGTGCGCGCGACGAATTACAGCAACAGCGCCAAGATGGGGCTGGCGATGAAGCGCCGGTTCTGGGAGGAGGACGACCAGATCTTTGGCGGGCACCTCTATTCAAATCTGCCGATCGGCGATTTCTCGTATCCCTCGACCGGGTACTTTTCCCGGAAGGGCGTACTGCTGGGCCTCTACGCGAACGGTCCGGTGGCCAACCTGATCGACCAGCCTGTCGCCGAGCGCGTCGAGCACGTCCTGACGCATACGAGCAAGGTCCACCCTCAGATCCGCCAGGAGTTCGAGAGCGCCTATTGCGTCTGGTGGCAGAAGATCGAATACAGCCGCGGCGGCTTCGCGACCGGCGTATCGCCGGCGCGACGCGCGCAGTTGTCGAAGGTCGAGAACCGGCTTCTGATTGGGTGCGCGGCAACCGCGCCGTATTCTGAGCCCGACTGGCAGGAAGGCGCCGTTGCCGCCGCCTGGCAGGCGCTGACCTCACTGCACGAGCATGCGATGCGCAGTTGACGCCGCTTGGTCACCTGTTTTCGAAGGCCGGATTTTCCGGGACCGCCGCGCCATCTTTGCGCGGGTCGGAAGCGCCGAAATGAATCCCGTCCGCGTTGCTCATCACTGCTTGTCCACCGCCCATTCGCCCGGAGTACGGACCGGCTGGTTTGATCGCATGGCCCATGGATTGGAGCTCTTTCACTACTGCCTCAGGCACTCGAGTCTCCATAAACAGATCGCAACCGTCGAACGTGAGCTTGGTAAACCGGGGCGCTTCAAGCGCTGCCTGAATGTTCATTCCAAAATCCACCACATTGGAAACGAACTGGGCGTGTGCCTGAGATTGATTCCAGCCCCCCATTATCCCGAAAGCGATCCGCGTATCCCCCTTTTGCATGAACGCGGGAATAATTGTGTGCAGGGGACGTTTTCGGGGCGCCAGCGCATTGGGGTGACCTCGCTCCAGGGAAAATAGAGCGCCGCGGTTTTGCAGTGCGAAGCCTGTCCCTGGCGCCACGATTCCGGAGCCGAATCCGCTGTAATTGCTTTGGATCAGCGACACCATGTTGCCCTCGCGGTCCATGGCCGACATGTAAATGGTGTCCGCACCAGGGAGGCGCGCCAACCAGGACAGCTCCGTCGGAGTCACCGTGCAGGCCGCCTTATTCGGAGTAATCAACGCGGCGCGCATGGCCGCCGTATCCTTGGCAAGCAGGCGGTCCACCGGCGTTTTGGTGAAGCGCGGATCGCCCACGTATCGCAATAGATCGGAGTAGGCCAGTTTCTTGGCCTCGATCATTACGTGCAGAGCCTTGGCGCTGTCTTGCCCGTATTGGGACAGCGGAAATCGCTCCATCATGTTCAGCATCGCGAGCGCCGCCATTCCCTGCCCGTTGGGCGGCAGTTCGAAGACGGTCCAGCCGCGATACGTGGTCGAAATCGGCGTTACCCACTCCGGCTGGAATTCGGCCAGATCGCCGGCAGTCCACTCAACTCCATCTTCTTTCGCTTCGCGAATCAGAGCCTGCGCAGTCGCGCCCTTGTAGAATCCATCGCGCCCACGCGCCGCGACCAACCGGAGCGATCCCGCCAGGTCCCGATTCCGGAAGATGGCGCCCACCTTTGGCGCCAGGGCGTCCGGCAAATAGGTATCTTTGGCGCCTTTGTTCGCCGATAACGTTTTCGTCGCGCCTTGCCACGCGGCGCCGATGATCTCCGTGACCGGAAATCCGTTCTCGGCATAGTAAATCGCAGGCGCCAGGAGTCGGGAGAACGGCATCGTCCCAAATTTACTCCGCAGCGCCTCCCAACCCGCCACAGCGCCCGGAACCGTCACGCTGTAGATCCCGCGCTGCGGCATCTTGGTAAGCTTCTGCTTCTCCAGCGCTTCGATCGTCAGGCCCGTAGGCGCCCATCCGCTGGCGTTCAATCCATACAGCTTGCCGGTCTTGGCCTCGTAAACGATCGCGAAGAGATCGCCGCCCATGCCGTCCGACATAGGCTCGACTACCCCTAGCACGGCGTTCGCTGCGATAGCGGCGTCGATCGCGTTGCCGCCCATTTCAAGAATGCGCGCGCCCGCCGCCGAAGCCAAAGTCTGGCTGGTCGCCACAATTCCGAACTTGGTTTCCACCATGGAGCGCGCTTGCCACCGCCCCGCGCCCGCGTCTTCATCCTGGGCGAGGAGGCGAGACTGTGTAGCCAGCGGAAGCCACGTTACAAGGAGATACGGAAGCAAACGTCGATTGATCGTCATAGCACAACACCTTTCGGACCGCTCGCTCGCGGCCGCGGCTCAGTAGGGGATAGTCGCGGCTCAGAAGCCGTTGCTGAATATATTCTTCGGACAAATCGCATGGACGCCCACCTTGCCATCCACCAGTTGCGTAATATCGACATCCACGGCTACGCTGGTCAGCGCATACGCATCGTCTTTGCTCAAATGCTTTTCGGTCACCAGGAAGTCGATCATGTTCCGCACGGCCATCTCGGTCGCCGTCTTAAGATCTTCGTCGAATCCCATCGAAATATAAGCCGTGGGCGTCTCCGCGCGCGGCCAAACCAAATGTTCATCCTTATGGACGATGAACCTGAACGTCCCGGTCAGCCAGGTTTCCATCGCCGTGATGTCCACCTCGCCGTTGCCCTGTCCAGCATGGCCGTCGCCAGCCTGGAACAGCGCTCCCTTTGCATGAACGGGAATGAACAGCGTGGTTCCGGCGACCAGCTCTTTGTTGTCCATGTTGCCGGCATGCATCCACGGCGGTCCGCTGCTTATGCGCGCCGTGCCCGGCGGCGCGACGCCCATGCTGCCGAAAAACGGATGCAAAGGTATATCGATTCCCGGAGCGAATCTGCCAACCATGTGCGCAAGGTCCAGCGGAATCACCTTCGTGCGTGCATAAGGAAAATCGTTGGGCAGAAAGCCGCGCCCGGGTCCAAAGCTGTTGCAGGCGAAGGGGACGTCGATCTCGATTTTCTGAATTTGAACTTCGAGAACGTCTCCTGGTTCCGCCTCCTCGATCGCCACCGGACCCGTCAAAATATGACCGCCCGGCCCTCTATCCGTTACCTTCGCGTGAATGTCCCGATCGTATTGCGGAACCGGAACGCCCGCCGCTTCCATCCGATCCGGAGCGCAGGTCGATAGGGTTTGCATCCGCACCGTATCGCCCGACCTGACTGTGAGGACGGGTCTCGCCTGCGCTGAATAATATCCCCACACCACCGTCGAAGGAGTCGCAGGTAAGGTGAAATCGGCCGCCTCAAGCCTTCGAACTCCGGCCAGTAGAAGAACGCCGCAACAAAGAAGGGCACGGACGACCGTGCCGATGATTCGGGTTTGCTGGCCCGGAGTCATTTGCTTCTCCTCGTAGTGCCGGTCGATTCATGAGTTGACGATCTCAGACGAGGATTTCGCCGCAACCTAACTCAGTGACAGCAATTGTATCGATTCACGCGCGGTCTACGCAAGCTGGTTACAAGGGGTATGGGGACCGCAGCCTGCGCCCTTACTCATTCCGCTCCAGCAACTCAGTGGATTCAAAGGGCATGCCGCTCGGGACAGCACCGCGTCTGATAATACGCATCTCCCTGCCATTCCTGTCGACAACCACGCTGTCGACTTGCACCTGTACCCCGTTTAGCAAGGTCGTTATTTCAATCGTGTAGGCATTGACCCGCTTTACACGTCTGGAAACGCCAGGCGGAAGAGTTCCTTCGATGTAATTGAGATCGCCCCCGTTCTTGGAGACTTCTTCTTTCGAGTTGCCTGTGGAACCGTCTTGCCTCGTTACGTTTGCAATAATCAGAAACTGATCGCCCTGCTCTTGAATTACGAGATTCTCAGACCTCAGAGTGGTATACGGCCCGGCGAGTTTGGACTTGGCGACATTTAGCTCCCACGTGCCGACGAACGGGTCGTTAGCCCGGAGCGGCAATACGACGAGCGCTGCTTGTAGTGCGCCTAGATGACTGCGCATGGCGACGATCATAGGGTCCACGCAAAATTAACTTCCATAGATTCTCACAGATTGGGTGCAATGGTGTAGTTCCATCGCGGCAATATCTTGCCGGGTTTGAGGGCGAGCGATGAGATGAGTCGGCGGTTCGGTTTGAGACCGGTGGGATAGTCT
>DATDGT010000156.1:0-2597 GCA_036521975.1 Bryobacteraceae bacterium
GGCACCTCACGTGATCGTGCCGCACATCGATCAAGGGCTTCTCGAAGAGGATCCGGCCGAGCAGAACGTCCTCGCCCGTATCCGGGAGCTGAAAGCCGCCGGACATACCACCAGCAAGATCGCCGATGAATTGAACCGGCAGGGCTATACGACCAGGGGCGGGACGGCCTGACGTTTCCGGTACGTGGCCGCAGCCCTCAAGGCCGCCGCCTGAGGCAGTATGCGGAAGAAGAGCAGCAAGACGAAACCGAAGCCGGTGACGGATCGGGCCTGGTTTGGGCGCGGGGTGCCCGAGTTGAAGGCCGAGCTTGAAAAGCTGCCGGCGGACCGCCGGGAACAACTCGAGCGGAAGCTTGAGGAACTGGATTGAGGCGAACCCCACACAGTAGTGTGTTTGGAACATCACTGAAGCCTAAGGCGCTGCCCTCGAAATGGATCTATACGTAGCGTATAGTCGTCTTCATGAATAATCCGCGGGCCAATGTTGCCGGCGAGCCCGTCTCGCCGAACGCAATCTCACTATGAGTAAGTCCGCTGAAGTAGCGCATCTCCACCACACGAACTGCGCGCGCATCGATCTTCGACAACGCATCGAGCGCCTCGTCTAGCGCGAGCAGAGGGTAATTGACTTCGGGGGCCGCCGGGTCCGCATCGTGTATCCGAATCGCTTCTCGGCCGCAGCGTTTGCCGGCTCCTCTGGCGCGCGCGTGGTCCACCAAAATACGGCGCATTACTCTTGCTGCAATACCTAAAGAGTGCGATCGGTTTAATTTAACGAAATCTTCCATGCAGTCAGCGAGACGACGCCATGCTTCGTTGGCCAGGCGGGTCGCGCTTAGCGTGTGATCCGGCCGCTCCCAGCGCATCTTGGAAGCGGCAAGGTGGCGTAGCTCCTTGTATATCAACTCGGCAAGGCGGCCTTGCGCCCCTCCGTGCCAATATGGATGAGACAGTTCTCCCGGTCGTAATTACTGAGCAGGGCGAGAACAGGAATCAATATGAAGAACAACGGTATATCCTCGGTTTCTCCCTCGGTTTTGCCTGCCGCTGAACGTAGGGAGGACGAGCGAAGCGAGAAGGACCGGAGTACAGCGGCAGGCAAAACCGTCGCGTCCGAGCCGCCCGCCGCACCGCGTCCAGACCCTGAAGTTGTCCCCGACGCCAAGCGCAGATCCTTCACTGCCGAGTACAAGCTGCGGACCCTGGCGGAGGCTGATCAAGCCGCTGCTCAACCCGGTGCCATCGGCGCCTTACTGCGTCGCGAGGGCCTTTACTCCTCGCACCTGACCACTTGGCGCCGCGAACGGCAAGCCGGAATTCTCAAGGGCTTGACCCCTCTCAAGCGCGGTCCCAAGTCCAAGCGGAACCCGCAGGAAGAGGAAATGCAGAAGCTTCGCCGGGACAATCAACGCCTGACCGAGGAACTGCGCAAAGCGGCCATCGTCATTGATGTTCAAAAAAAAGTGGGCGCTCTGTTGGGGTGGCCTCTGCCGAAGGCGGACCCCGAGGAGCAACCCTGATGGACGCGGTTACCCAGCTGGCTCCCACCGTTGGGATCGTGGCTGCCTGCGATTTCCTGGCGGTGGCCCGGGCTACTTTTTATCGACAGCGTCCCGTCTTGGGTCCGTCTGTATCGCCGGCACCGGAGTTGGCCCAGCCATCGGAGCGGCCGATTCCGGCACGCTCCCTCAGTGAGGCCGAGCGCACCGCGGTCCTGCTGGTGCTCCACCAGGAACGATTCCAGGACCGCTCTCCGGCAGCCGTGCAGGCCACCCTGCTGGACCAAGGCCAGTACCTCTGCTCGACTCGGACCATGTACCGCATCCTCCCACAGGAGGGAGAGTCCGGCGAGCGCCGCGATCAACTCGTTCATCCGTCGTATCGAAAACCCGAGTTGCTGGCGACCGCACCCAACCAACTCTGGAGCTGGGACATCACCAAGCTGAAGGGCCCGGTCAAGTGGACTTACTTCTATCTCTACGTAATCCTCGACGTCTTCAGCCGCTACCTTACCGGCTGGATGATCGCGTACCGGGAAGGCGCCGAACTAGCCAAGCAATTCCTCGAGGAGGCCATAGGCAAACACCAGGTTCCGGCCGGGCAGCTCACCATTCATGCCGACCGCGGTCGGGTCATGAAGTCCCAACCCGTCGCCTATCTGATGGCCGATCTGGGTGTCACCAAGAGCCACAGCCGACCTTATGTTTCCGACGACAATCCCTATTCGGAAAGCCAGTTCCGAACCATGAAGTACCGCCCCGAGTTTCCCGATCGCTTCGGCTGCATCCAGGATAGCCGCGCCTTCTGTCAGCAGTTTTTCCAGTGGTACAACGAACAGCACCGCCACTCCGGTATCGCCTTACTCACCCCTGCGGTGGTACATTTCGGTGAGACGCAAACCGTCCTGGCCCGCCGCCAGGTGGTGCTCGATGCGGCCTACCAAGCGCACCCCAATCGCTTCGTCAGGCAACCACCCAAACCGCAACCCTTACCCTCTGAGGTTTGGATCAACAAACCGGTGCCATCCGGCCAAAAAACAAAGGAAGATAGTCAGTAAACTCCCATGCTGGGTGTCTCAAAGTGCTTGACGCGCGCCG
>DATDGT010000157.1:0-5488 GCA_036521975.1 Bryobacteraceae bacterium
ATACGAGCGGCTGGCCACGCGCTTCATGAAGCTGTTCTTATCGTCCACCAACACCGGTTTGCCGCCCCGAGTCCAGTTGTCGCCGTGAATCATCACGAAGTCCGGCGAGGTTTCACGGTCAAAGGTTGCGGCATCGCCGCGAACAATCGCGGCGCCGATCGCCTTTTCAAGTTCGAGAACTTCCGCCGCGTCTTTGGATGGGGCGGGATAGGCGGCAGCCTTGACTTGGATTCGTGGCAGACCTGTGACATAGGACGCGTCCTGACCTGGAAGAACCTGGGTCGGATCGACTCCCGCGGGCGATACGGTCGGTCCATGAACGGTGCGATGCGATAGAAACTGCCACTGCCCGTTATGTTTGGCATAGACGCGCTCGAACCATATCGAGTTCAACTTTCCTGGTGTGGCGTTCGGGATCGCATTCTGGGGCTTGGGCATGTACAAGCTGACGTATCGTCCCGAGGTAATGACAACGTCACCGTGCACCTCGGCTTTCACTCCGTCGAGATCGTGGACCAGATACTCCTTGTCTTCAACGCGCTTCAAAAATCGTGCCTTGTCATCGACAGCCAGAGGTTTTCCACCCATGGTCCAGCCATCGCCATGAACGAAGCTGAAGTCGGCGGCCAGAACGCTGTCGACGAAACCAACATCGCCGCGCACGACGGCGTCCTCGATTTTGTGTTCGAGTGCCAGGACTTCGGTAGCGGCATCCGGCGCCGCCCGGACCCAAGTGGTGCACGCGAGCACCCCAATAAGAAAAAGGAGATAGCGTTTGAACATTTGCGCCGAATTGTATCACGGTTTTGTATCACGGTTCCGGGGCCGGACCGTCTGCCGCGACCGTGAAGACGCCTGGTGGCGCAAGCTTCAGCCTCCGTCCGCACCTGGGCTGAAGCAGGCGGACGCCCAGGTTGCAAGCTGAAGCTTGCTCCACCAGAGCGTGTTCAACTCATTGTCTCCAGTCGCCCACTGGGAACTGCCTCCGGGCGATGCAGGTGATGACGTTACCCGGGTCGGTGACGATGATTTGAAGCTCATTTAGACTGTCGTCGAGGACGAAGAAGGCGTGGACAGTTAGCGCGCCGGGATTGACCGTGACCGTGTAAGTCCCGGTGCAATTAGAGTTCACTTGATACGTTCCCTTTTCCGTCTGCGAACCGCCCATGCCACCTACGGTTCCGAATCCGATAGCCGTCATATTTCCATTTCCGTCGAAGGTGATCGCATTCACACCGGCGAACGGGACCGGCGCTGCGTTCGGGGACAGGTAAACAAATCCGGTGTCTTTGTCCGCGAAGGTGCCGCTCAGGCTGGCGTTGGAGCAGCCCTTGTTGTCCGCCCCCTTCGCGGGAGGCTCGACGCTCCCGGCGAGTACGGAAACCGCCGCGAGGGTGAGAGTTCTTGCAATGATGTTGCTTTTCATGATTGTCTCCTTTATACGTGAATTTGTCTTCTTGAGGGAGGAGGCTTTACCGACCGGCTCTCTCTCCCTTCCGCCGGATCAGGCGAAAAAGGGCGGCGGAAGCGGCCACAAGTGTGCTAATTTTTTGGAGTGCTCGTGCACGATCCCACCGAAATTACGACACTATTGAAAGCTTGGGGTAGCGGCGATCAGGCGGCCCTGGACCGGCTGGCAGAGCGCGTGTATGGCGAATTGCGCGTGATGGCCCGCCGGCACATGAAGAATGAGCGCCCGGACAACACGTTGCAGACGACGGGCTTGGTGCATGAGGTTTATATCCGCCTGGTGGGCACCACCAAGATCGAGTGGCACGAGCGGGCGCAGTTCTTTGCGATGGCGGCGCGGATGATGCGGCGCATTCTGGTGGACGCAGCTCGCGCCAGGATGTCGCACAAGCGTGGCGGCTTGGCGGTCAAAGTGAATCTCGATGAAACAGCCGTCCTGTCACCGGGCCCGGACCGGTCCATCCTGGCTTTGGATGAGGCGCTGGTAGCATTCTCTCAAGTGGCGCCTCGCCAGGCCAGGGTAGTGGAGTTACGTTATTTCGGCGGATTGACCGAGGAAGAGATCGTCGAGGCCTTGAACATCTCGCCGCGGACGGTCAGGCGCGACTGGGATCTGGCCAGGGCGTGGCTGCTGCGGGAATTAAGGCACTAGAATGAGCATTGGAGAAGGGAGCAATGACGCCGGAGCGTTTCCAGCAAATTGAAGCGCTGTACCATGCCGCTCGCTCGAAAACGGGTCCAGAGCGCGCGGCGCTGCTGGCTGCAACAGATCCCGAATTGCGCCAAGCAGTGGAGTCTCTGCTCGAGCAACCAGACGTAGGCGAATTCCTGGACCGGCCCGCGGTTGAGAACGCCATAGGGGCCGATACGACCGTCACCATGCTGACAGCCGGCACCCGCCTCGGACCATACCGCATTGAACGCAAGCTGGGCGAAGGCGGCATGGGCGAGGTCTTTCGGGCCGTGGACACCCGGCTAGGCCGCGCCGTCGCGATCAAGACCGCTCATGAACGCTTCAGCGCCCGTTTCGAGCGGGAGGCGCGCGCGATTTCCTCACTGAATCACCCCAATATCTGCACGCTCTACGATGTGGGACCCAATTACCTGGTGATGGAGCTGGTGGAGGGCGAGACGATCGCCGCGCGACTCAAACGCGGACCACTTCCATTGAACACGGCGCTGCTGTATGCCTCGCAAATTGCGGCCGCACTCGTGGAGGCGCACAGCAAGAGCATTGTGCATCGCGATCTCAAGCCCGGGAACATTATGATCGCGAAAACCGGCGTGAAGGTTCTGGATTTCGGATTGGCGAAATCGGGCGGGGACGAAACTCTGACCGCCAGCCTCGCGGTGATGGGGACGCCTGCGTACATGTCGCCGGAGCAAAGGGAGGGCAAGCCGGCCGACGCACGTTCCGATATTTACTCTTTTGGATGCGTCCTCTACGAAATGGTCACCGGTACGCGAATCGGCGCTCAGCGCAGGCATGTTCCCTCGCGAAAGATGGAACGAATCGTAAACCGGTGTCTGGAAGAAGATCCGGGACGGCGATGGCAATCCGCTGCCGGGTTGGAGCGGGAATTGAGGTCGGTAACCCCAGCGTCCAGCTCCTGGAAGATCATTACAGCCTCCGCCGCCCTTCTTGCGGTGTTCGCGGGGGCTTACCTGTACTTCCATCGCTCCGCCAAGCTCACCGACAAGGACACCGTCGTCCTCGCCGATTTCGTCAACAAGACGGGCGATCCCATCTTCGACGGCACGCTTCGCCAGGGGCTGGCGATCCAACTGGAACAATCGCCGTTTCTAAAGATCATGGACGACGATGAGGCGCAGCGCGTTCTTCGCCTGATGCGTCTTCCGCCGGGTTCCCCGATCACCAATCAGACGGCGCGCGAAATCTGCGTCCGAGAGGGAGCTGCGGCGACCATCGACGGTATGATCGGAAGCCTCGGCAAAAACTACGTCATCTCGCTCCATGCTGTGGCTTGCCAGGATAGCGCCACGATCGCGCGTGAGCAGGTCCAGGCTGGCGATAAAGAGCACGTGCTGAACGCCCTGGGGACCGCGGCCACGGCGATGCGCGGAAAGCTGGGAGAATCGCACAACTCGATTCAGAAGTTGAATCGCCCGCTCGAAAAGGCTACCACGTCGTCGCTCGAAGCTCTGCAATACTACAGTGCCAGTTTGTCCAAGCTGAGCGTGGGCCAGGGTCTGGCCGCGATTCCGTTACTTGAGCGCGCTACGGCGATCGATCCGAATTTCGCGGATGCATATTACCGGCTCGGCGCCGCCTACGAACAGGCCGGCGACATGGCGCGCAGCGCGGAATGCGCGAGGCGGGCCTTCGGTTTGGCCGATCGGGTCTCCGAGTTCGAGCGGGATGAAGTCACTGCCTACTACTACCGGGCGACCGGCGAGGTGGACAAAGAGGTCGACGGCTGGCAACTAGCTGTCCGCAACTATCCCCGCGAATGGGGATTTCATAATCAATTGGGTCTCATTTATGTCGACCTGGGCCGTTATGAAGAGGGGCTGAAGGAGGGCCTGGAAGCGGTCCGGTTGCGACCCGATACTGACGCGCCCTATCGCCGGCAACTGGACGCCTATATCAGCCTGGATCGCATTCCTGAAGCGAAGCAGTTTCTGGGGATACTGCCTAAGAAGGGGATCGATGGACCGAGGATCCACCAGCGCTTTTTGGAAATGGCGTTCGTCGAGGAAGACCAGGCTGCAATCGACAAAGAGATTCAGTGGTTCGCAGGCAAGCCTGAGGAGTACCTTAGCCTGGGTTTGCAGGCGGCCTATCGGAACGTTCATGGCCGGCGCCGTGAGTCGAAAGAGTTGTACCGGAGAGCCTCGGAAATGGCGCTGCGCAGAGGGCTGAAGAGCACCGCCTCAGAGTTTGAAGAGGCTGATGCGCGCGCCGATGCATTATCGGGTAATTGCCAGACGGCGCGCCGGCTGGGACGTCCGCCCTCGGCGCTGGCGATGTGCGGCGACGAGATGGAGGCGGAAAAGCTGGCGGCGGAGATGTCGAAGCTTACTCCAAACGGAACCATTTGGAATGAAGTGCAACATCCGGCGATTCAAGCCGCGGCTGCGATGTACCGGGATGAGCCCGCGAGGAGCGTGCAGTTGCTGGCATCCGCTTCGGCATACGAGCGTTCCTATCTCGAGCCGGTTTATTTGCGCGGCCTGGCTTACCTGCGGCTAAAGAAGGGTGGGGAGGCAGCCGCTGAGTTTCAGAAAATCACGGAACACAAGGGCGAGAGCTGGGGCGCTACCTGGGTCCACCCGAATTGGGGGCTGTTCTACTCGCTGTCTTATCTGGGGAGGGCGCGCGGCTCCGCACTCGCGGGCGACACGCAGGGAGCGAAGAAGGCATTTCACGAGTTCTTCGAATTGTGGAAGGATGCCGACCAGGAGGTTCCGGTCTTTAAGCAAGCCAGGGCCGAATACGCCAGCCTGCAGTGAGCGTTGGCCGCTCCCGGCCCAAAGGGCCCCCGTCGAAGCGCTCTGTGCCTTCAGCCCCGCCCTTACGGGCGGGGTCAGGCGGTTGCCCGTAACTGGAACGCTGATGCCCGTCCTGAGGCCCGGGATCTGAACGTCATGACGCGGTACGGACGGATTACGTGGTGGCCAGGCGCGACTATTTATCGATTACTGACTCCCGATTCAGACCGTATGTTGCGCCGTGAACGGTGCGGTGCGAGAGATACATCCATCGGCCGTCGCGCTTGGCGTAAACCTTCTCGTACCAGACGGCAAACCATGCTCTGCCTTCGCCTGAACTTGGAATGTTGCCGATATAGCGTCCATAGGTGATGGCAACATCTCCGTGCATTTCGACCTTCACGGAGTCGAAATCATGTACGGCATACGAGCGGCTGGCCACGCGCTTCATGAAGCTGTTCTTATCGTCCACCAACACCGGTTTGCCGCCCCGAGTCCAGTTGTCGCCGTGAATCATCACGAAGTCCGGCGAGGTTTCACGGTCAAAGGTTGCGGCATCGCCGCG
>DATDGT010000158.1:0-8764 GCA_036521975.1 Bryobacteraceae bacterium
TGATCTTGTTCGGAGAAGCGTCCTTGCGACGGGCGCTCACCGAATTTGTCGATCATTTTCATGCGGAAAGAAACCACCAAGGGAAAGGTAACGTCCTCCTCTTCCCGTCGGAAAAGGTTGGCCAGCAAAGGCCCAGAAGCCGAGTATGTTGCCGCGAGCGCCTCGGCGGGCTATTGAAATATTACAGCTATGCTGCATGAGTTTTTTGACCAAACGGGGTCTGGCTCGTACACCGCTGCCTGATTGCGGTAGCGTGCACTGTGACGCAGGTTGTACAGGTGTGCCACCGAAATCTGCGCCAGCCGGTTTCCGCCAGCCCGGTCTCGATTGTCTGCCTCCCACCCATATGCTCGATGCCGATCGTCGCAACGACTGGTTTCAAGCGCTGGGGGTGAATGGTGTAATAGGGGTTCGGTGCGGCCTAGCCTAACGTATTCGCTGACTGGATCAGCCCGCGAATGTAGCCATAACAAAACGCAAAGGATTGCAAGCCCGCCGGATCCCCGGGCGCCTCCGGGACGTGATCGGGCATGAGCATCCCGGAATAGCCAACCTCTTTGTAAACCTGCAGCGCCTTCACAAAATCCACATCACCTTCATCCGGTAGAACTTCCACGAAATCATCCCGGCGCCCGCGAATATTGCGGAAGTGTACGTTCACAATCTTGTCCCGCAAGCCGAAGTATCGAATAACGTCATAGATCTCCTTGCCTGGGTCCTGCAACATTTCGGAAACCGTACCCTGGCAGAGGTTCAGGCCGTGATACGGGCTCTCCCGAATACTGACAAATTTCTTCAGGCTATCTACAGTGCCCAACACACGTGTGACTCCCTGGTAGCCCGCCGGCGGAACGCCTGGGTCGTGAGGGTGGCAAGCCATCCGGATTCGGTATTCTTCGGCCACCGGAATCACCTGTTCCAGGAAATACGTAATCCGTTCCCAAAACTGGTCGGTATCGACGCGGCCGGCACGCGTAAGCGGCGGGTTGGGATTGGCGTCCTTCAGCCGCCAGGTACTCAGCATGGAATCGCCCCGCCCTGGCGTACGATCCGGAAGCCTGAGGACGCCGAGCAGGCTCAGGTTGTACTTGATGGCCGAGATGCCGGCGGCAGCGCAGTTCCGAATGAAAATCTGCAGCGCCTCGATGTCGCGGTCGCGCTCCGGGCTTTGCGCCAGCATAATGGCCCCGTGCTTCTCACGGTCGATGTGGCTCGACGTGAGAAATGGAGGTGCTACGCAATCGGCCGTGATCTTGTTCTTTTCCACCAGTTCACGCATACGCTTCAGCTCGTCCACAGTCGCGTACAGCCGCTCGCCGGCGATCTCCGGGTAGCCGCATACGGCCTCTACGCCGTAACGGGCCAGGTATTTGAGATGTGTGTCGTTGGTGGGCGCCGATTGGCAGCCCAGCTTCATCAGCGCGCGTTTGGCAGGTTCGGCAGGGAGGGCTACAGGCCGCCCAAGGTGGGCCAACCCAGCCGCCACCCCGGAGGCGGTCACAAACTGGCGGCGATTCATATCATGTCTACTATACAGCGCTGAATCGCGGCAGCCTCACACGCCCGCGCATGGATGGCCGCGGAGACTCTGTGGGCGTGCGCACGAGTTCTTCGGTCATCATCTGACGTAATCGGGTCACAAGTTCCTCCTTGTGACGCGACGATACCGCTAACGGCAAGAATGCTCAATGCTCACACGCGAAGCGTCTGCCGTAAGGCTTCATTCAAACGCCGGTCACGTCCGAACAGCCGCCCCAAAAGCGCTGGAAACGACCCGGAATGGATGAGGACATATCAGGACTAATCCTGAAACAGGCGGTCAACCCGTGCGGAATCCCAACTTCCCGTTTGCCGACGACTCGTCCGGAGCGTGAGCGACACTTCGGAGATCGCTGTATCCGGCTAGATTGCCGTGAATGCGAAAAGACTCCCGGAAACGTGGATCAGCGCGACGGCAACTTGAACACCCACAGCGTCGTGCCGCCCGCGGGGTTGTCGATCTCAGGCGTTAAACTGGCCGAGCCGGAACTGAGCGGCCCGCCGCCACCCGATACCACTGCGACGTATTGCTCCCCCTGGACGCTATAGGTCACAGGAGACGAATTGGGAGCCGCATTGAGCTGAGTCTGCCAAAGGAGCTGGCCGGTCCCCGCGTGATAAGCGCTGAAGAAGCGGTCCAGGGCTCCGACGAAGACCACGTCTCCCGCAGTCGCCAGTAAGGAGCTGACCAGGGGCGCGCGCTGCCGGTGAATCCACAGCACCTTGCCGGTCGCCAGATTGATCGCTTCGATGCGGCCGAATTTACCGTCGCCATCTGGCCGCGGCCGCGTGGGACCATGGATATCGTCGCCGCCTGCCGCGATTTGCCCCGGGCTCCGCGGCGTCCAGCTATAGTCGGCGCAAGTCTCTACCAGCGGCACGTAGAGGATGTAGCTCGCGGGGTTGAAAGCGGTGGTCGGCCAGTTTCGCGCGCCGTTGAAATTGGGACACAGCAGCTTGGTCTTGCCTGGCTCTGGTTCCAAGGCCGGATTGGGAATCTGCTCCCCGGTCGCTGGATCGATCGAGGTCACGATGTTTTGCAGCCCCAGGTCGCGGGAAAAGACATGCTTGCCTGTGCTGCGGTCCATAGCGGCGAAGATCGCGGTCTTGCCTCCCGTAACCACCAACTCGGTCGGCTTGCCGTTCACCGGCAGCGTGAGGAGCGACTGCTCGAATACCCAATCCAGATCCCATACATCGCGCTTCATGTGCTGAGAATGCCAGACCAGCTTTCCCGTATCAGGATTCAGCGCAAGAGTTGAATCCGTGTAGAGCGCATCCCTGGACTCGCCGACTCGTTTCTGAGGCAGCATTAACGTGCCGACGTCATAGGTGTTGCCAGTTCCAAAGTAGACCAGGTTGCGCACGGGATCATAGCTGCCCGAAGTCCAGACGCCGCCACCATAGCGCTCTTCAAAAGGCGCGCCGTTCCAACTATCGCCGCCCGGCTCGCCGGGTTTCGCGATGGTATTGAAGCGCCAGGATTCTTCGCCGCTGGTCGCATCGAGCCCGACAATGTAGTTGCCGCCGGGCGTGTTGATGCCCAGGCTCGTGCCGATGATCACCTTGCCTTTAGCGACGACTGGGCCGCCCGTCATACTAAACGGAGCGGCGCCTGCGGCGTCGGGGCTCATGACTGCGTGATCCCAGATCACCTTACCGGTTTTGGTCTCTAACGCGATCACATGTCCGTCCGGCGTGGGGGCGTAGAGCGCGTCTCCGTAAATCGCGAGGTTCTTCATCCGCGACTGCTGGCCGTTGCGCAGCCTTTCCGGGAGCGACCGCGTATATTTCCAGAGCGCTTCCCCGGTCGCGGCATTGAGCGCTTGAATGCTGGCGCCGCTTTCCACAAACAGGATTCCGTCATGCACCAGCGGCGTAATTTCGTTGGCGCTGACCGGGAGCGCGAGACTCCAGGCCACCCCGAGATCATGAACATTGGCCGTTGTAATTTTCTTAAGAGGGCTGAATGCGAGATTTTGATAGCTTCCCCGCCACACCAACCACTCGCCGTCGGGGGGACGCTGAAGCATCTCGTCGGTCACCGGTGTCAAAGTCGAGAGTAGCTTCTTACGCGCCGCCATCACGGATTGATAGGTCGCGTCCTGATTGGTGGTGCGGACAGTGACATCGGATTGGCTCCGCGCGGGAGTCAACTCACTGCTGGCAGCCGCAACACCGTTAGCGTTCAGGATATAAGCTTCCACATCGACGTAGGCGCGGTCACCGAGCCCGGCCGGCGCGGCCGGCGGCATCTTGGCCGCAATGTAAGTGAACAGCGCGTTCGCGGACTGGTTCGTCCAGTGCATCTTGAAAGCGGAGCCGCGAAGCGGGGGACCGAACTGTCCATTGTCGAGATTGGCGCCGTGACAACTGGCGCAATTGCCGTCGTAGACGGCCTTGCCGCGAGTCGCCTGCTCCGCGGTAAGGCCCACCGCTGCGTCGCCAGCAAAAAAACCTGGCTCCTGCGCTGATACGCAAAGCCCAATCAACCAAACCGCGCCACCCAACAGCACAAACCGCCGCAATCGACTACGCCAGCTCATCATCGTCCTCCTGCTTGGTCTGCGACTACCCATCCTCGTGCCTCGATAGCATCGGTGTTCTCGCTTGCGAGCGACTTCGCCTCCGAGCTTTACTTGCTCGATACATCTCCCCGCCCTTGCCAACGGCCGACGAGCTCGTAAGGCCCGATCATGGTTAAGATATCACGGTTCACCGAGAGCATCTCCGGTTCCTGTATGGAGGGAAGAGGTCCCCTGCAAGGAAGCATCGTCGCGCTCTGGCCGGATCACGCCCCACTCGTAGAAAGCTTGGTGCGGCCAAGGTGAATGGCCAGTGGTCCAAGTCACTCCGGATCGTGACTGGAAGGAATAAGCACCCGGCGCGTTGGATGCTCTGGCGTCCGAACCGCCGTCTCTGTTCCTTTGTCGCGCACAACGCATTCGCTGTGCGCTGCCCAAATCCCTTCAGCCCTGCGCTCCGCAAAACCCCTCCGCAGGCGAATACGTGGAAACCAGAGGGTATTGTCCGGCAGACGATACGTGTAAAATTGTCCTTTGCTACGCGTCCTAGGATCCTCGCGGGGGAGAGTAGCGTAATGTGATCGATCAGGGAGGTTTAACCATGCGAAAACGTTTTCTTTTGTTCCTTTCGTTGCTGTCAGCCTTTTTAGTTCTCATCGGATCTTCCGTCGTTAAGGCTCAGCAAAAGACTTCTTCGACGGCCCGCGGGAAGCGCTGGTCTGATGCAGCCACCTGGCCTGACAAGAAGGTGCCAGGCAAAGACGCCGTTGTCACCATTGAGAGGGACATGAACGTCATCCTCGATGTCAGCCCGCCGCCGCTGCACGGCTTAACGATCAACGGCAAGCTGAGCTTCGCGGATGATAAAGACCTGGAGCTGGCCACCGAGTGGATCATGGTGCACGGAGAGTTGGAGATTGGCACGGAAGCCAAGCCCCACACCCGCCAGGCGACCATCACCCTCACTGACAACGTCAAAGACGAAGATTTCGGTGGACTGGGTGGAAAGGACCGCAGTGACCGCGGGATCATGCTCATGGGCGGAACGCTGAACCTGCACGGTACCGTGAAGAACACCTGGACCAAGCTGGCCAGGACAGCCGAAGCAGGCAGCAACTCGATTGAGGTCCTGAACGCCGCCGGCTGGCGGGCCGGCGACGTGATTGTCCTCGCGTCAACGGATTTTGATCCCAGGCAGGCTGAGCGGCGAACCATTTCCGCCATCCGTGGGAATACGATCACGCTCGACAAGAAACTCGACTACATGCACTTCGGCAAGATCACCTTCGACGTGGATGAACGTGGCGAAGTCGGTTTGCTCACGCGCAATATCAAACTCCAGGCATCGGCCGACGCGGAACAGTCATTCTTCGGCGGGCACGTGATGGCGATGGCCGGGAGCAAGATGTTTGTCGAGAGCGTCGAGTTCAATCGAATGGGTCAGAACCTGACTCTTGCCCGGTATCCCATCCACTGGCATCTGATCGGCGATGCCAAGGGCCAGTACATCAGAAACGCGGCGATTCACGACACCTACAACCGCTGCGTGACCGTGCATGGCACCAATTACCTGCAGGTCGAGAACAACGTGACCTACAACACGGTCGGTCACTGCTTCTTCATGGAAGACGGCATCGAGCACGGCAACCAGTTTATCCACAACCTGGCGATCCAGACCAAGTGTCATACGTCCAAGCCGTGCGTCCCAACCGTCCTCGCCGCGGCCGGAGAGAGCGCAAACTATGATGATCGCCAGGCCGTCAGAGCGAATGGCCAGGCCTCCAAGGATGTCCTGATCCCTTCCGACAACACGGTGTCGAGTTACTGGATCACGAATCCGGACAACGTCTACCGGGACAACGTGGCGGCGGGATCCGACGTGACAGGCTTCTGGATGTCATTGCCGGAGCACCCGATCGGTAAGTTCCAAGGCACGGAGATCAGCGCCAAGACCTGGCCGCGCCGTACGCCCTTCAAGGAGTTCAAGGGCAACGTCGGCCACTCCAACTACGACTCGTTCATGTTCGACCGGAACGTAACTGGGCCTGAGGGCCGTTTCGGCGTTACCGGCAACGCGCATATGCCCAAGGAAAATCCCGAAGACGCGAACAGCAAGGGCGTGGAATCCGTCTTCGAGAATCTCACTGCGTACAAGAACCGCAATGGCGGCATCTGGGGCCGCGGTGAGTTGCACGTATTTAAGAATGTGACGGTGGCCGACAACGCCACGGGCTATACGCATGCGTCTGGCTCGGCCGGTCGTGACCCCTTTACGTCAAAGGTCATTGACTCGCTGTTCGTGGGCGAAACCGAGAACATCGGTAACCCCAGGACGGACGGGGAGAAGGCCTATGGCCGCAGCCTGCCGAAGCCCACTATGCCGGATTTCCCGATCCGCGGCTACGAATACTACGACTACCGTCATGACGTGGTGAATGTCACGTTCCGGAACTACGAGGACAACGCCACACGCAAGACGGGAGCGCTCTCCTACCTGATGTATACCAGCGCCGGGGTCAGTACCGAAAACGATATCGAGGGCGCGAAATTCATCAACGCCAAGCCGGTGTATTTCCCGCCAATGGAGCGCAAGTGGGGCAACGACAATCTGAACGGCGTGGCCTGGAAGGCCGCGGCCATCCACGACTTGGATGGCTCGGTCGGCGGTATCCCGAATTCCTACATTCTTCTCAACGACGGCCCCAATGACAGCATCGCAACCGACGCACAAGCCTGTGAGATCAAGCCCGACTGGAACGCTGCGGTGTGCAAGGGCGATGTCGGACGCCTGAGTTTTGCCGCCGCCGGCGGCGGTCGGGGCGCAGGTCCTGGAAGAGCCGGTGGTGCCGGTCCTGGCGCGGCTCCCGCGGGAGCCGGAGCCGGTAGTCGCGGCGCAGTTGTCCCCATAACCGTGGGTGTTGGTGGTCGAGGTGGTGGAGCTGCGCAGCCGCCAGTCGTTCTCAGCCGCAATGGCAGGGAGTACAGCTTTAACTCGGGCAACGTACGAGCCGGTACCGAGATCAAGTTGACCACCGAAAGGCCGAACCTGAACCTCACCCTGACGGAAATGGATGCCGGCTCGTGGGTGATCTTCGAGCTGCCGGGGTTCACCACCGCAGCCTCGGGTACGGAGCAAAGCAGCCTGGATGCGTTGCGCAAGGCCAGCGACACCTCTTACTTCAAGGACAAGGATGCGCTGTGGGTCAAGGTGGTCTCCAACGGCGACGGTGCTCGTGGCCCCAGAGGCGGCGGCCCTGGTGGTGGAACCAGCCTCCAGGTCAGCCGGTGAGCAGCACCTAAGCTGCATGAGCAAGAGCCCCCGGCTTGAGGCTGGGGGCTTTCTCGTACCGCAATGCTGCGCAATCAGTTCCCGGAACAATGCGCATGCCTGTCCCTGCACTGGGCGTCACTTGCTGAAGGAAATGGGAACTTCTCGATAGTCATAGTCGTCCGGTACGCTGACGATCTCACTTGTCCGCTTGTAGTGCCGACGAGTGCTGCGAGCGTCACGGCGAGAACGGCAGACCTGCCGGCCTCCAATACGCGGCGTCTTCAGACAGAACGCTGAAAGTGTGGGACTTGGACACTGGAGTGCCGCTGTGTACGCTGAGAGGCCACTACGGTGACGTCAATGGAGTAGCGGTGATCGGAGACAGTAATCGCGCGGTTTCCGCGTCTTCGGACGGGACGCTGATAGTGTGGGACTTGGGTACCGGCTTGCCGCTACGCATGCTGGGCGGCCACTCTGACAGCGTCAGCGGAGTGGCGGTGACCTCGAACGCCCGGCGCGCGGTTTCCGCGTGTTCCGACCGCACGCTGAAAGTTTGGGATCTGGACACGGGCCTCGTTCTTCGCACGTTGGAAGGCCACTCTAACCATGTCATGGGTGTGGCTATAACGCCGGACGGTAAGAGGGCCTCTTCCGTGGCGGAGGACAACACACTGAAGCTGTGGGACTTGCAGACTGGCCTGTGCGTGGCCACATTTCACTGCGATGCGTCGCCTTACTGCTGCGCCTTTGCTGCACCTAACCTCATCGTCGCGGGTGATGAAGGTGGCCGCGTCTACTTCCTCGCCCTCGAAGAGTAGTTCATGGACCCCGGCGACGCCCTGAACATATTCCTCTCCTACGCGCGCAAGAACGGGTCTGGCCGCGCCCGCCGCCTCCAGGACGTGCCGCGAGTTCGACGCATGGCTGGACAAGCACCGCATCGCACGGGGCGCCTCGTGGACGGCGGAGATCAAGCAGGCACTCGACGCTAAGGCCAACATCATTCCTGTCGTCGTCTGGCCCTGCATTCCGCCACGGCGCGCCGACCTGCCACCCGAAATCGGACACGTGTATGATCGTAACGCTATTCTGAGCGGCTTTAGGATTTCGACCAAGTAGTGGAACAGATTCGCAGCCGCTGCCCGTAAGTCGCCCCATTTAGCCCACGGCGCGCTCCAGCCTTGCAAGAATCGCGTGATGCCCGTCGAGTTTTCCGCCGGCCTGAATCCCTCAGCCCGGTTCCTGACGATAACAGCCCTGCCATCCAGCAATCCACATAAATCCTGTGAAACGCTAGTGCTGTATCGGGAGCGACCCGGCGACGTGACTTTGACGTGTGGATGAACGGCGTGCGCCGGGTCGCTTTCGATACAGCCGTTTGAAGGAGGCCTCGCGGCAGACGCTTCGCGTGCGCACGGTTGAGAGTTTG
>DATDGT010000159.1:0-5121 GCA_036521975.1 Bryobacteraceae bacterium
GCACGCGGATCCAGTCAGTTTCGTTTACGGGCTAACGCCATTACCCAAGCCGACCGCTCCCCTCACACGCCTGCATTATCTCGCGTATTTTCATCGTCGGGGGTGCACGGCCCCGGTCATAGATGTTTCGTTTTTTCAAAACGCGCCCGAAGCCTTGGCCGACCCCGCCAACCCGCGGAATGGCTTCGTTTTTTCCGAAGTGCATCGCGGAGCCGGCGCGTCCCCGCCAGCCGACACGACTGCTAGTCTAGTGAAACAGAGCACCATGCATCCCGTCCCCATTGCTGCCTCGCCTAGCGTTCCGCGGCGCAACTGGATCGCCGAGCTCGCCCCGCGTGAGAAGCGCGCCTTCGCCGCTTGCGTGGGCGGCTGGGCGTTGGACGCCATGGACGTCCAATTCTACAGCCTGGTCATCCCCACGCTGATCGCGGTCTGGGGCCTCACGCGAGCCCAGGCCGGAGTGCTGGGCACCGCGGCCCTGCTGGTCTCCGCCGTCGGCGGGTGGCTGGCCGGTTGGGTTGCAGATCGCGTGGGCCGCGTTCGGACGCTGCAATTCGCCATCCTCTGGTTCGCTATTTTCAGTTTCGTCTCCGGCCTCGCGCAAAACTTCAATCAGCTATTTGCCGCTCGCGCACTTTTGGGATTGGGTTTCGGAGGCGAATGGGCCGCCGGCGCCGTGCTGCTCGGCGAAATCATCCAGGCCCAGCATCGCGGCAAAGCGCTAGGGTTCATGCAAGCGGGTTGGGCCGTTGGCTGGGGCGCCGCGGTGCTGCTCTACGGCTGGTTCTTTTCGGTCTTTCCTCCGGCTATTGCTTGGCGCGCGCTGTTCATGGTGGGCGTCGCGCCGGCGCTGCTGGTGTTCTGGGTGCGGCGCTACGTGGAAGAACCTCCCGTGTATCTCGAAAACAAGGCGCATCTGGAAGCGGGCGGCGACCGCCCCTCGTTTTTCGAAATCTTCCGTCCTCCTTTTCTGCGCATCACCGCAGTAGGAGGGTTGATGGGAACGGGCGCGCAAGGCGGCTATTTCGCCGTCACCACCTGGTTGCCGTCGTTTCTCCGGACCGAACGCGGGCTTTCCGTTTTGGATTCCACCGGCTACCTCGCAGTGCTGATCGTGGGCGCATTCTGCGGATACATGACGGGCGGTTTTCTCGCCGACCGTATCGGCCGGCGCTTGACGTTTCTGTTCTATGCGGTCGGCGCCGCGACCATGACCATCGTCTACACCACGCTCCGCTTCGATAACCAGCAAATGCTGTTCCTGGGATTTCCCCTTGGATTTCTCGCCTCCGGAGTATTCAGCGCGATGGGACCGTTTTACACCGAGCAATTTCCCACACGCGTCCGCGCCGTGGGTCAAGGATTTACTTATAACGTCGGCCGCGCTTTCGGCGCGCTATTTCCCGCGATGGTGGGCGTGCTCTCGGCCAGGATGTCTCTCGGCCACGCCATCGGCCTCTTCGCCGGAACGGCCTACGCGACCATGGCCATCGCCGCGTTTCTCCTGCCCGAAACGCGCGGCAAAAAACTCACGTCGTGACCCCAAAGTGTGACGCGCTAGTGAGAATCCATCCATGACCGATTGGCAAGCCGTCGCCGCCGCGCTCCAAGCGCCCATTCAACCCGAAGATCGCGTCTCCGCGATCGCTCCGCTCGAACGGCTCGAGCGCGCTTTCCGTCCGCTCCAGCAAAACATCCCTCTTGACACGCCTTTGTGGGATGCCACGCCTCTGTGGGGCGGTCCTGTCGAGTCCAGCCCAATCCAGTCTGGCGAAGCCCAACCCGAATGACCACCGCCCGAGATTGGCCGCGCGCTGCGGGCTGATAGCTGATCGCTGATCGCTGAAAGCTATGCAAGAATGACCATCGCCGAGATTGGCCGCGCGCTTCGGGAGCGCAAGATTTCCGTTGTCGAGCTGACCAAGGAAACCATGCGCCTCATCGCGGCTGCGAGCGGCCTTAACGCATTCATCACCGTGACGGAAGAGGCGGCGCTCGCGCGGGCCTCGGAACTCGACCGCGAGCTCGCTCGCGGCGTCGATCGCGGCCTTTTGCACGGCATCCCTATCGCCCATAAAGACGCTTTCTATACTCGGGGCGTCCGCACCACCGCGGGTACGAAAATCCTTGAGCGTTTCATCCCTTCCAAAGACGCGGATTTGGTCACCCGGTTTCGCGGCGCGGGAACCGTGATGGTTGGCAAAACCAATTTGCACGAGCTATGTCACGGCATCACCTCCAACAATCCTCATTACGGTGCCGTGCACAATCCCTGGGACGTGGATCGCATTCCCGGCGGATCCAGCGGCGGCTCGGGCGCGGTCTTGGCCGCCGATCTCGTCCCGTTAGCCACGGGAACCGATACCGGAGGTTCGATTCGCATTCCCGCCGCGTATTGCGGAGTGGTGGGACTGAAACCTACTTTCGGGCATTGGAGCTGCCGTGGGGTCGTTCCTCTGGCGTTCACTCTGGATCACGTGGGCATCATGACCCGCACGGTGCGAGACGCCGCGATCGCATTCGGCGAGAACCCGGCTTCCCCTGAAATTGGCGGCCCTGAAATTCAGCCCCGCCCGTCAGGGCGGGGATTCGAAATCAACGACCTTCGCGTGGGCGTGCCGGAAAATTTCTTCTTCGACCGGCTAGATCCGGAGGTCGCCGCATCGGTGCGCCACGCCATTCAAACCGCCGCGGCTTTGGGCGCGCGCGTCACCGAGATCCGCCTTCCCGATCCGGATGCCCTCAACACCGTGGCCCGCCTGATTCAGCTCGCCGAAGCGTCCACCGTTTGGCGGCGCTATCAGGACCGGCGCGAGGATTTCGGACCCGATGTTTTCGCGCTGCTCCAACAAGGTCTAGTCATCCCCGCCACGGATTACCTGGACGCCCAACGCGTCCGCACGCTCTTGGCGCGCGATTTCGCAAAAATCTGGGAATCGGTCGATTGCCTGCTTGCTCCCGTCACTGCCATCACCGCGCCGCGCATCGGCGAAATGGCGGTGAAAATCGATGGCGCCGACGAAGACGTTCGATTGGCCAGTACGCGATTGACGCGGCCCTTTAATGTGCTCGGCTGGCCGGCGCTGGCGCTGCCTTGCGGACTCTCCAAAAATGGCCTGCCCATCGGGTTGCAAATCGTCGCGGCCCCGCACCGGGAGAAGATCTTATTCGAGTTAGGCTCCGCATTAGAGGACGCACTCGGCTTTGCCAGCCGCTGTCAGCCCCGCCCGTGAGGGCGGGGTTTCGGTGCGCGAGGTAAAACAAGAAATGATCGCACTGGACGCTACCTACAGCGTAGGCCGGAACCTTTCCGGCGTGGGCGTTTATTCGCGCGAAATGCTGTTCGGCCTCGCCCGAGGGCATCCCGAGGAGCAGTTCCTGTTCTGCTATCGCCCTCACCATTTTCTGCGCTCTCTTGAAGGCCGGCTTCCCAAGAATGCCTCCCGGCGCATCTTGCGCGGCCCTCCCGCGGCGCCGCTCTTCCATGCTTTGAATCAGCGCGTCGAACATCGCGCGCGCCGCACCGTCGCGACCTTCCACGATCTGTTCGTCCTGACCGGCGAATATTCCACGCCCGAATTCCGCGCGCGCTTCGCGCAACAAGCGCGCCAGGCCGCTGAGCGCACCGATCTTCTGATCGCGGTGTCGGAATTTACCGCCAGCCAAATGGAGGCTTTGTTGCGCGTCGAGCGTTCCCGCATCCGCGTGATTCCTCACGGTGTCGATCCGCCCTCGCCAGCGGCGGAGCCGCGTGACAATGTCGCGCAGGCGCGTGAGAATCTGGTCCTTACCGTCGGCGCTATTCAAAAGCGCAAGAATATCGCCCGCCTGGTGCGCGCGTTTGAGCGCATGCCTCCAGGATGGAAGCTGGCCATCGCCGGCTCCGGAGAGGGCTTCGGCGCCGCGGAGGAGCTGCGCGCCGTGGAAGCATCGCCGCGCCGCGGAGACATCGACATTCTAGGCTACGTGCCCGCCGCCCAACTCGAAGCGCTCTACGGTTATGCCCGCATCTTTGCGTTCCCCTCTCTCGATGAAGGATTCGGAATGCCGATTCTCGAAGCTATGGCTCATGGCGTCGCCGTGGTCACTTCGCGCCGCTCCGCTAGCCCCGAGACGGCTGGCGATGCCGCGCTGCTGGTGGATCCGGAAAACGTGGAAGAGATCGCCGCCGCACTGCTACGGTTGGCCGCCGATTCCGATTTGCGCGAAGATCTTGCCCGCCGCGGACGCGAGCGCGCCCGTCAATTCCCCTGGAGCTCCGCCGTCGAGCGCACCTGGGCCGTATACCATGAACTTGTATGAAAGCTCTGCTCCTGCTCTGCGCGCTGGTCCGGATTTGCGCCGCGGAATTGTTGGTCGGCGCGGCGAGCGACCTCGGTCCCATCTCCGAAAAGCTCGGCCCCGTGGCTTCTAAAGCGCTGGGAACGCCGGTGCGTTTCACGCTCGCCTCCAGCGGCGATTTGGCCCAACAAGTCGCCAACGGCGCGCCTTTCGACGTGTTTCTCTCCGCCAACGATAGCTACGTTTCCGACGCGGCGAAGAAGGGCTACGTCGATCCTTCCACCGTATTGGTCTATGCGTATGGACGGCTGGCGTTGTGGTCCAAGAGCGGGTTGGTCCGATCCCTCGAGGATTTGCGCAAACCCCAGGTCCTGCACATCGCGATCCCCAATCCCGAGCACGCGCCCTACGGCATCGCCGCGCGCGAGGCGCTCCAAAACCGCGGATTGTGGAAAGAGGTGGAATCGAAGATCGTGTACGGAGAGAACGTCCGCCAGGCGCTGCAGTTCGCCGAAAGCGGGAACGCCGAAGCCGTCATCACATCCTGGACGCTCCTTCAAGGCCGCGGCATTCTGCTGCCGCAGGAATGGCACACCCCCATCCGCCAGGCCGGAGCGGTATTGAAATCCAGCCGGCAACCGGATGCGGCGCGAAAATTCCTGAAATTCCTCACCTCGCCCGAAGGGAAGAAGATTCTCTCCGAAGGCGGCCTCTTTCCACCGTAGCTACCTTCCAGCGCAAAATGGGCGGATCTGAGCGAGGAGGTCTATATTGATTTCGTGATAGCGAAGTGGCTGGGTTTCGCCAAGAATGTCATCTTGGTGGCGATCGGAGCGGCGG
>DATDGT010000160.1:0-2244 GCA_036521975.1 Bryobacteraceae bacterium
CACTGATGGTTGTGCACTACGTGTCATTCTGCGCTCCGCTCGCGCAGCACCGTCAACATAGGAAATACGCGTCATCGTATTTGCTTTTTCGTGTATTCCTATATCACGTGCTTGGACGTGGCACGGCTTGGGCTCGCACCGATCAGCCGGTCTTGTCCCGGTAGTCCGTAGGACTGGCGCGACGCGCTCAAGTACGCGAAGCGCCGGGCCTGTGATCTACGGGGGCGAGAGATTCTCTCCGGTGGGCTGCTGCCCGGCGGCCTCTGCGGCTTCCCGTCCGGGGGCCTCCGCGGCTTCCAGCCCGGCGTCCGCTTCGGCGCTCGGCTGGATCGCAGCGGCTTCTCCGGCGGGCCCTCCGGGGCTCAGCTGAGTCGCGTCACCGTAACCATTGGCATCGTAGCCATAGTAGCCATAATCGCTTGGCGAGCCGTAACCATAGGCAACGTGGCAGCTATAAACTGCTGGCGAGCCGCAACCATAGGCATAGGCATAGACATAGTGACCATTGTAGTAGTCATCAGCGCAACCCGATATGAACGTGATGCCGGCGAGTGCGGTCAGGGTGGCGACGATCTTCTTCATGGGGTCTACTCCTGATGGGGTTAACTGAATTCGGCCCAATTGTTGACGCGCCCAAATGGCTGCAGTTTCTGACCGAGCTAAACTGTTGATCGACATGACACCGGGTCACCGGAGGCGGTCACCCGCCCCCGGTTCCCACAGAACGTAGCGTGCGGATTTCCCGCACTACGCTCTTCGGCAGATGGTTCACAGCACTGCAAGGGCCTGCAGCTTCGGATAAGGAAGACGCAACTTTGGCCGCAGTAATGGTGTCCGCTCTTTGATCTGCTGGAACCGCTTCCAGTTGAGACGCTGTCCAGCCCAACTGCGGCCACACAGCATTTGCCGCCAATAACGCTCCGTGACCCGATATACCTTGGCAAGGCCCGGATAGTTTCCGGCAACGCCGTAATAGGCATAGTGGCCACGCAGAACGGCGTTGATTTCGCCGACCTGTTCGCCGATGGCGTGGTGCTGCATCTGCCGCATGCGCTCCCGCAGGGACAGAAGGCTGCGCCGCAGACGTGATTTGTCCGTGCGCATCCCAACCTTGAAGTTGCCTTGTCGGTTACGCGTGCAGTAGAGCGTCAGACCCAGGAACGAGATGGTTTCCGGGCGGCGCCTGCCGCGCTTGCCTGCGTGTTGCTCCGCGAACCGGCCAAACTCGACGAGTTTCGTCTTGGCCGGTTCAAGGGTAAGGCCAAACTTCCTCAACCGAAGGGTCAAGGCGTCCTGAACCCGGAGAGCGTCCGATCGATATTGGAAGCAGATCACAAAGTCGTCGATATAGCGCACGAGCCGGGCTTCGCCCCGCAATCGACCCTTCACGACGCGCTCGAACCAGAGGTCGAGCACGTGATGGAGGTAAAGATTGCTCAGCAGTACACTGATCGATCCACCCTGTGGCGTACCCTCCTCGTTCGAACGGACCACTCCGTCTTCGAGAACGCCCGCTTTCAGCCAGCGCCGGATCAGACTGATCAGGCGCGGATCACCGACTCGATGCTCGACAAAGCGGAGGACCCAGTCGTGACTGAGGCTCCCGAAGTAGTTCTTCAAATCCGCCTCCAGCACCCAGCCGATCTTGCCGCCGGCAATCGCCTCATTGAGGGTTGCCAGAGCATGATGGGCGCTGAGCTTTGGCCTGCCGCCGAACGAACAGGGCAGAAAGTCCTGCTCGTAAATCGCGGACAGCACCTCGGCCGTGCTGCGCTGGAGCGCCCGGTCGGAGACGGTCGGAACGCCCAGCGGGCGCTTTTCCGTTTTGCCGGGCTTGGGGATATAGACCCGCCGGATAGCCGGCGCTCTATATCCTTGGCGGTGAATGGATTGAAGCATCGGCTCAATCCATTCGTCGAAGTTCTCCTTCGCCGCTTCCACCATCTGTCCATCCACACCTGCGGCCGAGCGCTTCGGAATCTCAGAGAGGTTCTTCCACACCCTGTCCCGCGTGATGTGATGAGCGAGCGATGTGAAGCGGAGCTTTGGCTCGCTTCGTGCCTTTGCTGCTATTTGTTCAAGTTTCGTTGTCGTGGTCAGCTGATCTTCTCTTTGCATAGAAGGCCGTGTCTCCCGTTGAATGGAGCCCATGTCGCCCAAGAACAATTCATTTGCCGCTGACCGCTTCCCCATGTGGCCGGCTCTCCCGTCCTCGGAGTACTATCAGTCAGTATGACTTCCATC
>DATDGT010000161.1:0-26723 GCA_036521975.1 Bryobacteraceae bacterium
GGCTGATGGCCGGCGATGAGATCGCGGAGTTGGTGAACGCGGGCTATCAGATGTTCTTCGGCACGCCGTCGGGCCGCCAATTGCCCGCTCTGGCTTCGCAACTCAAAGCTCTGCACGATTTCGATGAAGATCTGCGGGAAGGCCTGGGCCTCACCAGTTTGTACAATCTTTCTCTTGGCACGGTTTCCGGCGAGCATCTCTACGACCGCGTGGAAGATCGCGACGAACATCGGCGTGAGCGCCCGTGGGAAAAACGGACGACGCCTGGAGGAGCCAAGGAAGTTAGCACAAGTTAGCGCAAACTGAAGCCAGATGAAGGCAGAATGAACCAGAATGAACCAGAATGAAGGCAGATGAAGCCTGTCCTACTGGCCTTCGTACAGGAACCCGGGATAGCGGAACACCCGGCGGCTTGCGCGCTTTCGAGCGAGGCAATAGATCTGCTCGCCGCGCATCGCGGACGAGTAGCCATTCCGCTCCAGGAACATCTTCACCCAAGTATCGGTGCCGTAGCCGGGAATCACTTCGGTAAAGAGGCGTTCGACCTCAAATCCCGCGGATTCCACAGCCTCACGTAATTCCAGCGGCGTGTATTCGCGGACGTGCGGCGTCTCGGAATCTGCAAACTCGCCGCGCGGGTCGGGGTACTTGGAATAAAGCTGCGGATTGGCGCTCTGTTCCAGGGCGCGCGCCACGGCGAGGTAACTGGCGACGTTGGGAGTTGTCAGCACCAGAGCGCCGCCGTCTTCCAGCACACGGTGAAGCTCCACAAGCATGTGCATGGGATCGCGCATCATGTGCTCGAAAATCTCGCAGGCCAGGGCGCATTCGAAGCTTCCGTCGGAATACGGATAGCGGTCTTTTTCGGCATCGAACAGATCCACCAGGCAATGGAACACCGGCTTGCCGCCGGCGGTGACCGATTTCTCGTCCGTGCGCCCCAGTGGACCATAGAAAGCGCCGCGCACCTCTCTGTAGCCCAAGACGCAATGGAGCGCGGGAGTCATGTGCATATAGGCACCCAGCTCCAGCGCGCGGCCGGAGCTTTTGGGCTCCGGGACCAAATCGAGCGTGCGGGCAATGCGCGGAAGATGGATCTCGAGATAGGTTCGCGCGGAGGCGTCCGGCTGGTCGAGCGAGCGAACAAACGCGGCGATTTCTTCGTGACGGCGCGGAGGAGGGGGGATGCCGGGATCGGGCGCGCCGTTTTCCAGCCGCGCGAGCGAGGCGTCCACCTTGTGCAGGCTCCAGCGGAGCGCGGAAACCAGCGGTTTCAGGGGACGGGACGTGTTCGCTTACCCCTTCCTGTAGAATTCGCCGTTACTTACCACGCAATAACTGGACGATTTGCAGACCGGCGACGTACAGATTCACCAGACCGAGGCCCATCACCCCTCCGCGAAGAGAGGGCTCGTCCCAATAGTTCTGAAGCCCAGGAATCAGTTCCTGAAGGTAATTCAGGTTCCACGAGTCCGACCAAGGGAACATGACCAGGAAGAGCCCCACTCCGACAGTGAAGAGGACTAAGACCGCTCGAAGCAGACGGCGCGGCTTGCGAGGCTGGACCTCGGCAGCGGGGGTTTCGGCGAGGAAGGGTTCAGGAGTTACGCGCATGCAAACAACTCCTGTTGCACATTTCCTTCATCCCGCGGGGGATGAAGCGGATAGCCGGTCCACAGCAGCAGGCGGCTGTTCAGGCGGACCGGTTCGAAGCTGAAGCGATGCAGCGCCGTGGGACCGAATTTTTCGAGGGCCACAATATGGTCGGGCGTCGAGTAGCCCTTGTTGTGAGCTAAACCATATTGCGGAAACACCGCGTCCCAGGCGTTGAGCGCCTCATCGCGCGCTACTTTGGCCAGGATGGAGGCTGCGGCGATGGAGAAGCACAGGGCGTCTCCATGAATCAGGGCTTTTTGCGGAAGGGCGATGTCCACCGAGACCGCGTCCACGAGTAAATGATCGCAGGCGCCGTTCAGCCGTTCCACTGCGCGGCGCATGGCAAGCCGCGAGGCTTGTAGAATGTTGACGCGATCGATTTCAAAAGCGTCGGAGGCGGCCACGGCCCAGGCACGGGCGCGCTCCCGTATACGCGCGGCCAGAACGTCGCGGCGCTCCGGTTCCAAGGCTTTGCTATCGTCCAACCCGCGAATGGGACGAAGCGGATCGAGCACTACCGCCGCGGCGAAGACCGGTCCGAAGAGAGACCCGCGTCCGGCTTCGTCCACGCCCGCGACTGCGTGGAACCCCGCCCGGCGAAGAGCACGCTCGTGGCGGCTAGTGGGCATCGGACAACGTGATTCTCTTTTCCTAATCTCTTTCCCGGAGACGCGCGGCTTTGCCTTTCAGTTCACGCAAATAATAGAGCTTAGCGCGGCGTACCCGTCCGGTGCGAATCACGTCGATGTGATCCACCACCGGCGCATGCAGCGGAAAAATGCGCTCCACCCCCTGGCCGAAACTGACCTTGCGCACCGTGACGGTCTCGCCCATCCCTTCGTTGTGGCGCGCGATCACGGTTCCCTCGAAGGCTTGCAATCGCTCCTTTTCGCCTTCCTTGATCTTCACGTGCACGCGGATGGTGTCTCCGGGGCGAAATTCGGGATAGGTTCGCCGATTCTTGTTCAGAACTTTGTCCAATAGCGCGTGATTCATGTTTTTTTCGCCTCCCATAAGTCGGGCCGCAGGCGCGCAGTCTTTTCCAGCGCTGCCCGCCGCCGCCATTTGCGAATTTCTTCGTGATTGCCGCTCAGCAGTGCGGCTGGAACCCGCCAAGCCCGGAATTCCGCCGGTCGCGTATACGCGGGCGCGTCCAGCAATCCCTCCTCGCCGAAGGATTCGAACTGCGCCGAATCCTGATTTCCTAAAACTCCTTCCTTCAAGCGTGCAACCACATCGACCACCATTGCGGCCGCCAACTCTCCGCCGCTTAGCACGAAGTCGCCGACGCAGATTTCATCGTCGGCCAGATGTTCGGCCACGCGCTCGTCGACGCCTTCGTAGCGGCCGCAAATCAGCAGCAGCTCGCGGGCCTGAGCGAACTGGCGCGCGAGGCGCTGATCGAATTTCCGGCCCTGAGCCGAGAGTAACACGACGCGCCGGGCGGGATCGCGTGTTCCTGCATGCCGCTCCGGCCAGATCGCTTCGACCGCTTCGAATAACGGGCCGGCCTTGAGCAGCATTCCCTCGCCGCCACCGAAAGGCCGGTCATCGACCGTGCGGTGACGGTCGTGCGTCCAGAAGCGCAGATCGTGTATTTGAATTTCGATATGCCCGGCTTCGCGCGCTTTCTGAATCACGCCGTGATCGAAGGGGCCGCGGAAGAAATCGGGGAAGATGGTCAGGACGTGGAACTTCATGGGGAATGGCCATTCAGAGTTCGTCGAGCCCTTGGGGCAGCCACGCGCGAATCCGCTTTCGTTGGGTATCGATTTCGCGGCACATGGAGCGTGCGAAAGGGATGAGGATTTCGCGGCCGTCTGGAGCCGCTACAGTCAATAAAACCGAACCCCCGTATTCCTCGATTCCTCGAACCACGCCAATCTGTGCCTCACCATCTTCCCGCAGCACCGCGCAGCCGATGAGGTCCGCGTAAGAATACTCGCCTTCGACGGGTAGAACGCGCGCGGAGGCGTCCACCAGAACATCGGCGCCTTCCCATGTTTCGGCTTCGGAAATCGAATCGATCCCGGCGAACTTGAGGATGGGACGTCCGTTGTGATGCCAGACGCGCTCGACCTGCGCCAGGCGGCCGATGCCCTTCTTTTCGAGACGGACCACCTTCAGCTGCCCGGCACGGCCGGGCTGCGCGCTATAAACCTCGGCTACGAACTCGCCGCGATTGCCGCGCGCGCGGATCAGGCGGCCAGCGTAAACCCAGCCGTCTACGTTAACGTCCACAACGCATTCGCTGTGCACTTTGTTAGCGCGCACAACGCATTCGCCGTGCGCTTTTACTCCAGAATTTCCAGCGTGAACCGCCGGTGCAGCTTCATCCCCGCCGCGCCCAACAGCGTGCGGATCGACCGCGCGGTGCGTCCCTGTTTGCCGATCACTTTTCCCAAATCGCTGGGAGCCACCCGCAATTCCAGAACCGTAGTCTGCTCGCCTTCCACTTCGCGAACCGCGACTTCTTCCGGAATATCCACAAGAGCCTTGGCGATCTCGCTTACCAGTTCTTTCACCCGTTTCACCCTCCTGTTTGATCGATTCTAGCATGTATGTAGCGGGAGGGTAGGACCAGCTCTCCACTAACCCCGCGCAAAACGCGTCCGGCCCGGCGGGATTACTTCCATTTGACCACGTCCGCCGCGCCGGACGCTTTGCGCTCAAGCTTGTCCTGCAGCGGGATTCGTCTTCAGTAGGCGGCTCACGGTATCCGAAGGCTGCGCGCCCTTGTGAATCCAATGCGCGATCCGCTCGTGTTTCAATTCGACCTTGGCCGGATTGGCTACGGGGTTGTACGTGCCCACGACTTCCAGGGCGCGGCTGTCGCGCGCGCGCTCCTTTTCGATTACTACGACGCGGTAGGTGGGCTTTTTCTTGGCCCCAAACCGCGCCAGACGTATCATTAGCATTCCTCGACTCCTGTTGAACTTTTTCACGCGCACAACGCATTCGCTGTGCGCTTTTCGCTCCGGCGAGGCTGAAGCCTCGCGCGTACTCAAACTCCTATTGTCCCAATCCCAGCGGCAGCTTGAATTTTCCCAACCGCTTGCCCAAAAATCCGCCGGCGCCGGTGATGCTCTTCATCATCTTGCGCGCCTGCGCGTACTGCTTCAGCAGATTGTTCACTTCCTGCACGGAGGTCCCGCTGCCCTTGGCGATGCGGCGGCGGCGCGCCCCGTTGATGATCATATGGTTGGCGCGTTCCTTTTCCGTCATCGAATCCACGATGGCCACCAGGCGCGTGATCTCCTTTTCATCCACGTTCACGTTCTTCAAATCTTTCAGAGGCCCAAGCTGCGGCATCATTCCCAGAATCGATTCCAGCGGCCCGAGCTTGCGCAACTGCCGCATTTGATCCCGGAAGTCGGCCAGGGTGAATTCATTCTCGATGAGCTTGCGCTGCATCTCCTCGGCTTGCTTCTGATCGATGGTCTCCTCTACTTTTTCGATCAGGCTGAGCACGTCGCCCATGCCGAGAATGCGCTGCGCCACGCGGTCGGGATGGAAGGGCTCGAGCGCGTCCGGTTTTTCGCCCACACCCACGAACTTCAGCGGTTGTCCGGTGACGGCGCGGATCGAAAGGGCCGCGCCGCCGCGCGCATCACCGTCCATCTTGGTGAGGATCACGCCGGTGATGCCCAGGCGCTTGTGGAATTCGTCCGCCGATTTGACGGCGTCCTGCCCCGTCATCGCGTCGGCGACGAACAGGATTTCAGTGGGATGAAGGAGTTCCTTCAGCTCCGTCAATTCGGTCATCAGCTCATCGTCGATATGGAGACGGCCGGCGGTGTCCACCAGCACCACATCGCGACCGGTTTGGGCGGCTTCTTTTCGAGCCGAGCGCGCGAGCTCCGAGGGCTTGGTTTCCTCCGGCGTTCCTTCGTAGATGGGCAGCTTCAACTCGCGCGCCAACACGCTTAACTGCTTGCGCGCGGCGGGACGATAAACGTCCACGGAAACCATCAACGGTGAATGGCCGTTTTTCGACAGCCATCGCGCGAGCTTCGCCGTCGAGGTGGTTTTGCCCGAGCCTTGCAGACCCGCGATCAGGAATACGCTGGGAGGTTCGCCGGCCGTGCGCAGCCGCGATTGATGCTGGCCTAGCATCTTCACCATTTCGTCGCGGACGATTTTCACCACTTGCTGCGTGGGCGAGAGCGCGGTGAGCACTTCTTGCCCCATCGCCTTTTCCTTCACCGCCTCGATGAATTGCTTGGCCACGCGGAAATGCACGTCGGCTTCGAGCAGCGCCACGCGGATTTCCCGCAGCGCGGCTTCCATATTTTCCGCCGAGAGTTTTCCTTCCCCGCGCAGTTTTTTGAACACGCGCTGGAGTTTGTCGCTTAAGTTATCGAACATGAAGTGGAACCGGCCTTAGCTTGAATCACGCAAGCTTCAGCTTGTCCGAAGCGTAGTGATTTCAGTTTAGCAACTCTGAACTTCGACCCGGGCGCCGGCGATAGTCTGCATTTCTGACCAAATTGCAGTAAAATCATACACGCGCACCTGTGGCTACTTCGAGTAGAATCGCTCTTCGCCTTTCAGCCACAGGTCGTCTGAAGGGAGATGCTCATGCAGACGTTTCGACGAATTCACTTTAGGCTCCTGGCCTTGACCGTGGTAGCTTGCGCCGGCTTGATGCATGCGCAGCAGCCATCCGTGATTAATTTAACAGTCTTGAAGAATGCCGGGACTCCCAACGATTCACTCCCCGGCTCCTGGGTGACCTATGGGAAATCTCAGAGCGAGCAGCGCTATAGCCCCTTGAAACAGATCGACGCTTCGAACGTGAAGCGGCTGGGCTTGGCTTGGTCGTACGTAGTGGGGGCCGGCGGCTACGGTCAGGAAGGCACTCCGCTGGTCTGGAACAACACGATTTACGGCATCACTACCTGGAGCGTGGTGTTCGCGCTGGACGCCCGCACCGGCAAGGAAATATGGAAGTGGGATCCCGAGGTAAATCAGGCTACTACAAAGGGCATAACTGCGAATCGCGGACTCGCGCTGTACAACGGAATGATCATCGCGCCGAGCCTCGACGGACGTTTGTTTGCACTCAATGCTTTTACAGGGAAACCGATCTGGGAAACTCGCGTCTCCTATACCCAAGATCGTCACTATATGACCATGGCCCCGCGGATTGCCGGCGGCAAGGTGATCATAGGAGTCTCCGGCGGCGACAGTGGTGAGAATCGCGGGTACGTCGATGCCTATGACGCCACCACCGGGCAGCGGTCGTGGAGGTTCTATACGGTTCCCGGCGACCCGAGCCAGCCCTATGAAAACGAGGCCATGCGGGCAGCCGCCAAGACCTGGGGCGGCGACTTTTACAAAAAGGGCGGCGGTGGCGCGGTATGGGACGGATTCGCATACGATCCCGACGCCAACCTGGTCTATATCGGCACCGGCAATGCGGAGCCGTGGACGCAGAAGTTCCGCGGCGCTCAGAACGTCGACAACCTATATACGTGTTCGATCCTGGCCGTCGATCTGACCACCGGTCAGCTTAAGTGGTATTTTCAAACGGTACCGAACGACAACTGGGATTTTGACAGTGTCCAGCAGTTGATGCTGCTCGATCTCACGATTGATGGGCGCCCACGCAAGGTTCTGACGCAAGCCGCGAAGAATGGATTCTTCTACGCAATCGATCGGGTCACGGGGAAGTTCGTTTCGGGGGCGCCCTTCGTGAAAGTGAACTGGGCAAAAGGACTTGATGATAGCGGGCGTCCGATGGTGAATGCGGAAGCTTACTACGATCGGGAGCCGGTGGCGGTGTATCCAACCGGCGGCGGCGCACACAATTGGGCGCCGATGTCCTTCAATCCGGCGACGGGGCTGGTGTACATTCCGGCCTCTTATTCGAGCTACACCTATGAAGCAGACGAAGAATACAAACCGCACACTTCGGGCACCTCGCGCGGCGGGAACGCTGAACCGCGCCAGATCAAAGCTCCGGCTATCGGTCCCGTGGCTCCCGAAGGCGTTCGGGGCGGCTTGCAGGCCTGGGACCCTGTAAAGCACAGGCTGGTCTGGCGTGCCGACGGCGGAGGCGGGATCGGCGGGGGAACCGTCACGACCTCTGGAAACCTCGTATTCCACGTAATTCAAGACGGGCGCCTGCTGGCCTATAGCGCGGACAAAGGCGAGAAGCTGTACGAAGTTCAAACGGGGCGGACGGGTATGGCGCCGCCGATCACGTATGAAATCGATGGCAAGCAGTATGTAGCCTTCATGGGCGGTGTGGGGCGCAGTGAGCATGGCCCTACGGATGCCAAGATCGATTATCCTCCCATGCTGTTCGTGTTTACGCTGGACGGGAAAGCCGAACTTCCCAAGGCTGCTCCTCCCCCAGCTCCGCGAAACGCGGCTCCAGCGCCACCGGCTCGGTAAACCGAGTTACAAGTGAGTGGAATCTGAGAGTAACGACTTTGCCGCGCCCGATGGCGCGGCATGACGGGCAGGCCGTCGGCCCCTCCGACCCGGCGGCCTCCGAGCGGGCGACACGAGAGGACCTCTTGCGAGAGATCTGCACCCCTCGCAAGGTGGTTTATCTCGTGCCCCGCTCGCCTAGGGTCAAATTTCATGCAGGCGCTCCTAACTGGTGTAGCCGCGCCAGGATGCGCTCGGGGCACGGCCTACATGGACTCCGGGAGCGGGCGGGCTTGCGCTTTACGCCGGCGGACGAAATAGAGGGCCAGAGCCACAACCGTGCCAAACAATGCGACCGAACTCGGCTCGGGTGCTGACGCGCTAGCTGTCGTCAGGTCCGTGATACCGACGTAGGCATCGGATAACGTAAAACTCGATATGTCGTTTGACGACTCCTGGAAGCCATAGAAGAAGCCGCTATCGGTGCCGCCCCCGGTACTGAAGGACAAAACCGTGGACTCGATCAACCCGCCTGACGAGTTGTACACGGCAATGGTCGGTGTACCGAAGCCTAGTGCGTAGTTGATGAACCCCCCAACGGCTGACACCGGGTTGGCGAAGCTGAAGGTCATCGTGTCCACCACGCCATAGTTGGCGAATGAATCGTTGAGCCCCGCCATAACCAACGCGCTGTCCCAGGAGCCGTTTCCCACAAAACCATACCCGTCAGTGAACCCAAACACCGATCCGCCCTGGTTAGAGGCATTTGTCGAGGTCCAGGTAATTCCTGGGACAACTGTCTGTGGCCCGGGTCCGAAATAGTTAAGGATGGGCATGTTTTCCACGGTCCCGCCCGGGATTGAATTCACTACATCCGCGTAGGCCGAGCCGCCAAGAGCGCACAAAAACGCAACGGACAGCAACAACCTCCGCATAGTTGGTCTCCGCATGAATTTTTCCTTTCGTGTGTGAAGTGCTAACATACGCAGGGCTTTGCCCTGCTTCTTGGAATCGTAAAGCTCGAGGCCCCGGAGTTGAATCCATCCGAAGTACTGGGCTGTACCAAGTCGAGGTAGACCGGACCGCGAGAGCCGGCCCCGCGTGCCGTTAAGGCTGGCTTGCCCAAGCCCGAGGATTGGCCAGATAGAGTTCGGGAGCGAGAAACCGGCGGGCCCACCGAACTTCGATGACGTTCGGCCGTTCAGGGGAAGGCCGCGTGCTAGACTGGCAGGACGGCAAACCGCCGAGGAGAAAACGATGTCGAAGCAAGACGAAGGCAGCCTGATTTTGAAGCTTTATGAACTGCGTCGTGAAGAGACGATGCGCAAGGCACGCAATTGGTATTTCGCGGAGTTTAATCCCGAATCGATCGCGGATTTCAGCGCCGCGATGTTCGGCGAGCACAGCGGGCATCTGCGGATGGTGGTCACCTATTGGGATATGGCGGCTGGCCTGGTCAACAACGGGGCCATCAGCCTGGAGATGTTCAACGCGGCCAACGGCGAACACATCGGTGTCTTCGCCAAGCTAGAACCTCTGCTGAAGGAAATCCGGGCCGGCTTCGCGCCCGAATATCTGCAGCAATTCGAGAAGCTGATCGACGCAACCCCCGACGGCCGGAAGCGGACCTCAGAAGCACGGGAGCGCATGAAGAAGTTCCGCGAGCAAATCGCGCAGCAGGTCGCAAAGGCGAGTGCGCAGGCCTAGGCCAGCCGACTGTGTAGCCGCGACCTGTTGATCTGAGAGCGCCCGTGCTTACGGGGGTAGCATGGTGATTATGAACGTGCGCCATCTGTTCGAGCCAGCATGCCTCGGAATGGTGCTCGCGGTGTGCAGCCTGGCGCAGCCGCCCCTTCCCGCTCAGCCTTTTCCGGCTGAACCTTTGCCCGCTCAACCGGGCGTGGTTTCGGGCACCGTCGTCAATACTGCCGGTGTGCCGCTCCGCCGGGTTATCATTCAACTAACTCAGCTTGGCCCTGGGCCGGGCCCACCGCCTGACGCGCCGACTGCCAACTCCGTAACCGAGACCGATTCGCAGGGAAACTTCACGTTCGACGACGTTGCTCCGGGCCGTTACTTCCTGGCGGCGCAACGCGCTGGGTACCTGAATGCTTCGTACCAAAACGCCCGGGGCAGAGTGCTTACGCTTCAGCCGGGCCAAAAGACGGCCGACATTGTGATCAAGATGACTCCCCAAGGAATCGTCGCAGGCAGGGTCATTGATGAGGAAAACGAGCCACTTCCGGGGGCGACCGTCAACATCCGTCCATACTTGCTTTCGAAGGATCAAACAGTGATCCCCACAAACCCAATGGGCGAGGGTAAAACGGATGCAGATGGAGCGTTCGCGATTGGAGGCCTGGCTCCAGCCCGATACGTCGTGTCCGTGACGGCGCCGCCAGATACAGGGTTTCAAGCCACATCGCCGTCGCGAGGTCAGCAGGAAGGCCGGCAGGAAGTTTACGTCACCACTTATTATCCGGATGCGATCGACCTGGCGGCGGCTCGTCCCGTCGACCTGGGCGCGAGCGCGCAAGTTCGTGGATTGGAGGTTCGGCTCCATAAAGTTCCGGTCTTCAGGGTGAGCGGAAAGGTTGTGAGCGCAGTCACGGGAGCGGCTGGCTCCGGCGTCGTTAGCCTTTTTCGCCAGGGCACCGTGCCCGGAATATCGGCTCGATCTGCCGGCGTAACCGCTGGGGACTTCTCTTTTGATGGGATCTCGCCGGGTAGCTATATCCTTGAGACAAAATCTATGGGTGAAGCTGAGGATCGTCCTTCTTTGGTCGGACGGCAGGTCGTTTCGGTGAGCGGCGGAGATCTCAACGGGGTGGTTGTGCAGTTAACGCCGGCATTGGAGGTGAGCGGAAACGTAGTGGTGGAGGGCTCGCCGCCATCAGCTTGGCCTCAAATAACGCTGACGCCGATAGAAGGCCTCAATTACCCGACGGACTTCGCGACCATCGACGTGAACGGACGCTTCATTGTGTCGGGCCTGGAACCCGCGCCGTATCAACTGAATATCGGTTCAATATCGCCGCCGATGTTCCTCAAGGCGATTCGTTTTAATGGACGCGAAATAGGCAACGAAGCGATTGACCTCAGCTCGGGACAAAGGGGGTCTTTGGAGATTGTGATCTCCGATCGGGCTTCGTCCCTCACGGGCGTGGTCAACGATTCCGCGGGACCGGCCGGGCCGGGGATCATTGTGACGGCGCATCACAGAACCTTGGGGCGGAACCACGTTACACATACCGATGAGAGCGGACGGTTCTCATTTATGGGTCTGCCGCCAGGAGAGTATCGCCTGATCGCAATGGATATAGGAACGGGTTTCTTGTATTTCCCGTCCGAGACTTTCGAAAAGCTGGGCAAAGTGGTTAGCCTGGGTGAGGGCGTTTCAGCGACGACGGAACTTCGGCTGATCACAAACGACGATCTCCAGGTGGATTTCCGTTGAGCCTTTTTCAGGGATCGCAGGATAAGCCACCTTCCTCTAAATCTTCCGGGATTACCTGGTCCACCAAAAACGCGACCATTTGGGTCTGAGCCGTCCAGAGTTCCTGTATAGCTCGCCGATAGCTTTGAGCTGCACGCTGGATCAGTGTCGTACCGTCTGGTTGGGGGGTGGCGCTCGGGTAATCCTCGAGGATTTCCTTGAAACGCATGGCTGCCCGTTGGTGGTGCTCCCGGGCGACTGAGGTGCGCTTCTCAAGAATTTCGAGAATTGTCTCACGATCCATAGTGCCGGGGCCTAATCCGCCGGGCAATACTTCTAGCAGTCTAATCGTCCCTGCACGCCCCGCAGACAGCCTTCAACGTAGATCACTTCAGCGCGGCTAATGTTTCAGTTTTCCTGAGGGAAAGGCGCCATACGCAGGAGACGGAGCCACGGCCCCCGCCTGCTGAGGATCGAATTCCGCGCAACCCGAAGACGGTCCGGAAATTGGCATAGGCCGAGACCCCGATCTGCTTCGAGAAATGGGAACGCCATGAGGCGCGGAACGTCTGGCGGGTGAACATATAATTTAGACATGCGTCGCCTCGGATTAGCCATTCTGGTTCTTGTTGGCAGTCTAGCTGCTCAAGACGCTCTGCATCCTGCACGGCCCGTGCCCATCGCTGGCCAGGTTCGATGTCCATCTGACCAGCCACACACGCGCCCCGGCCGCTCTCAAATCCTCTGCAAGTCGCAACACAAATTCTGAGTCGTTACGGCTGTAGCTGAAAAAAGCGAGCGGCGCGTCTGCCACCGGGGGCCTCCCTCAACGTGCCAGGCTCAACCCGAATGTTGCCCTAGCCCACGTTCCATGAGCTCCGGCTTGGCCTGCTGAGATCCCGATTGTATCGCGAATCTGAGATTCGAATCGACCGGATCACCAGACTCAAGCTGAACGCCTCACCCTTGGCGAGTTGCGGCCTGGCTGACTGCTGGCAGGCCATCAATTCATCGCGCGGTGGCTGCGGTGCTCAGGCGCTTGGTGGGGGTCGGCTATCTTCGACCGCCAATACGTGCGCCACCGCGCGGCACAGGCACGGCAAGGCGCGGAGCCGCGGGCGTCGTGAGACGCAGGGGCGTGACTGTGGAAGGCGTTCTCGGAAATCCTGTCAAGCTCGTAAGACCGGTTCTCGAAGGCAGAACCAGCGTTCGCGTCGGCCCCACGAGTAGCGGATAGAGAATGGCGTTCGGCCACATCGGATAAATCGATCCGTAGGCGTAGAGATAAGGCGGGAAATAGACCGCGCTCAGATTGGATTGAAAAGGACTCCAAAAGCTCATCCCATAGGGGTAGCCCAGCCCTGGCACAATGGCTTGCGGATAATAGCTGTACGCGCCCGCCGCTAGCCCGGAGCTATCCACGGTGCCCGGGTCGTCGACGATTCCCTTGGCAGTGGCGTTATCGGAAGAGATGTCCTGGCTGCGGCTCATCGCCCACGCCTTGAATGGGTCGTTGGAGGCGACCGTCGTGTCTTGGGGCACCAGTACCGAGGCCAGCGGCAGATTCTGTCCGCTCGTCACCGTGACTCGCGCATCGTCTCCCGCAGTCCCGGCGCTGGCGCCGGGGCCACCCGTGTGCACTTCAGCTTCGCCCTTATACACGTTCACTTGCCCTGGGTCGGCATCGATGCGCAGCACACCCTCTTGTGCCAGTCTCACATCCCAGTTCTTGTAGATCAGGGAGACGTTGTCGGCGGCGTTCGGTTCAGCGGACTCGAGAATGGCAGACCCGCTCATCAGCTCCACGCGCGTGTCGGACAATTTGGTGGAGACCATCTTAATGGAACTGTTTTCCCCCACCCGCAGAAAAACACCCGGGGTGAGCAGCACTTCGGCGCGGCCCTTTTCAGTCCGCAACTCGCCGCCTTCGCCGATATCCGGGAATTTGCCGAACTTTTGCGCCAAAGGCTGGTCGCCGATGAAAACCGAGCCTTCGAAAAAGTAGACTACGCCGGAATGGGTGGAGACCACCGATTGCCCGGAGACCGGAATCAGAAGCGGCAACCCCAGCAGCAGCAGCGAAAGCGAAGCAAGACGAGAGCGGGTCACAAAAGCCTCCCCTCAAAGTATCCACCTGTTGGATGGGGTCCGTCAACCTATTATTTCTTCTTATTTCTCCTTCGCTTCCCGTCACTTCCCCGCCCGGCCGCTCTGCAGCGGATCGGCATGGGGCTCGCCGTCGGGCAGACAGTTCAGAGTGGGGTTGAACGCGCCCGCCTCGGAGTGCTGGCGGAGGATGTCCCTCGCGGCCAGTTGGAGCGGCTCTTCGCCCGGCTTGAAATCCGCGAGAATATCACGGAAATATTTCGAATCCGCCGATTCGCCCAGGCCATACAGGCCCGGACCTGGAAGCTCTGCTTCCACCTGCCAAATGCCCGAAAGATCGGGCTTGCCGTTGACGCGGGGAACCGGTCCGGTCATCCAAGGAGGAGAGGTTAGCCAGTCAGGTTCCGCGATATTACTTGATCGAGCCGTCGAAATAACCGGCTCCCGGCGGTGATTCCCGCTTCGAAAAAATTTCCTGGTAGTCCGGCGGGTATATTTCGACGATCTTGTAAGTGCCGCCCGTGATCCAGTTGCCTTTCTGGTCCTTGGTAATCGAGAGGGATTGAATAAACACGTGACCCCAGAACAGCCACTTCCCCCCGATATTGTGCACGTAGTACACGCGCACCGGATCGAGCTGAAACATCCGCGCATTCGGCTTGTTTTGGAAGCTGAAGACCCGGTTCCCGATCTCTTCCAGGGTCACTGGATTCTTCCGGTGCCGGGCAAGGTCCAGAATATCCGCGGGGAAACCCTGTTCCGTCGTCAACTGCAACGTGTCGTTGATCTCAATCATGCTACCCATGCGTGTCTCGCTTTCGACTTCCGGGGCTTTTCGACTTCTGGCTCATTTCGCGGGTACCGGGAAGCGCTGCTGTAGCGCTCGGAAGCCGTTCCAATAGAACTCGTGCAGCGCATCCTCGAAGTAATAGAAGGTGGAGGCCCACTGCACAATGCACCGTTTGCCATCCTCGATTTCGAAGACTCGCAACGATGCCGCGTATTTTTGCACTCTCTCGCCCCAGTCTCCGGCGTGCCAGCGATAGGCGTAATGGAACCCTTCGTTGTCCATCATGATGAGCTCTTCGGTGGTCGTCGGCTGCCCTGGAAATGTCAATACGCGGCGGAGCGGGCCCGTCTCGGTCTGGTCTGCGGGCACCTCGCTCTTTTGAATGTCCGGATGCCACAGGTGAATCGTGTAGAACCCGCCGATCAGATCCCAGACCTCCTTGGCGGGCGCTCCGAGCTCCACCGTCTGCGCGACGCGCCAGTCCTTCATCTGCTTCTGAGGTGTCATATTTTTCTCCGCCGCACTCGCGCTCCTGGCTACAACTCAGCGCCGAGATAGCGCCAGCGCGGCACATAATTGCCTTTTCCGTCGCAGCGGGGCGTCTTCATGAGGGCCAGTCCGATCTCCTGGAGATCAAACATCTCCTGGATGGCGCGCCAGAGCGCTGCCTGGTCGCCTCCGGTCCAAGTCGCCTGGATATCGTCCACCATCCGGGTGAAAGTCGCATCGAAGCGGTCCATCAGATGCAGCACCGCGCCGGTCACGCGATCGCGATCGTACCCGCCTTTCGGCAGCTTGGCCACAGGCCAGACTTCCGGAAATGGGAGCTTCTCGCTACCATAAGCCCACCTCTTCGGCTCGCCCGGTAATTGCACGATCTTGCGTCCTTCCGCAACCTCGGCGAAACGGTAATAGTGGCACCAGTCCGCGGGGTCGTAGTCCACCGGCGTTCCCGACGATCCTTCGCCCTGTTCCTTGATGGTGTCGATCGCCCGCAGAACTGCGTGCATGCTATCGATAGCCCACCCCGTGCGCGGACCGATCACCTGCCCCTTCAAGGACAGAGGAGGGTTGGTCTCCTTGAACGCCTCAGCGATCGCATCGTAAAACTCGCCGATGGTCGCGAACTTCCCGGGCTCTGCCGACGCCGGCTTCGCGCCTGTGATGATGTCGATCTCCGGCTGTTCGATCGCCAGGAAGGTCTTCAGCGATGCCTGCGAGAGACCGTCGATGTCCACCACCAGGTCCGGCATGACGTCGCCCGGCAGGCCCTTGGCCGGATATTGCGGCACGCGTCCGGCAATCTGCGGCGTTCCTCCGATCGCGGTCAGCATGTTGCAGGCGAAAGCCATGTGCTGCATCTCTTCCTGCACCGCTTCCCGGATGGAAACTGCTGCTGGATGCATTTCGTCTTTGATGGACCATAAAGCCGTCAAGTACGGTGGCAGCGTCGCAAACTCCAGCGTGATTGCGGACTGCAGCGCCTTTTTGAGCCATTCCAGCGTGCACCGGCTGGCAGGTTCATACGAAAGTAGTTCCGGAATCGCGGCGTACATAGATTAGGCAACCTCCGCATTCAGGTAGTCGCCGAGCCGCATCGACATAGCCGTCAGAGTCAACGTCGGATTCACCGCCGAGCCGGTGGGAAATACGGCGTTCGAACACACGAACAAATTGTCAGTCCCGTGTACCCGAAGATTCTCGTCCACCACGCCGTCTTCCGGCCGCTTCCCCATCCGGCACGTGGAGGTCATGTGGTGTCCGGACTGCGTGCGGACGGCTTTCCGGGTCACTTTGTAGTCCATCGCCAGAATGATCTTTTCCATCAGGTCCAACCGCTTGGCGATGAGATTCTGGAATTCGGGCGGACGCGTGAAATCGATCTGCGTTTGTGGCAGCCCGAATCGGTTCGGGGCCGGCAGCGCCGAGACCCGATTCTCAAACCGCCCGCGATCGTCCAGGAAGGCTTGGATCTCCTGCGTGCGCTTCGCGCGTACCGGTTTGTCCACTTCCGGGCGGCTTTTCCCCTGGATCATCAGCGCAGCGATGTCCACGTTCGGCTGCGTGCGGTCCTTGAACAGGAAGATCTTGCCGCCGTCCGCCTGTAACTCCGGCGTATCATAGGTGCGCGACATCAGGGTGGGAAAGTCGAACTCCTGGAACCATTCCTCCGCGTTGTCGCCGCGTTCTCCCGTCACGATCAGGAACGGATGCGAACTGATGAAACGCCCCACCAGATCGTGATCGTTGCCGATGCCGTTCTCCCAAAACCGGCTGGTCGAGGACTGCAGCAGCTTCGGTGTTTCGTACGACCCTGCGCACGCCACGATCGTCGTGGCATAGGCCTCACACCGCTCGCCGGTACGGGCATCTAGATATTCCACACACTCCATACGCCGTTTCGAAGATCCCTTGAGCCTGGCCGCCGGTGTGTTGTGGAGCACCTCCAAGTTCGTGTGGCGGCCGTCCGCCAGCAACTCGTCGAGCGCGATCTGCCCCGAGAAACGCGCCCCGAAAGGACAGTACTTGCACGTGCCCGTCGTCATGCACTTGCGATACCGGGCGATCGGCAATTTGCCGGGCTTGATCCCCAGCTTCTCGAATGCGGCGATCATCTCGCCGTCCGGCGCGGTCCATGGGAATGGCGGCCGAGGGTAGGGCATCGACCGTTTGACCCAATCTTCGCTGTCGTCGCCGCAAACCGACAAGTATTCCTCGGCGCGACAGTAATATGGTTCGAGCGTGTCGTAGCAGATCGGCCAGTCCGCTCTCGTACCTGTTCGCGAATACACCTCGAAGTCCTCCGGCTTGAAGCGCCGGCACCACCCACCCCAATGCACAGTCGACCCGCCGTACATCGAGACCCGCCCGTCATCGAAACTCCATTCCGTCTTCCCGGCTGACTTGTTCTCCCCCTTTTGGTCGTAGCAGTAGTCGTACGGCCGCCGGTCCAGCACCAGATAATCCCACCACGAGCGCCGGTCTCGCGCCGCCACCTTAGGGCCCGCGTCCAGAATCAGGATCGAAGCCAGGCGATTGTTCTCCAGGATGGTCTTCGCCACCGTCGAAGCCGCCACGCCCGAGCCGATAAACACAACCTCGAACTCTCGACGCTTCATTCGCCCTCCGCCTCCGCGATTCGGATCAGCGGCTCCGCCACACGCGCGCGCGGCTTGCGGTTATACAGGGATCCCCCGATGTATCCCTTGTAGTTGCTGCCTTTCCAGGACTTGAACCCCTCTTTGGCCACTTGCACGCGAATAAACTCATTTACGACGTAAGTCTTACAATGTGCGATGCGCGTCAGGGGAGACGCATCCGGCGCCATCCCGTGATCCAGCAGCAGCCTGCGGTAGCCTTCCGGGTCGCCATACATCCGCAGCAGTTCGGCCGCGCAGGAAACGGCATTAGAGTATTCGCCCGTATAGCTTGGCGCCACGCTGGTCTTGGCTTCGACGAACTCCAACCACTCACTCCGGATATTCAAGGAGTCGCTCCTGGTGCGGCCGATCTCCTGGAACAAGCGCCACAGCATCTCCATCTCATAAGCCGTAAGCTGCTGAATGTCGCCCGGCAGTAGCCCCGCCGAGACCTTGGTATTAGAATATTCCCCTCCCAATATCTCTGTCATAGGAAATCCTCGAAGTTATAAATTATATTCGCTTTTAATTCCAGAATGCGCATATAATATCATATAAAGTGCCTAATTAAAATAGAAAAGACAAGCGGATTTTACCGGAAAATTCCGTTGATCAGGCCTGCCAGGCGTAGACCGCCTTTGAGCAATTGTTCCCGCATGCGGACGCGCTGCGCGCTGACGTAACCATACGAGATCGTCTTCGGTCCGTCCGGGAAGACGTAAAGTTCCTTCCTCATGGCGATACATTCGTCGGCCCAGGCGGTGCTGTCGCCGCTTTGCCAGCGGGCAACCTCGGCATCGCTCGCGTGGTCGAGAAACCGTGCGAATTCCTGATAGCTAAGCCGTTCGAAATCCACCATCTCGTCGTCCCAGATGGAATGCAGGTTCGTATGCCACCGGTTCATCCAGTTGACGGTCACTGCGTTGCCCCCTCTATCCGTGCCGCCGATGTGCAGCGGTTGATGGAGGTCGCCCACAAAATGCACCAGGAACCGGAGGGCGGTCTCCGGCGTAATCGGCTCCGTCTCCTGGAGGTTGCACGCGCCCTTTTGCGGTCCGTCACTCTTATCCGTGAACGCCTTCACAGCAAAAAGATCCTCGCGCGTTCCGGTTTTCAGAAACACGGTGAGCGCGTCGATCGCAGCGACGAGGTCCCCGCATGGATCCTTGGTCGAATGGCGATAGCTTTAAACTCCGTCCGGGACAGTTGCGAAATGCAGCCGTTTGTATTTGTCGTAACGCGGCTCCGACCGCAATTCGTCTGCCCAGTTGGCCACCTCGGCCAGCGAGTACTCGTGTAGCAGTTTCGCCGTGCGCTCCCGCGCCACCGGTGTCAGGTGCCGCTGCGCGATCTCCGCGACTACCCTGTGGCCGGTGGGTCCCCACCCCTGGACAAATGGCGCCACCCAAATTGTGATCATCAACGGCAGAAGTCGAGCTTTCATAAAAGTTTCAGCTCCTTGAGTACGGTCGGAATCGGGATTCCATATGCCACGCTCTCACCGCCGCTCTGTGCCGAGTAGTGCAGAGCGACCGGCGCCCGCCCCTCCATCTCCACCCACACTGCGCCGGAATCGCCCGTATCGCTGAGTTGGTACTCCAGAGGAAAATCCCTTAAGGGCTTGATCACGACCTCGGTGCCATCTACCCGGGCCACCTTTCCCTCGGTAACACCGGTGGCCGCTCCGGCTTTGATCACGCGCATTCCCTCCACCGGGTCGGCAGGCGCTGCCGGTTTGCCGATCTGCAGGATCTCGAGCGCAAATTGCTGGTCCGCGTTCAGCCGCGCGGCTGCGCAATCGAGCGTCTGGCTAACACGCTCGACTATCGCGATGTCCGCGGTCCCGGCCGGCTGCCGGATAGAGTCCCCCATCCCCGGCCGCTTCCCTGCAAGCACGTGTTTCGCGCTGATGAGGTAGGGCGCCCCTCCGGAGACAACGATCATGCCGAGCGTTCCCGGTTCCTGCAGTTCCACGTTCATGATTTGCAGCCCGCCGCGCAGCTTCCCGTATACCCGCGCCAGATTTTTGACGGACATGTTTTTTATAGAAAGTCGCGCACAACGGACTCGCCGGGCGCGGCCCAGCGGCCTGTACGCTCTCTAGAACATGTTTCCCTTATTGCGCTTCAAACTCGCAGCCAGGGCGTCATCGAGATCCGGCATGAAGGTGAGCCCCGTGTGCTCTTCGATCCAGGAAATGCTTTGAATCGTGTCCTCAAACTTGGTTTTCTTGTCGTACGGGCGGTTCTCCACCACGAACCCGACTGCCTGCCATTGGTCCCTCTCGTTCGTCCCGAAAACGATCTTATTAGAAGTGCGTCGGAACTGCCACGTGGTCGGCGCCGATCCGCCGATACTGGATTTGCCCGGTCGCCGTAGCCGGGTTGTCCTCCTTTGGGTCGTAGAAGAAGCCACCGGTGAAGACATAGATAGGGGAGTCATCCCGCGCCCAGTTTCTCACCTGGTTTTCCAGCAGCCGCCAGAACTGCTGGTTCAGTGGCGGACTTTGCGGCGCCATATTGGACAGATAAAAGCTTTCGTCCTTCAGTTCCTGATCTTTGAAATCCCCCGCGGGAGCCTGGTGGCCGCGGTCGAGCTTACTACCCTTGTAGTCCGCCAGTTCCGCTCGCTGGCCCTTAGCCAAATTCGGATCCGGCTGGAATACGTCCTTGCGGTTGGAATTCGGAGGATCCCACTGCTCGCGGTCGAAGCCCTCGCAGACCCACAGCGGAATCTTGTCGGTCGCGCTGTGTTCGAGAACGTATCCTTCGCGATAGATGATTGTAGTCGGACCGAAGTTCTGTGTGCGGTCCTTGAGCGGTGCTCCATAATCGCCACAGTTCTTTTTCGTGAACTGTTGTTGCGCGAGCGTGGGCGCCGCCTCCAGATGGCGGGCCCGCAAGACCGGCGGCCGCACGTCCACCTGAACCCGGGCGCACCCCGTCACTATGAGCAGCGAAATAACTAATGTCGTCCGCTTAAGCCACATCGCGGCAGCCAGCATGTGAGACGATGCTCCTAAATATTTTTCGGAAGTATTACGTTATTTCTATAGTGTGGCGAGCGGCCGGATATTCTCCCAGCGCCAAGCTGACCAGACGAGCGTCAACAACGGAATGGAAAGGAGGATTAAATGCGATTTTCCGGCATTAACCAGGGAGTGAGCGTAAATTTTATTGCTCGTGCGCGCCGAAAACGTGGCGCTCGCAGTGCGTGGGCCGATCGAGCTTGGCCACGATCACGGTGCGGGATGCCGCAGCACCGAAAGAACCGGCGCAGCCGCGCGGGGACGTGATATAATTCCGCCAGTTGTACAGGAGACCCAAGGAGGTCGTGATGCGCCCTGTATTCCTCGCACTCGCGATAGGAGCGGCCACTCTGGCCCTTTATTCCGCCGAGCCCCACCAGTTCACCGACGCGCAGAAAAAATTCTGGTCGCTGCAGCCGGTCTCGAAGCCCGCGCTGCCCGCGGTGAAGAACTCGAAGTGGGTGAAAACGCCGGTCGACGCTTTTGTTCTGGCGAAATTGGAGGCCGAAAATCTCCAACCGAACCCGCCTGCCGATAAGCTCACGCTGCTGCGACGCGCCACCGTCGATATGACCGGCCTGCAGCCCACGCCGGAAGAGATCCAGCAGTTCTTGAACGACAATTCGCCTAACGCATGGGAGAAAGTGGTCGACCGGCTGCTTGCCTCGCCCGCTTATGGGGAGCGCTGGGCGCGCCATTGGCTGGATGTGGTGCGCTACGCCGATAGCAATGGCTTTAAGGCGGATGAAACGCGGCCCAATATGTGGCGCTATCGCGATTACGTCATCCAGGCTTTTAACGACGACAAGCCGTATGATCGCTTCGTCAAGGAACAAATCGCGGGCGACGAATTGTATCCCGGAGACCGCAACGCGGTGATCGCCATGGGCTACAACCGCAACTGGATCGACGAAACCAACGCCGCCGGCTTGATCACGCGCCGCCAGGAAACGCTGGACGACATGACGGCGATTACGGGAGCGGCGTTCATGGGGTTGACCTACGGCTGCGCGCGCTGCCACGATCACAAATTCGATCCGATCCTACAAAAGGATTACTACCGCTTGCTAGCTTTCTTCGCCAATACGGTAGCGGGCGATGGTCCGCTGCCGATAAAGGATCCCGAACAGCGGCGGAAATACGAGGAACAAAAGGCCGCTTGGGAGGAAAAGACTAAGGATATCCGCGCGGAAATGGCGACGATTCTGGAGCCGCTGCGGGCGGCCAAAGCCAAGAACGGCTCGAATACTTTCGAAGAATCGGTAAAGACCGCCATTTTCAAGAAGCCTGACGACCGGACGCCTTGGGAAGCGGTGATGTATAGGACCGCCGAGTCGCGCGTCGCCTTCGACGAAGAACCGGATGCGCGAACTCTCCGCACGTTGAAAGGCGATGCCGCGAAGCGCTATACCGAGCTGAAGAAACAGCTTGCGGAATTCGATTCCTTGCGTCCTCCGGCATTGGACCAGGGTCAGTTCATGGTGGATGTGAGCGCCACGGCTCCGCCGATGTATATTCTTCGCGGTGGGAATCCGGACCTGAAGGGCGATGAAGTGCAGCTAGGCTTCTTATCGATTCTCGATCCGGCCGACGCCAAAATCACCCCACCAGCCGGTTTGAACTCTACCGGACGCCGCAGCGCTCTCGCCGCTTGGCTCACCGATCCGAAGAATCCCTTGCCCGCGCGGGTGATGGTGAACCGTATCTGGCACTATCATTTCGGCCACGGCATCGTCGCGACGCCCGGAGATTTCGGACGCATGGGCGCGAAGCCCACGCATCCCGAACTGCTCGATTACCTCGCGTCGTACTTCGTGGATAACGGTTGGAGTGTGAAGAAAATCCACCGGCTGATTCTGCTTTCGAACACGTACCGGCAATCGGCGGATTCTGTGGCAACCGCTGCGGAGAAAGATCCGGATGACAAGCTGCTGTGGCGCTGGCCTCGGAAGCGCCTGGAAGCGGAAGCCATTCGCGATTCCATGCTTGAGGTGAGCGGGCTTTTGAATACCAAGATGGGCGGCCCAGGGGTCTTCCCCCCGGTTCCTCCGGGAACCATCAGCGAGCTTTCCGCAACCGCCGCCGCGGGGGGATGGAAGTCGGAAAAAGATCCGTCGCAAAACGATCGCCGCAGCGTTTATATTTTCGTCCGCCGCAACCTGCGATATCCCATGCTGCAGGAATTCGATTCGGCGAATACTTTCGAAAGCTGCGATTTCCGCAAGCCCACGGTGACGCCGACGCAATCGCTGGATCTGATGAATAACGAATTGGTCCTCGATTGGGCGCGAGCGTTCGCCGGACGCGTTTTGAACGACAGCGGATTGACGCCGGAGGCGCAGGTGGATCGGGCGTTCCGTTTGGCATATGGCCGTGCGGCCACGGCGCAGGAACAAAAGCTCGCCGCCGATTTTATCGCGCGCCAGATGCCCATTATGGCTCAGCGCCTGGCGGATGCGAAGTCGAAACCCCCATTGCCGGATAATTTGCCCGCCGGAATCGACCCGGCTCGCGCGGCCGCGATGGTGGATTTGAGTCAGATGCTTCTGAACTCGAACGAGTTCCTGTATTTGAATTAGCCGCGGATAAACACAGATGAACACGGATAAAAAAAGCCTTCCCAATCTACGTTTATCTGTGTCCATCTGTGGCGCTTTTCTGTTTCGCGCCGCCGCGTCTGCCCAGAACGGGGGGACCATCACCGGAACCATCACCGATCCCGATGGGCGGGGGGTGGAGCACGTGACGGTCCGGCTGAAAAGCTCCGCTTCGGGCGAAGTGTCTGAAATCCGCGGCTCTGACCGGGGCTTCTACACATTCTCGAAATTGCTCCCCGGCGCCTACGACCTCACCATCCCCGAAATGGGCTTCACCTTCGCCAAGCTGGAAAAAAAGAACATCGCCGTGAAACCAGGGCAAACGGTGCGCCTGGACTTACGGCTGGAATTGTCGCCGACCGGAAACCTGGGCACGCCGGGGGACGATTTTTTCGGTTTCAACCGCAGCAAATGGGCGCCATCAGGCAAGCCTGCTCCGCGCACGGCCGAGGGCAAGCCGGATCTTTCCGGGGTTTGGCAGTCGCTCACCGGCGGGGACATGGAAACGCCCAGCCTGCTGCCTTGGGCGGATGCCGTGGTCAAGCAGCGAGAGGCCAATGGCGGCATCGACGGCCCTTCCAATTCCTGCTTGCCCGCCGACCCGCTGCTAATCGCCCCTTTGGGTTACAAAATCGTTCAGACACCCAAGGTCATCGTCATGATGTGGGAGGGCCAACCTCCCAATTTTCGCCAGGTCTTCCTCGATCAAACGGACCATTCCAAGGCTTGGTTTCCGGCTTGGCTCGGTCACTCGATCGCGAAATGGGAGGGCGACACGCTGGTCGTGGATACCGCCGCGTTCAATGGCCGCAGTTGGATTGGGCTTTATCCCTATACAGAAAAACTGCACGCCATCGAACGATGGCGCCGTCCGGAATTGGCGCACATCCAAAGGGAAGTCACCGTCGACGATCCCGAGACCTTCACCAAGCCCTGGAAGATCCGCAGCACCTGGGACCTCGACCTCGGCGAAGAGATCCACGAATATATCTGCAATGAGAACGAGACGGACGTAAAGCACATGAAAGCAGAGCCGCAACCGCAAGGGAGCGCACAAAAGTAGGAGGCTACCTATGGCCGACATGTTGAACAAGCTACAGCATCACTGGAACGTAACAACCCGCCGCGACTTCTTTACTCGCGCCGGCAGCGGCTTGGCCGCGATCGCTCTAGCCGCACTGGCGGACGAGGACGCGCGCGCCGCGGCGGTCGATCCTTTAGCGCCGAAGCCGCCGCACGTTCCTCCCCGCGCCAAATCCGTGATCTGGTGCTTCATGGAGGGCGGCCCAAGCCAGGTGGATTTGTTCGATCCCAAGCCTCTGCTCGACAAGCTCGCATTGCAGCCCGTGCCGGCGTCGTTCCACCCGGAGCAGCTCCTCACCGCTCAAGGCGCGAAACCTAGCGACGGACTGTTCCCCTCGCGCCGCCAATTCAAACAATATGGACAAAGCGGCCTCTGGGTTTCCGATTGGCTCCCGAATATCGCCGAGCACGTCGACGATCTCGCCGTCCTTCGCTCGGTCACTTCCGACGCGGTGAATCACGTGGGCGGCGTTTGCCAGATGAACACGGGCGATATTTTGGCCGGCCGCCCGTCGATGGGCGCGTGGGTGACTTATGGATTGGGCAGCGCGAAGCGCAATCTGCCGACGTTCATCGTAATGCAGGACGATAAGGAGATCCTCGGCGGAGTGCAGAATTACGGCTCCGGCTTCCTGCCTGCGACGTTTCAGGGAACTTTGTTCCGGCAGGGCGACACGCCCATTCTGAATTTAAAGCCGCCCGCGGGTGAACGCGACGCGCAGCAGCGCAGCAAGCTGGATTTCTTGAGCGCGCTGAATGGGCTCTACGGCCGCGACAAGGAAGACGACACCGAGCTCGACGCCCGGACTCGTTCTTACGAACTGGCGTATCAAATGCAGTCCGCCGCGCCGGAAGCCATCGATCTAAGCAAGGAGAGTGAAGCCACCAAGAAACTCTACGGCATAGACGATCCCGAGACCGCGGTGTATGGCGCGAATTGCCTGATGGCGCGCCGGCTGGTGGAACGCGGCGTGCGGTTCGTCGAGGTTTATAGCGGCTCCGGTTCGGGTTGGGACGCGCATCAAAATGTCGAGAAGAATCACACCAAATGGTGCAAGTCTTCCGATAAACCCGTCGCGGGACTACTGGCCGATTTGAAGGCTCGCGGCATGTTGAAGGACACGCTGGTGGTGTGGGGAGGCGAATTCGGCCGCACTCCTTTCGCGCAGGTCACGGCCGGGCAGTCGCCGGAGCAATATGGCCGCGACCACAATCCGTGGGGATTCACCATGTGGATGGCGGGCGGTGGAGTCAAGGGCGGGCAGACCATCGGTTCGACCGACGAAATCGGTCTGCGCGCGATTGAGGAGCCGCACCATGTCCACGATGTTCACGCATCGATCCTATACCTGCTCGGTCTAGATCACCTGAAGACCACTTATTTGCGGAACGGCCGCATGGAGCGGCCCACGATGACCGGCGGTCATCTGATCGAAAAGCTGTGGTCGTAAGATTTGCTTTTGCTCTCGTGGGCTTCACGGCGCTTGGGCAGGGCCTGCCCGATGGGCCCGGCAAGGATTTAGTCGAGGCCGTCTGCACGGCTTGTCACGACCCCGCCCGCATCATCGCAAAACAAGCGACGAAAGCCGAATGGCAAGCCAAAATTCTGGAGATGCTCCAGGAATGCCCGGATGTCACTCAAGACGAACGCGATCAAATCGCTGTCTACTTGGCGAAAAACTTCCCCAAGCACGTCAACGTGAACACGGCGCCGGCGAAAGAGATCGAAGCCGCGCTGGAGATCTCCTCCACCCAGTCCGAAGCCATCGTCCAATATCGCGAGCAAAAAGGCGCGTTCCATTCGGCCGAGGATCTGAAAAAAGTGCCAGGGTTCGACGGCGCCAAAGTCGAGGCGATCAGGAACCGTCTGGAGTTTTGACGACGGCCGGGCGACAGTCACGCAAAGACGCAGAGCTCGCTAAGAATTTCTTTGCGTCCTCCTATAGAACTTCCCCCACCGATTAGTTCACACCACCCTGGAGCGGGACCAGTCTATAGCCGAGATCCAGCGCTTGCCGGCGAATTTTGGCTTCCTTCTTCTGCTGCTGTTTCTCGTGCTGCTTCGCCAGAATGGTCGGATCATACTATGGGTTGGCCGGCTCGCTGTCGGGCGCACGGACGGAGGAAAGGGCCGCCGCCCAGGCTGAAACGCAGGCTATAGTGGTTCGACTCGACCGAAGCCGAAAGGTTTGAGGTAGAATCGGTGACGGTTCCGTTCTCGTAAAGGAGATTGGATATGCACCGGACATTTACCGCAATCGCCGCCCTGATTGTTGTTCCGTTGCTGCTGCGGGCTCAGAGCGCAATGCGCTTTAGTTTTTGGGATTCGGCAAATACAACATAATTAATAGTTTATGTTTTATGCATGACCTCCCCCACGTCTCTCGACCTCACTCTATTCCAGCGGATTCTGGGCACCGTTGCGTCCGCTACCACAATCAACCAGCTTTGCCAGGAGCACTCGTATAAGGCACGCGGCGGAATTTACAATGTGGCAGTCCTGGTG
>DATDGT010000162.1:0-2825 GCA_036521975.1 Bryobacteraceae bacterium
CCCGGGAGGCAGCGCGAGCACCGGTGTAAGCTCATGATTTTTCAGTATCAGCGCGGTGGCTTCCAGCAACACCGGCAGGTGCCGCGAGGCCTCGCCGGGCCGGCTCCCCGGCAGCAGAGCCAAGAAGGGTTTTGTCGGAATGACGGGTTTTGACGGAACGACGGGTTTTGACGGAACGAACCCAATCTCGTCCGAAGGCTTGATCATCGAAGCCAAAGGATGGCCGATGTACGTGGTGGGGACGCCGCGGCTCTCGAAAAACTCGCGCTCGAAGGGGAAGATGCAGAGAAGACGCGCGATATCGCGCCGCATCGCCCGCGCGCGCCACGGCCGCCACGCCCATGCTTGCGGTGCGATCAAATAGACCACGGGAACCTTGGCTCGAGCCAGCCGCTTGGCCAGCCGGAGATGAAAATCGGGCGAATCCACTAGTACGGCCAGATCGGGCCGCTCTGCCTGAATCGCGCGCGTGAGCTTGCGGAATTCGCGCCAAATGCGCGGCAGATGCGCAAGCACCTCAACCAGCCCAACCACGTTCAGCGACCGTGCATCTACAATCGCTCGTACTCCCGCCGCCTGCATGCGCGGACCTGCGCACCCGAAGAACTCGGCTTCCGGATGGCGCGAGCCAATTGCCTCTACCAGCCGCGCGGCGTAAAGATCGCCCGAAGCTTCGCCCGCGGAAATCAGAATGCGCATCTAATTTGGAGAAACTCGCGCACAACGGACTCGCCGGGCGCGGCCCACTCCTCCGAGTTTCTCATTCGTTTGACGCCGCGCCCGGCGGCCTGTGCGCTTTTTTCCAGAATGACGACTACTTTTCCAAGCACTTTTCTAACAAGATGACCGCTACTTTTCTAAGATGACTACCGCTACGGCCTGAGCCGCGGTGTGCGTGAGCGAGAGCGAGATCTGGCGGACGCCGAGCTGCTCCGCGATTTCCGCAGCTTTGCCGCTCAGCCGCAGAGTCGGGCGGCCGGAGGGAAGGTTCGCTACTTCCAGGTCGCGCCAGCCCAAGCCTTCGCGCCAACCTGTGCCGAGCGCCTTCATCCCCGCTTCTTTCGCGGCGAAGCGAGCGGCGTAGCGTTCGAATTTGTTCGCTTTGCTTTCGGCGTAGGCGATTTCAAGCTGCGTAAAGACGCGCTCCACTAAGCGGCGGCCATAGCTGGACTGGATCGCCGTTTGAATGCGGTCCACTTCGCAAACATCGATTCCCGAGCCGACGATCATGCGGTAGAGTAGCTCGGTTGAAGACGCCGCGAGTCAGCCCCGTCCGTCAGGGCAGGGATCAGCGTTCCGGTTACATGCAACCGCCTGACCCCGCCCTCACGGGCGGGGCTGAAGGGCCATGGGGCAGTCGGTTGAAGACGCTTGTGGAAGGCGGACTTTAGTCCGCGCGGGACTTGAGTCCCGCTGGGGGAGCGAGGCTGAAGCCTCGCGCGGGCTGAAGCCCGCCCTGCAAGCGTCTTCAGTGGCTCGGAAAGCACCGTTCGGGCCGGGCGCCCTCGCATAGAGCCATGCAGCCGCAATCTACGAACTGACGCCCTTGGCCTCGCCGACATTCAGCTTGAAAAGCTTCTTCGCATTGTCCTCGAAGATCATCTTCTTATCGGCGGCGCTCAGGAAATCGATCCCTTCGATGACGCCGCGGGTCTCGTCGAGCCAGCGTCCGGCGCGCGGATCCTTCACCGTGCCCACTCCAGGGCGTTCGGTGCCGAACAGGCAGCGGTCGGCGCCGACGGTCTTGAACAACAATTCCAGCGCGTCTTTCGAATAGAGAACGGCATCGTACCAAAGATTGCGCATGCGGTCCTGGAAGCGCTCCGCAGCGCCGCGCCGCAAGAAGCCGGCTTCGAAGCGGGCGTACTGATACGGAATCGCGCCGCCTCCGTGAGAAACCATGATCTTCAACGTGGGGAAATCCTTAAACACGTTGGAGCTGACCAGCGACACCACGGCGATGCTTTCTTCGTTGATGAAGTGCAGAGAGTAGGTAAGCCGCTCCGAGCAGCAGCCCGCTGAATGGATGTGTCCGGGAATGTCCAGCTCCACCAATTTTTCGTACAGTGGATACCAATAGCGATCGCCCAGCGGAGGGGTTTCCACGCCGCTGCACTCGCCGGGATCGGGATTGATCAGGCAGCCGACGAATCCGTGCTGTTTCACGCAGCGCTCCAGCTCGGGGATGCAGTTCTTAGGGCTGATTCCGGGGCCTTGCGGCAATCCGCAAACGCCGCGAAATGTATTGGGATAAAGCGCGCACTGCCGGGCTATGATGTCGTTGGTCTCCTCCATGTACCACGTCACCAGCTTATTGCTCTCGCGATGCATCATCTGGTAGGGGCGCGGCGAGATCATTTGCATGTCCGTGCCGGCTTCCTTCAGTTGCTGCAGGTGCGACGACCCTCCGAAAACGGGCTTGTTGAGAGCCGCCACAATATCCTCGTCGGTGGCGCCCGTGCTGCCGCGCCCGTGAGCGCCGCGATGTGCCAGGATCCCAGCTTTATAAACATACAGACTGTCCGGCGCCGTGACGTGGGCGTGGGCATCTATGATCATCGTTCTACCTCGCGCTAAGAATAGCGAAAGCTCGATTATCCCATACAGTCTGCCGCTTATAATTTGGAAGGGATCGCAAGTGGGAACCAGGTACGACCCCATCCCAGCGCGAGAGCAACGATTCAATTAGATACTAGCCCACAAGATCTGAGAATTGGTCCCTCAGAATTGCCGTCGTGAGCGCGAGCGGCGTGGCGGGCAAGCTGTCAGCAGTCAGCATTCAGCGGTCAGCTAGCGATCAGCTTACAAGTTGGATTCGATGTCCC
>DATDGT010000163.1:0-76321 GCA_036521975.1 Bryobacteraceae bacterium
GCCCCTCCAGCAGCGCGCCTTCTCCCTGCTCGGCATCCGCGTCGGCTTGGCGCCTCGTAGTCAGTAGCCTCCGGGCCGTTTCCGGCTAAGTGCCAGCAGTGTCTTCAATTTAGCCTCAGCAGGCCGTGGAACTTCGGGTTAGAGCATGTGTTTTGGCATTTTTTCGTCAAATTTCAGGGACTGCCCGAGCCCCGATCTGTAGCGGAAGCCGGGATCAGTGAAGCTGAGACCGAATTCCTTGGGAATTGGCTCGTCGAGCCCTTTGCTGATCGCTTTGGCAATCCGCGCGAGTGGTGTGAGCGCACGTGGCAAGAGCGAATTCCTGGGGAAAACGCCACGGCCTCAGGCCGCGAAATGTTCGGGGTACCGTTTCTGATTTACGCGGCCGAAATATGCCGTGAACGCTGCAGTGAAGATTCGGTGTGGCCGGCGATTAGCACGGTCTTCAGGCGGAACGCCTCGGTATTCTCGGCTCTGTTCGCAAATGGGCATCCCACCGAGCAATGCAAGCTTGCAATTGCCGCCGGCGCGAGGCGGCTGGGATTACGAAACCTAATCGAGCGGGAGGGGCTGCAGGAGTATTTTGACACGCTTAAACTTCAAATCGGATTCACTCACAGAGGAGCGACGGAGCATCTGCCGGAATGGCTGAACGGAGCGGGCCAGCCCATGGCAGTGAGGATCCTACTCGGGACCGAGCCGGATATCGGCGGGCTCCAGTCGGCCGAATTTCAAGAGCTGTGGAGGGCGCTGGGGGATTATCGCCGGAGCCGAATCTCGAAGCAAAATGCGACTTCCATTCTGCAACGCTCCGCGTGGGTCCGCCCCACGTGGATTGCAGATCTGCTGGAGGCGGCGAAGGCGCGATCCCGTGGCGAGGATGGCGAGCGGGGTGATGAACGGTCCGTTGGCGCACTTTGCGAGCCGATGTTGGTTTGGGACGGCGGGAGCCCCGCGCTGATGCTTTCCTTTGATGAGGCCCGCGCCCGTGATGCTCTGGAGGGTTATGATTTCGCGACCATCGCCGTGGATCGTCAAGTCGTTGGCCGTTGGATCAGGCAGGAGAACGGGCAGTGGAGCGGGCGGTTGGTTCCTTGCCAGAAACAGGGTGCGCGCACGAACTGGCGTCCGCAACTCCTTTCGATAAGCAGCGGCGATGCGACCGTTCGCGAGGTCGATCTTGGCTCCGAGCTCGGCCTCAACGAGCCGCTGCTGATTTTCGACATTGCGAATGGGCGGCTAGTGCCCGGTGAACGAATAGATGTCCGCCGGGGATACGCATTTCTGTGTGATCCAGATATTGAGGTTCCGGGGGCGCAGGTTTGGCGGTCGAGGGACCGCTCGATTTTCCGGCTGGCGCCTCCGCTGAGCGCCGACACACGCGTCCTGTGCGGCGGTGAGATGTACTGGCAGCCGCAGGTTAGAGAGGGGCCACCGCGGCGGTCGTTTAATTTGGGGTTGGAAGCTTCGCCCGGCGACGTTTTGGAGACAGGCGCGGCGGCGAATCTTCTGGTGACGGGTGTGCCTGAAGACGTTACGAGCGCGGAATTGGTCATTCATGCGGGGACACGGAGGCTGCTTCGGGAGGGCGCGAGGTGGCGAACTGAGTCCCCCGTCCGCATTTCGCTGGAGTTGGCGATGGGGGAGGAGCGGACTCGGATTCGATTGAGGGGAGAGGCCTTCAGCCGGACAGTTCCCGCGAAGGTTGCGCTGAATGTTCGTGGAGTCGCGGTCCTGGCGTCGGAAGGTGACGAAGCGCCACGCTGGGAATCGCCGAGACGCGGATTTCCGCTCAATCGCGCTGGCGGGGCAGGAAAGGCGCGTGTGTTGATCCAGGGATGCAGCGGGGAGGTGTACGAAGGGCCTCGTTCCGTTTGCAAACTCAGATCTCCAATCCTGGACTTCAGAGAATTGCGTGGATGGGGTGCTCCGTTGGGGGTGCGGGGAGATGATGGCGCGGAGATCGCGCTTGCGGACAGCGTGGTGGATCGGGGTTGCATAGATTTCCCCCTTCCGAGCTCGCTCTCCTTAAGGCTGCTCCTTAGAACGCCCCTCCAGCCGAACGGACGCTATGCCGTGCTCGCGTGGGGTGATATCGACGCCCAACCTCGAAATATTGCGCCGGCGGAGGTCAAGGCCGAGAACGATGGCTTTGTTTGGCGATTTCCGAATCCAGGTCACGTAGCTGCGGCAGCCGTGACCTATGAGGGTGCGCCTCTCGGCGCGTATTGGGATGCAAGTTCGATAAAACCGGCGCTGCTCCGGCAGCCGTCGGCGAAGAGGTTCGCCCTGCTGCGCTGGCTGAAGTTCCCGATTTTGGATGAGCGCCATAGAGGCGAAATTCAATCCTCGGTTTTGCGGGCGCCGGCCGAGTTTGTTCGGGGGTGGCTCGGCGACGGGTTTCTTCCGGCGGGGCTGGTTCACCGTGTCGCGGAAGAAGGGCTGGATGGGGTGATCAGGGCCTTTCTTTGGACACACGTGGAGCGCGAGGCGCGGCGGATGTGGGAAATAGCGAAGGCGTTTCCGCGAAGCGGTGGCGGCTTGCACGATCCAACGGAGCGCGCCAGATCGGTGCTGATTCGGCTGGCCGAGGCGTGTCCGCCGCTGGCGTACAATCTCGCAAAGCTGTCGTTGCGGGTTCCGATGGCATGGGCCTATCGGCGCGCGATCGAAGAGGTGGTCGCTGCATCACTTGAACGCTCATCCGTGGGCGCGCTGGGGAGGCAGGTCGCGGAGCTCGTCGGCGTGGAGCAAAGGACCCTAGTCGAGGCGGTGGTCGGCATGGCTGGTTATTTGGATGATCTTGGCCCGCTTCCGCTGAATATCAACGATCTGAGGCGAGCGGGTGAGCGGCAAATAGGTCGAAGGTACCTGACCGCGGCGCTGCTGCTTCGGCTGCGGAGCGGAGGGATGGGGCGATGAGCCAGATGGACGCGTTGCAGCTTTCCGAGTTGATGCGCCAGCGGCTCACGGATCTTGCCGTTTCGGAGAACTACCTTCGCGACGGGAGTTTGTCGAAGGCGGCGGAGGGGATTTGGGGAGGGCCTGGTGACCGTGGAGGATTGGTCAGCGAGCTGTGGGTGCAGCGAGCGTTTCCGAGCGAGCGCTCGAAGGACTCGCTCAAGTCTCTCTCGGCGGAGGGCTTGTTTCCGTTGGGGCTGGCGGACCACCTGGACGCCTTGCGTCCCGAGGCAAGGTTCCCTAGCAACCGGCTGTTATTCACGCATCAGGCGCAGGCAGTGCGCGCTCTCGCGGCGGATGGAAGTGGCGCGAAACGGTCACTAGTGATCTCCGCTGGAACGGGCGCCGGCAAGACGGAGGCGTTCTTGCTCCCGATCCTTTCGGGGCTTTGGAACGAGCGCCGTTCACCGGGAGACGGGATGCGCTGCCTCATTTTGTATCCCATGAACGCGCTCGTGACAGATCAAGTGACGCGGCTGTACGCGCTGCTGGAGCAACAGGAGCGGATAAGCCTTTTTCATTTCACGAGTGAAACACCCGAGACCGAGCGGGAGGCTAAGCGGGAGGCTGAGCGGCGCGGGTACCCGTGGAAACCCTGCCGAAGGGCGAGTCGCGAGGCCGCGCGCAACGATGTACCGGATATCGTAATTACGAACTATTCGATGCTCGAGTACATGCTGTGCCGGCTGCAAGATCGCGTTTTTTTCGGGCTTGGCCTGAGATACATCGTGCTGGATGAGGCACATCTCTACACGGGAGCGTTGGCGGCGGAGATTACGCTGCTCCTGAGAAGGGTGAGAGAGCGCTGCGGAGTTGCGGCGGCGAGGATGAGGCAGATAGCCACGTCGGCAACCCTGGGTGGGAGCCCTGAAGAGCGGCAAAATTTTGCAGCGGAGATCTTCTCCCTGCCACGTGAGGCTGTGGAGGTGATTGAGGGGAGCCCAGCGCCGCTCGAGTTTGAATCGGCGGAACTGAAGCGGGTGCCGGAGCCAGTCGCGGAGACGCTTGCGAGGTACTCGGACTTGGAGATTGTCACGCTCGATGCCGAGGGAGGGTTCGCGCCCGCCGATCTCGTGGCTCTGGAGCCGGCAGCCGCGGCGATCGGCGGCATCGTCCATGATGAGACTATCGCTTCCGCGCGAGCGAAGTGCGATGGCGTGCTGGCGCGGTTTCTAAAACACTCCCTGGAGTGCGTCCCAATTGTCAGGCGGCTCGCGCACTTGATTCATAAAGGGGACGTTTGGTCGCTAGGCCAGTTGGCCGAAGAGCTGTGGGGCAACGCCACCGAGGATGCGCGAAGGGCCACGATTCTGCTGCTAAGGTTGACCTCCGCGGCGCGGTCCAGCCCGGAGGCGGCTCCCTTAATTCCGCACCGGCTGCACCTGCTGGTTCGGGCGCCGGAGGGATTGGTGGTTTGTTTGAATCCAGACTGCGCCGGGCAGAGCCCGCGCGCCGAAGGGCTGGGATGCATTCAAGCGCCCAACGACAGGTGTATCTATTGCGCCTCCGTGACGTTGCCGGTCTGCCGGTGTAAGGACTGCGGCCAGTGGGCCGTCGCTGCTTATGAAAACCGGGAGAGCGGGGAGGTGGAATCGGGCCAGCTCACGGACACGGCGAAACGTCGATACTACTTGGTCACCCAGCCGGGAGAGAAGAAGCTGGGGGCGATCATGATCGACGCCGCAACGGGGTCCTACTGTCAGCCGTCTGGAACCAAATTGTTCCGAGCGCCCTGCCCGGAGCACGGCGCGCAATGCAACCATCCGAATGAATGCGAGAAGCAGCAATGCCCCTATTGCGAGGCGAATTGGACGCCAGGCGATAACGAGGACGACGAATGGGATTTGAAGATCCAACCTCTCCGGGGGGCGGAGCGGCTGGCTCTAAGCGTGGTAGCAGAGACCGCTTTGTTCGGGATGCCGGTTTACGCGAATAATACGCGGGGATGGAAACCGGCCTCCGGACGGAGGCTGCTGTGTTTCAGCGATTCGCGTAGAGAGGCGGCTCGGTTGGGTCCGCTGCTCACGAGACAACACGAGGTGCAGGTGGTTCGGGCGGCCATCGCTTCGACGCTCGCAGAGGCACAGCCCCCTTCAGCCGACTATATTTCGCGCCAGATTGAAAGGTATGGAGACGACGCTGCAGATGTTTCCCTGCCGCGAAGAGATCGGGAGGAAGCGGAGCGGCGAATTGCGAGGCTGAAGGAGCAGCTCTCGTATGCGGCTACCGGGCTACCAGTTGTTGAGTTTGCACGGGAGTTGTCGCGCAATTCCAAGATTGCCGAGATACTGGATCGGGAACTGGCGGAGAAGCATGGGAGCGAATGGTGGCAGAGGGATTGGGAGGAGAATCGGAGGGGCGTCGCGGCCCGCTCCGAGGCTTTGATTGCGAGTGAAACCGACAACCCGCTCCGGACCGGCACGTCATTAGAGGCGGCCGGAGTATTGGAGTTGGTTTTTCCGGGGCTGGATGGCATGCCGATTCCGGCCGAAATTGCAGGGCGCTTGCCGGGGCTGGCGACCGAGGCGCTGGCGAGCGCTTGGCCCGATTTTCTGGCAGCGCTGCTTGATACGTTGCGGGCGGACCGGGCGGTGGATTGGTCGGAGACGACGAAGGGGCGCGAGTGGGACGGCGAATCGCCGTTCCTGCACGGACAGTGGGCAACGAGGCGGACCGGCGGTTGGGCCGCCCGCGCGTTCGTCGGAAAGCGCGACGACCCTCGCCGGCCGGATCAGATGCAGCGGCGCATCTGGTTCGAGCATATGGTTCTGCTGAGGGCGGGCTGTCCCGCCGGATTTGCCGCTCAGGCGCTAGAGGCGGCGTTCAGTCAATTGTACGATGCAGCCGAGCGCGGGCGACTGAGATGGCTCAGATCAAAACCAGACCACGAAGTGGGCCGGGGAGTGCAGAACCAAGCGATCCAGATCCTGTTCGACCAATTACGGCTCAGGCGGCCGGCGAAGCTGTTTCGCTGCCCCGATTCGGGGAAGCTGTGGCCACGAAGCGTCCTGGGTTGGGCGCCCCTGCGGGGATGCAAGGGAAATCTATATGAGGTGTCTGGTGAGGACGCTGACGGTGATCGGCGATGGGGACGCGCCCGAAGCGAGTTTCGCGAATCGCCGATTTTCGCGATGGGATTATGGGCTGAGGAGCACTCGGCGCAACTCAGCCCGGAAGAAAACAAACGGCGGCAGGAGTTGTTCAAAGAGGGAGGACGAAATATCCTCTCTTCGACAACGACGATGGAGCTGGGCATCGATATCGGGGGACTGAATGGAGTGGTGCTTGGGAACGTTCCGCCGGGACGGGCCAACCACATGCAGCGGGCCGGTCGGGCCGGACGGCGGTCCGATGGTTCATCAATCGCCGTCACATTCGCCCGGAACAGGCCGTTTGATCGGGAGGTTTTTCAGAGATTCGACACGTTCCTACAACGGCCCTTTCGGAAACAGGTCGTATTCATGCAGCGGGAGCGGTTTGCGCGTCGCCATCTCCAGGCGGTTATGTTCGCGGATTTCTTCGCTCCGAGACAGGGCGGGAGCACTGGCGCGATGGACGCGTATTACAGCATGGGAACTTTTTGCGCGGCGAACGCGCCGGACAAATGGAACGGTGATCGAAAGCCGGAGTGGGTTCCCGGGAAGGGCGGCTACAGGGATGAGTTCATCGGCTTTTTGCGCGGACTTGGCGCCGACTTCCGGCGGCGATGTAAGCCGATTGTAAGCGGCACGCCGCTTGACGAAATCCTTCGCTTCGAGCAAAGGTGGCCTACGTTCATAGAGGGGGCTGAGGAGGTCTTTCGGAGCGCTGTGGACACCTGGCAGAAGGATTATGGATACCTCCGCGACGCCTGGCTAGAGATTCCGCCTGGGCCGAGGCCGGACGCATTGCCCGGTGAGCGGGCCAAGGCCAATTCCATCAGATACCAGATCCGCGCGATGTGCGATATCAAAGTCATCGAGTGGTTTTCCGATGCGGGCTTCCTGCCGCGCTACGGATTTCCTATTCATTTACAGCGATTGTCAGTCAGAGAACCAAAGGAGGGGCGAACGGACAAATCCAGGCCATCTGAGATGTACCGACTGGAACGCCAATCCTTGCTAGCGCTCAGCGAATACGTTCCGGGCGCGGAAGTGCTGGTTGGCGGAAAGGTGCTCGAATCGAAAGGGATCTTGAAACACTGGACGGAGACGAATAAGGACGAGGCTCTCGGATTGGATCAGTGGAAGTTGCGCTGCGTCAGCGAACACGATTATTTGGCGGCGACCGCGAACGCGCCGTGCACTGAATGCGGGGGACCGCCGGCAAAGCCGGGAATGATGTTGATGTTTCCCAGGTTCGGATATACGACAGCTGCCTGGGAGCCGCCCAAGCCGCCGGGGAGCCGGTTGGATCGGGTAGGAATGGTGAACGTCAAGCCTGTGAGCAACCTTGCTACGAAAAAACCAGCGAAGGAGGAGGCGAATTACGCGGGCGTTCCGGGCTTGAAAGTCTCGTATTACGAAGCGGGCGATGCCGAACTCCTGTACTGGAACGCGGGAGGGGCTGCATGGAGCGACAAAGGAGACGGCTTTGCCGTTTGTACGCGGTGCGGTTTTGCGATGAGCGAGGAGAGAGCCGCGACGGACAAAGGGCACGGACCCTTGCCGAAAGACTTTGCGGATCATCCCTCCGTCTTCTCCTCGACCGCCAGATCGCGCTGTTGGAGGAAGGATCAACAGCCTGTATTAAGGCATCGCATTTGGGCGGCGAAGGAAACCACGGACGTGCTTGTTCTGAATTGGCCGGGCAGCCACGACGATAGGGCGCTGTATTCCCTGGGGCGGGCGCTTGCGTTAGCCGGGGCTCAACTTCTTGAGCTCGACAGTCGCGAGCTAGAGGTGGATACCAGGGCTGGACTGGCCGGCGATCTGAGCATTTTTATGTACGATGCAACGCCGGGCGGAGCGGGTCATTGTCTGGAGCTCATGGAATTGCGGGGAGCTTGGCTGGAGCGGGCGCGGGAGATCCTAGTGGGAACGGACGAGCACCATCAGCGCTGCCGACGGGCGTGTCTGGATTGCATCCTGGATTTTTCGGGCCAATTCGATGCGCAGCGATTGGACCGTAAAGCGGCGCTTTCGGCGATGGAAGCGGCGGCCGAAGCCTAGTATGCTGCAGTAGAGAAGCATGGCGGCGGTATTCCTGCGCCAGCCTAGCCTCGGCGAAATCCCGATCGCGCATCACCGTCCTTTCGGGGATCTGCATCACCTCGACCGTTTCCGCCACGGTTAGCCCGCCGAAATAGCGAAGCTTGTCTCCCGGCAGTAATATGCCAGCAAATAGCTCCGGACGCTTGCAAAAGTCGGACGCGGGATTTTGAAGCCGTGAGAAGAGGTGTGGCCGCGACTGGATTGCCCCACCAGAGTCTCCAACCCAACCGTTGGCGCTTTACGTCCGGCGCGTCGAGTGGCCTCGAGGCGTCCGCATAGAGCGCCGTGGCACGGATATCTGCGACCACCATCCTGCCTCCGGGTTTGAGAACCCGGAACCCTTCAGCGATCGCGCGCTCCTGCTCCATTGCGATGGGATCCGGCGAGCGAATTGGAGTACCACCTGTTGCTGGCCAAGGATCTGAAGGATGATCAAGCCCAGGGATCACGCGGAACTGTCATAGCGCGCGATCGAGCTGAAACGAATGCTGACCGCACCGCTCAGAAACTGATCGCTGAAAGCTGAAAGCTCCTATCCTCAAGATTTCAAGTATCCTTCCTTGCGGGTCGCGGGCTGGGCTAGAGCCGGCTAGATTCCCCCCGGATGCGACCCTGGCGATCGAGTTTTAGGCGCTGGCCGCGCCAGACCACCGTTCTGCCGGCGAGGCCCGCGCACCAGACCGCGGCAGCGTACAGATCGCGCAGCGGGACCAGCGGCCAGAGGCGCAGCCCGTCGCGGCTGCGGAGAACCAGCCATGCGGCGGCGAACGCCATGATCAGACGCAGCGCCGCTAGCAGCGAAGCGGCGGCCCAGTGGCCCGTAATTGCGGCGACCAGCGCCCACGGCGTTGCGAAGGTCACGGGCAGGGTGAAATATCCCGCGGGGTTCGAGACGCGAATCGTGCGCGCCCAGCGAAGCTGGTGCGTCCAGACGTCGCCCCAGCCGCCGCCGAGATGCGCGGAAACAATCGAGTCGCTGAGGACGCATTTCAATCCCAGCCGGCGCAGGCGCAACCCCAATTGGTAATCGTCGGCGAGATAATCGGCAATGGATTGGAATCCGCCAATCCGTTCCAGATCCGCGCGGCGAAAAGCGAGCGTCGATCCGCCGGCGAATTCTTCCAGTCCCAACAGCTAGCCCACCAGCGCCGACGGCGCGAAATCCGCGGCGATGCCGAGTGCCTCAAATCGCGCGGCGAACGTCGAACCCTCCGATATCTCCCGTGAAGCGCCGGTCACGTCCAAACCGCCGCCCCGAAACTGCTCGAAGCGACCGCGAATGGAAGGGGACATATCGGGAGCAATCCTGGAAGCAGGCGGAGAGTGCAGGCAAAGTCCAACTGCCGGATGGCCAACGATCCGGGATCCAGCCGGTGCGAGCGCCAACGCCGAATGCGCGCCCCTAAGAACGTGAGCTGTAGCGCGAGCTGCACCGAGCGGGGGCCGCCGATCTGATACAGCAGATTCCGCCGGTCTGGCCGCCGGCGCCAAACTGCCTCCGCAGCGTCAGATCGACCTGCGTCGCGCCGAGTCCGTTGAGGCCATTGCGGCGGGGGTTCTCTTTGACCGCCGCGGCCGGCCCGGCCCCGGCCGGGACTTGGCCCTCTCCAACTCGCGCTCCTCGATGAGGTACAGACGCGAATTGACCGCGGTGGCCCGGAGTTGTCCGGCCTGGATCATCCGCCGGATATTCCGGCCGGAGGTCGCCGCTCAGCAGCCTGCGTCACCGTCAGCCCAGTCACCGGAGCACCTCGGCGATCGCAATCTCTCGCTTGAGGATGTCATTCACCAGCGTGTCCAGGTCCATTCCTTTCCGGGCTGCAATTTCGGTCAGTGTTTCCAGGACACCTTGCTCAAGCAATACCGGGCGACGGAAATGACGCCATCCACGCACCCCAGTCGCCATCTGATCGTCTGTGAGCGGCGGAATATCCGAATAGTCAATTCCGGAGTCGTCCCCTGCCGCTTGCTTTGCCGCGAAGTCCTTGAGCACAGTCTTCTGTTCTTCACTCAGCGGCGCCTTGAAGATAGAATCCGCGTTCACGCGAATCTGCTCGCCTGGCTGAGATGATTTGGATGATCTCTTCGTCATTGTCTCCCCCTCGATACACGTGCGTAACGAGCAACAGCACGACACCATCGACATTGCCGATCGCGTTCCAGCGCTGCTCCCCTGTCTCGTCGATCCGGTCCTTCATCAGGACGATATTCGGATCGTCGAATACTTTAGCGGCGGATTCAAAGCTGATTTTGTGCTTCGCTACATTCGCGTCTGCCTTCGTCGCATCCCACTCGAACTTCCCCCCAAAACCATCCACGCGAGAAAATTATACCAACGACGGAATGATTTCGTAGGTGTAAGTGGCCGGGCCCGGCAACTGGTGATTGCCATCCGAAACATTGAGCAGGACTGGTTAGAGGTAACGGTGGAAGACTCCGGACCTGGCGAAGACCCCGACAAGATCGGCGGGATCTTTCAGCCTTTCTACACCTCGAAATCCGGTGGCATGCTCCGGGCGAGCCCTGTGGCCGTTAATCAGTTACGGGTATGGAGCCCGCACACATGAAGAAATCCCGTCGTCAATCCCGAAAAATCCGTGTTGCGCTTGCCGGACCTGGAACATGCAAAATCTGCCGTACTGAATAGTCTGCCGTCGCCGGAATCGCGGCGCTCGTACGAGTTCGCGATCCAAAACTTCGTTCATTGGTATTGCTCTGAACCCCGGCTGGCCCTCAACCGAGTGGTTGTAACGCGCTACCGCATGCAGTTGGAACAGCTCCACCTCGCCTCGTCCGCGATTAATCAACGTCTGGCGGCAGTGCGGCGATTGGCGTATGAGGCTTCTGATGCCGAGTTGTTAAGCCCGGAACTGGCGGCTGGAATAAAACGAGTCAAGGGCGCGAAGCAGTTAGGAGTCCGCCTTGGAAACTGGCTCACCGCAGAACAGGGCAGAGCGCTGGTGGAGCCCCCCTCGGTTGCGACTCTGCGCGGAAAGCGGAACCGCGCGATACTGGCTGCGCTGTTGGGATGTGGCTCTGCCGGTCCGAACTCGTTCATCTGAAATTGGAAGATGTCCAGCAGCGGGAGGGCCACTGGGCCATTGTCGACCTCGTGGGCAAAGGCGGACATATTCGCACCGTCCCTGTACCCCAGTTGGGTAAAGAAACGAGTTGACGAATGGACGCAGGCGTCGGGCACGGTGTCCGGTAGTCTGTTCCGGTCGATCGCTCCAGCCCGGGCAGCCCAGCGTTGACCGGCCAAGACGAATTTGATATAAGTACCGTAGGATGAGGCGAATGCGCCGCCAAAGCCCTGAAGGCTGCAATTTGCCGGCACGCCGGAGGCTGGAGGGCTGACGAAAACGATGCGACACATTAAGAACTCGATTCCCTCGATCGTCGTGATTAGCGCCTTCATCGGCTTGACCGGCGTCTTTACCGCCTCGCGTCCGAGCCAAGCGCAGGATGCAGACGACGCGCATCTGGCGCTCGTCAAGCAATACTGCTCCACCTGTCACAGCGACAAACTCAAGACCGGCGGCGTCAGCTTCGAAGGCATTACGGCCGCCAGCGTCGCTAAGGATCCCGAACTTTTCGAGAAGGCGGTGCGCAAGCTGCGCGGCCGCGTCATGCCCCCTCCGGGCGCTAAGCAGCCGGACGGCAAGGCGGTCGACTCGCTCGTTGCATGGCTCGAAGATTCGCTCGACAAGCTTCCCAACCAGGCGCACATCACGGATCAAGTTGTGCTGCATCGGTTGAATCGCATGGAGTATCAAAACTCCGTCCGCGATCTGCTCCTGGTGGAAGTCAACGCCGCCGATGTACTGCCCCCGGACGACATCGCGCAGGGCTTCGACAATATTGCGTCGGCCCTCCAGGTTTCGCCGTCCTTCATTGAGCAATACGTCCACGCCGCGCACAACGTTGCCGTGGAGGCGCTCGGCAATCGGGACTCTCGCGCACAGGGCTGGACGTTTCGCGCAGGTCCCGGCAATCAGCTCACGCATGTTCCTGGCTTGCCTCTCGGCACGCGCGGCGGCATTCTCGCGAAAGTGGGCCTTCCCGCCGACGGCGAATACCATATCAACATCGCCGACATAGCCAATGGTCTCTGGGGCAGCGGCTTGGAATACGAAAATCCGCTGGTAGTGACCCTCGACGACAAAATCGTCTATCAGACGGTGCTCGGCGGCGAAGAAGACACGAAGCTTTTCGATCAGGTGCAGAACGGCGCGTTTGATCGGGTCAATGCCCGCCTGAAGAACATCAAGTTCGAAGCTAGGGCTGGGCCGCACAAAATCGGCGTCACGTTCCGGCGCCAAAGCTTCGCCCAATCCGATGATGAGTTGCAAACCCATGCGCCCGGCGGCGGGCAGGACCGGTCGTACCGCGTGAACTCGTTCCAGCTTCTGGGCCCCTTCGATGTGACAGGCCTCAGCGCCACGCCCAGCCGCGAGCGGATTTTCGTTTGCAATCCGGAAACAGACAAAAACAAAACTCCCGAAGCATGCGCAAAGCAGATTTTCGCGACGCTGGCGAAGCGGGCTTATCGACGTCCCGTGACGAAGGAGGATGCGGCGGAGCTCATGCAGTACTACGGCGATGGCGTGAAACAAGGCGGATTTGAGGGTGGCATTCGCGAGGGCATCACGGGAATGCTGGCGAGCCCGTTCTTCCTGTATCGCGGCGAGCGCGTCCCGGCAGGGCTGAAGCCCGGCGACAAATACGCGATCACGGATCTGGAACTGGCTTCAAAACTTTCTTTCTTCCTGTGGAACTCGATTCCCGACGATGAACTGCTCGATCTGGCAAGCAAGAACAGGCTTAGCGATCCGGCGACGCTCGATAAGCAGATCCACCGCATGCTGGCGGACCGGCGATCAAAGAGTTTGGCGAGCAATTTCGTATCCCAGTGGCTCAACATGTCAAAGCTGGACGACGTCGTGCCGAATACGGAGGTGTTCCCCTACGCCTCCGGCCGCATGGACCCGCGTCAGGATTTCCGCACCGAGCTTACGCTGTATGCCGACAGCATCTTTCGTGAAGACCGCAGCGTCGTGGATTTGTTGCGCGCAAGCCATACCTATTTGAATGAGCGGCTGGCGTTGCAATATGGCATCAACGACGTAAAAGGCGACGAGTTCCGCCGGGTGGAGCTGAAAGATTCGGTGCGTTGGGGCTTACTGGGCAAGGGCGCCGTCCTGATGGCTGCCGCGTATCCCAACCGGACGTCACCAGTGCTGCGGGGATCGTTCATCCTGACGTATCTGGAGGGCGTGCCGCCGGCCAACCCGCCGAAGGGCGTCCCGACGCTTGATGAAAAAGACATCGGCACGACGAAGGCGCTGACCGTGCGGCAGATGATGGCGAAGCACCGCGCGAACCCGTCTTGCTCGGCGTGCCACGCGGTAATGGACCCGCTCGGCTTCGCGCTCGAAAACTTCGACGCAACCGGAATGTGGCGGGACAAGGACCGCTTTGCCGGAACCGTCATCGATTCCGCCGGCGAGTTGCCCGACGGCACGAAGATCAACGGACCCGACGATCTTCGCAAGGCGCTGCTGCGCAATCCCGAGCAATTCGTGCAGACTTTTACCGAAAACCTTCTGACGTATGCGATGGGCCGCGAGCGCGAATACTACGACATGCCGACCGTCCGCAAGATCGTCCGCGACGCGGCCGCCAACGATTATAAGTTTTCAGCCATTGTCGAGGCGGTGGTCAACAGCGACCAATTTAAGATGCGCCGGGCACCGCAGCCGGAGCCAAAGGCGGCGCAGGTTGCGAGCAAGCAGTAGATAGAGTCTTGCTAGATAAGAAGACGGCTCCCCTGGATGCGACCCTGGCCATTGAGTTTCAGGCGCTGGCCGCGCCAAACGACCGTTCTGCCGACGAGGCCCGCGCACCAGACTGCGGCAGCGTACAGATCGCGCAGCGGGACCAGCGGCCAGAGGCGCAGTCCGTCGCGGCTGCGGAGAACCACCCATGCGGCGGCAAACGCCATGATCAGACGCAGCGCCGCGAGAAGCGCAGCGGCGGCCCAGTGACCGGTAATTGCGGCGATCAGCGCCCACGGCGTCGCGAAAGTCACGGGCAGGGTGAAATACCCCGCGGGGTTCGAGACGCGAATCGTGCGCGCCCAGCGAAGCTGGTGCGTCCAGACATCGCCCCAGCCGCCGCCGAGATGCGTGGAAACAATCGAGTCGCTCAGGACGCATTTCAATCCCAACCGGCGCAGGCGCAACCCCAATTGGTAATCGTCCGCGAGATAATCGGCAATGGATTGGAATCCGCCAAACCGTTCCAGGTCCGCGCGGCGAAAAGCGAGCGTAGATCCGCCGGCGAATTCTTCCAGTCCCAAGAGCCAGCCAACCAGGGCCGACGGCGCGAAATCGGCGGCGATGCCGAGCGCCTCAAACCGTGCGGCGAACGTCGAACCCTCCGCGCGATATAGGCAGGTGACCAAGCCGACTGTCGGATCGAGCAAGGGCGCGGTGACGCGCTCGAGATAGTCGGGATCGACACGAATGTCGGCGTCGTTGACAATTAAGAGATCGTGACGAGCGGCGCGGGCCAGGTCGATCAGCACGCCCACCTTGCCATTGGGGGCTTGCGTGCGGCATTCGATCAGGCGAACGCGCGGAAATTGGGCTAGCAGTCCGGCGGCGGGATCGCCGGGGCGAACACCGCAGAGCAGTTCATAATCGCCCCGAAGTTTGGAATGGGACTCAATCGCCGGAATGAGCCCGGCATCCACGCCGCTCACCGGCTTCAAAACCGAAGCAGGAGTCAGGAGACAGGAGTCAGAAGTCAGGAGACAGGAGTCGGGAGCTGGAGTACTTCTTCTACGGAAGCGCCAGCAGGCGACGATGGCCATAGCCTGAAAGACGCCCGCCACGGCGGCGACGGCGAGGACGATCACACCGCCAGCAAAGCCACGCCGCAGGCCACTAGCGCCGCGCCGAGCCATCGACGCGAGTCCACGCGCTCGCGCAATACAAACCGGGCGATGACGGTTTCCAGTACGAACGTCGCCGCGGTGGCGGGGACGGCGAAGCTGAGATCGGCCTGGGTCAGCAGCGACATGAACGCGAAGAACGAAATCGCCATGAACACAATGGAGATGATCAAACCCTTATTGACGGCCAGTGCGGCCGCTAGGCGGCCCAGCCGTCCGCTTCGAAACCGCACTTCTCCGCTGCGCTTCATTTCGAAGCTTTGCAGACTATCGGCAGCGACGGTGGCGGCGACGATGATGGCTACCAGAAACCAGGCTTTCATCGCCATTTTCCTTCGGGCGAGCGGGTCGGCGTCATCCCCACCAAGGCAGTCCCCGCCACGATCAGCAATGTCCCGGACCAGCGCGACACGCTCACCGTTTCGTGCAAGAGGAACCGACCGATCAAGGCCGTCACGATGTAGCCGACGGCGGTGAGAGGCAAAACGTAGCTCAGATCGGCCCAACTCAGCAGGGCCATGCGCGAGAGCAGCCACACTATCAGCAGAACGATGCCCATTGCCACGTACCGGCTGAAGATGGCGTCCAGGTAATCCCAGGGTGAATCGAGAACCCGGTGTTTCATGCCCATAGTCAGCAAGAGGTTGCCGAATGGCTGGCTCAAAATCACCAGGATCAGAAAGAGACGCGTCTTCCGGCGCAACCGCGTGTCCTCGGCTGCCGGTGGGGGAGCGGCGATCATCCCCGCTCTTTTTCCAACACCGCCACAGCGCCGGCCCTTTCCAAGGAGGGATCGACGCGCCCGGCCCGATAGTCGGCGATGTACTTCTTGCGCTTGTGCCGCAAGCTCAAATAGGTTTTTGCTTCCTTATAGAGCCGCTTACGGTCATCGCCGTCGAAAATCGCTTTGCGAACGATACGCCACGCGGCTTTGGGCCGGAAGTAGTATTCGCCGTAGAAGCGCTCCACCCAATCGACCAACTCCCCGCGATCCAAAATGCCCGGATAGACGACATTGGGCAACTGATGGCCTTCGCTGTCGGCCATGTTGATCTGCACCAGATTGTTTTGCTTGGCGTATTCGTAAAACTCCGTGCCGGGGAAGGCGTGGGCGATGGAAACTTGAATGGTTTCCACGTCGATATTCTTCGCGAAATCGATGGTGTTGCGCAGCGTCTCGCGCGTCTCGCCGGGCATGCCCACGATGAAATCGCCGTGAATCACCAGGCCCAGCTTGTGCGCATTTTCGGTGAAGCGACGGGCCATATCGATGGTGGCGCCCTTCTTCATGTTCTTCAGGATCTGCGCGTCACCGGTCTCGTAGCCCACGATCAATAACCGGCAGCCGGCGTCTTTCATGGCTTTCAAGGTGTCGTAATCCGTGGTGACGCGCGACGTGCAGGACCAGGTGAAGTTCAGCTTGCCCAATTCCGCGCACACCTCCATCGTGCGCTGCTTGCGGTAATTAAAGGTATCGTCGTCGAAGAAAATCTCTTTCAACCCAGGGAAATTCTCAAGCGTATATTTCACTTCCGCCGCGATGTCGGCCGTGGAGCGCAGCCGCCAGCGATGGCCGGAGTGCGTCTGCGGCCACAGGCAGAAGGTGCACATGGCCGGGCATCCGCGCGCGGTGTAGAAGGAAATGTAGGGATTCAGCAGGAAGGGAACGTTGTATCTGCGGAAATCCAGATCGCGTTTGTAAACCTTGGTCACCCAGGGAAGCGCGTCGAGGTCTTCGACATACGGCGCTTCGGGATTGTGGACGTTCGTTCCGTTCTCGCGGTAGCTTACGCCGGGCAGATCGGAAAGCGGCGTCCCTTTGGCATAGCCGGCGATCTGATAGTCGAATTCGCGGCGGATGATGAAATCGATGGCTTTGGTCGAATTCAGAACTTTATCCGGCTCGATCGTCACGGGAGGGCCGACGAACGCCACTTTCAATTTCGGATTCGAATCCTTCATCATCTCCGCGATCTTCACGTCGACATGGAAACCGGGCGAAGAAGTGAACAGGATCAGCAGCTCGAAATCCTTGGCTGTCGCAACGCATTGTTCGATGGAAACGCCGTGCGGAGGCGCGTCCAAAACCTTGCTGTCCTCCAGCATTCCGGCCGGATAGCACAGCCAGACCGGGTACCAATACGATTCGATTTCGCGCGTGGAGGGCCAGCGCGACCCCGCGCCGCCGTCAAAGCCTGCAAAAGATGGGGGGTTCAGAAACAGAGTTCTCATCGCAAGTTGGAAAGGGCTCCGTTCATGACCGGCGATTAAGGAGTGGGAGAATCCTCATCGGCCTGGCCGATTTCTGCGTCCTCGATTCGGTCGCCGGATTCCGGCGTGAAGTTGGAGAAGTTGATGCTAAGCTCGGCGCGGCCGGCGATCCGCGTATCCACGGTGCTTTCGATGTGCGAAGGGATCGAGACGCCGTTCTGCTGCATCTCGAACTCCTGAACAAACTGCACTCGCTTCACGAAAACCGATGGGCTTGTTACCCATTGGCCCGATAGCCGGATGGGCATTCCCGTGTCGGCGTCCACCCAAAGCTCGCCTTTAAACAAGCCGACCTTGTATCCGCCCCACCAATGCTTCTTCCTGGGAGTCAGATCCAGGACTTCGATGAGGCGGTCGCCTTGATTCATCTTCGTCTTGAACTTGAAATGGTAATTGGCGGGCGTCACTGAAATATCGCTGGCGGGATGGTCGTCGGTTTCGAGCGAAAGATACCGCACGATCACTTCTTTCTTCACGGTGTTGTCGCCGGAGAAGCCCAAGGCCTTGTAAGTGATCTTTCCGAGGCGCGAAACGAACCGGAAAGCTCTGAGCCGGCCCTGCTTTTCGAGTTCGGGAAGCCTCGCGTCGATGCTGACTTCCATGCGAGTGCCGCGCAGCGTTTCCTGCTGCACGCGCGCGGCGTCGAGATATTTTCCGACGAGCTCCTGGTCGGCGTCATTCGTGGATTCCGCCACGGCCGAAGACACAAGCCCTGTCGCCAGGAGAGAGGAAACGAAAATGTAGGCGGAAAGACGCACCGTTAACTTGCCACCTTCCAAGTTCCTGATTTATAGTACCAGATTGGTGGCGGGGGGTGGGGGGCGGCTTCAGCCTTGCCACCTGGCGGGACTCAAGTCCCGCGCGGACTAAAGTCCGCCCTCCGCCCTGCGGGCCGGTCGTTCCGTCGTAGAATGGTCACACTAGACCCCGAAGGAGGATTTATGAGCACGGATCGAATCATCGCCGCCATCCTCGGATTCCTCGTGATGGCCACGGCTGCCACCGCTCAGCCGCCCGCTGACTCCGAGATTCGTAAAATTCTCGCGGACCGCGTTGGGGCTGAGAATCGCGGCATCGCGATCGTCGTAGGAATCGTCGATTCCAACGGCCGCCGGATTGTCTCGTACGGAAGTCTCGCCAAGGACGACAAGCGTCCTCTCGATGGCAGCACCGTCTTCGAGATCGGCTCCATGACCAAGGTTTTCACCTCGCTGGTGCTGACGGATATGGTCCGTCGCGGAGAAGTAGCCTTGACCGATCCCATCTCGAAATATCTCCCCGCCACTGTCAAGGTGCCTGAGCGTAACGCCCGGCAAATCACTTTCGCCGATCTTTCCACCCAAAGCTCCGGCCTCCCACGCATGCCCACGAATTTCAATCCCAAGGACGCCGAAAATCCTTATGCCGATTATTCGGTACAGCAGATGTACGATTTCATCTCCGGCTACACGCTCACCCGCGACATCGGGTCGCAATATGAGTATTCGAACCTGGCCGTCGGCTTGCTGGGCCATGTGCTCACGCTACGCGCGGGCAAAAGCTTCGAGGATCTCGTCCGCTCCCGCATCTGCGACCCCCTTGGAATGAAGGACACGCGCGTCACTCTAACCGCTGAAATGAAGGCCCGCCTCGCGACCGGACATAACGCTGCCGGAACTCCCGTGGCTAACTGGGACATACCCACGCTCGCCGGTGCGGGCGCGCTCCGCTCCACCACGAATGACATACTCACCTTCCTCGCGGCCAATCTCGGCTACACCAGAACGCCGCTAGCTCAGCCGATGGCAGACGAAATCTCGATCCGGCGCCCCACGGGACAGCCGGGGATGGAGATCGCGTACGCCTGGCACGTTCAGACGAAAGACGGGAATTCCATCATCTGGCATAACGGCGGTACCGGCGGCTATCGCACCTACATGGGCTTCGATCCCAAGAGTCGCGTGGGCGTGGTGGTCCTCTCGAACATCTCCACGAACGAGGGGCCCGATGATATCGGCCGCCATTTGCTCGATGCGAGCTACCCTCTGCTCCAAGTCAAGCCTCCCTCTGAGCACACCGAGATCACTCTCGATACCAAAACCTTCGACCGCTACGTGGGCGTGTACCAGTTGAACCCGAACGTCCTCATGACCATGTCGCGCGACGGCGCGACGTTTTACACCCAGCTCACCGGCCAGCCGAAGATTCAGGTATTCGCGGAAAGCGAACGCAAGTTCTTCCTCAAGGCCGTCGACGCGCAACTTACTTTCGATGTCGACGCGCAGGGCTCGCCGACGCAGGTCACCCTCCACCAGAACGGTCGCGACACCGTCGCTAAGCGCCTAACCGACGCGGAGGCCAAGAGCGCTCAAGAGGCCAACGATGCGCGTAATGCTGAGATCGCGAAGCGAGCCAAGGAGCAAAAGCCGGCCTCCGGCACCGAAGCCGCCCTGCGGCGCACGATCCAGGAACTGCAGGCCGGGGAGCCGAATTACGATCTGATGATGCCGGCCTTCGCCGATGTCACCCGCCAGCAACTGCCGCAGCTCAAGGCCGCCCTCGCCCAGTTCGGCGCAGTGCAGTCCGTCACGTTCAAGAGCGTCGATCCGCAGAGCGGCGCGGATATCTATAGCGTCAAGTTCGCGAACGCCTCCACGGAATGGAGAATCATTCTCACGCCCGACGGCAAGACCGCGGGAATGCTCTTTCGTCCGGAGTAGTCCAGTCCAAAGGAGCGGCTACCCGAATGCCGCCGTATTAGCGGTTTTCAGCGCCACGAATAGCGCCCACGGGAAAATCACCGCGAACAGGGCTTTTGCGAACGAAATCTTCGGCGCGGCCGAAGAGATGCCGGCGGCCAGCAGCGCGATCACCCAAAACGAAAATAAATCGAACGACGCCGCCAGGGCCTTAACCCATGACATCGCATCGCTCGCCACGAACACGCCGGCGTTGAACGCCAGCGGATTGCGGAGGTCGAAATCCTCTGGAGGCTTCTGATACATCACCACCATCGAAAGTATGGTCACCAGAGCCAGCGGAAGAAACGCATAGCTGACGATACCCATCATGCCTCCGAAGCGGATATTGGCGCCCATTAGCGTGTTGATCAGGAAGAACAGCACGACGGCCGTCACAAAAATGGCAAACAGCGTTCCTACCACCGCGGCATAGCCAACGATCTTGGCTACGCCGGCGCCTAACACGATGGCTCGCTCGCGCTGCTCGGCCGAGAGATTCCCGGTTTGCGAGCTTCTGTCAAGCTGCTGCCGTATCAACCGCTCCCATCCCACGCGCTGCGAGTAGCCTTGGATGAAAATCGTCGAGAGAACACCCATGATCAACACCGGAATCCACCAGCGCGGCCGCCTGGCGATATCGGGGAAGACTTTGCGCGGCGAGAAGAACACTCCCGTAAGCCGTTCGAGTTCGTTCGGTGCCTTTTCCGGAACCGGCGGCGGCGGCGTGGATTCTGGGGTTTGCGATTCAGGCATCATAACGAGGATTTCGCTATCCTATCACGTTGGCCGCGCCTGCGAAGATTTCGATCCTGGCGGGGAGCGTTGCGTTCGCGCTCCTGATTCCGAAAATAGGCCGTCCGGCGGAGCTGATCGTGACACTCGCGATCCTGGGCCGATGTGCCTACGAGCTATACGGCTCCCTCCGCCAGCCTTCCGCGGAATTCCGCACGGGCGTCTGCTCGGTATTCATGCTGCTGGGCATCGTAGTTCTGTGCTTCGCCATCGCGCTGCCGCTCGCATCCATATCGTATGTGTGGCTCACGATGATCGCGGTGGATCTTCGGCGCCTGTTCCCGCGCCTGCTCCCGCTTGGAGGGGCGGCGGCGGCTTTGGCCATCGCGCTTTTCGCCCGCGGCGGCATCGGCTTCCCTCGCGCGGCAGCGGTCTGGGCCGCGATTGTGATAGCCACGCTCGCGGGCGCGTTCATCTCCGCGTGGGTGAAGAGAAAAAGCGGCGTCCCAAGCTTCGGACGCGCCGGCGGCGTGGGAGCGCTGGATTATTTCGATACGTTCCTGTTCGCCGGTCCTGCCGCTCTGGTGGCGCTGAGCATCACGGCGTGAGCGCACAGGCGCGAGTCCGCTGTGCGCGATGAGAAATAAGTTTACTTTCGCTGCTTTATTTGCCCACCAGGTGCGCGCCGCTCCGGTCGTTCTCGTTGCAGATGAACTCAATCAGATCCGTATCGGGCATGATGCGGTAATTCATCCGGACGGTGAACGGCTTAGTGTAGACCTTGGGATCGTCTATCGTGACGTCGACTTCCATGGTTCCGTAATTGGGGCGGCGGAACCGCTCGATCATTCTGCCCGTTTCCGTCAGCGGACTGCCGTTGATATCCAGCCATACGTCGTCGCGGAAACCGGAAGTTTCCACCACCAGCGTGTCACCCTCCCAGTGGCCGATCGAATATCCGTACCACCAGGGCTGGATATCGTCGCCGGGCAAGAGGCGGCCGTCGGTGAAGATCTGCCGGACCCCGCCTTGCGCTTCATACAGGATCACTGTGACCAGTGGCGACTGAATGATTTTTCGCGGCTGCGGATGCATGTGAAGCTGGGTGAGACCCAGAGGAAGGCAATGTGCATCGGGATTGTCCTTACTATGCTCGTCCATGCGCGACTTCAACAATTCGAAGGCCCAGGGCTGGAGCGGCAGGCCGTCCTTGAATCCCGAGCCAATATTGGCGAATGTCGCCGCCGGGGGACCGCTCGCGGGCGGTTCGGGTGGGGGCGCGGGCTGAGCGTTCGTTCCACTGGTAGCCCCCTGGGTCCCCGGGCCAGCGGCGTTCGCTCCCTGCGCTCCTCCACGACCGCCTCGTCCTGGTCCGCGAAACGCCCAGATACCCGAAAGGTCAGGGTGGCCGTCGGTTGTTCGGGGAGTGGGACCGTCAAGAATCGGCTTACCCTCGGAGTCTCGAGGAACGCCGCTGGTGGGATAAGACTGCCACTGCGCGCAAAGCAAACCTGCGCCGAGCATGGCGACTCCCGCAAGAGCGTGGGTTCTGGACATCTGGATCCTCAGTTTCATAAGGTATCACGAGACTTAAGGCTACACGCAGGGCGGCCCGAGAGCGTCTAAACTTAAGTCAGAGGGATCGGTATGCGGCCACTCGCACTCGCACTTGTATTTACCGGCTCGGCCATAATCGCGCAGCGTCCCGCCGGCAGTGGCCGGCCGATCAATTCCAGCGCGATTCCGAGGCTGATCTACCCTAGCGGCGGCGGACCTCCCGCGGTTCGGCGGCTGGCCGTCGCGCCGCTGACCGTCTCGCCGTTGGCCATCGCCCCGCTGAGCGCCGCGCCGCCTCTGCCCGTCACGCCGCTGGCCATCCGGCCGCTGAGCGCCGTCGCGCCGCCCGCCGTTTCTCATCCCTATCATGGAATCGCCGCGATCGTTCCGTATCCGGTATTTTACGGCGGCTACTATTACGACTACGATGCGCCGCCCGCGCCGGCGCAAGGAGCCGAGAACGACTACGGCTACACGGCCCAGCAGCCGTCGCCGGTGGTGGTGATGAATCAGAATTTCGTTCCCGAGGGGGGGCCGGTAGGACCAGGCGCGTATCCATATGGGGGGCCGGTGGGGCCCGGCGCGTATCCGCCAGGCGCGTATCCCAATGTCCCACCCCCCGACCAGAGCCAGGCGCCTGCATCGCCCGACACTTCTCAACAAGTGCTGTTCTTTATCGCCATGAAGGACCACACCATTTTCCCGGCAGTGGCGTATTGGGTGGATGGCGATACGCTGAACTACATCACGAATCAGGGTGTGCGTAATCGCGTTTCGCTGGACCTCGTGGATGTGGACTTCTCCAAACAGCTCAACCAGCAAAGGGGCGTGGATTTCGCGCTGCCGGGGATGAAGTAGGGCCTTCAAACAGAGCCGCGACCGCAAGGGAGCGGTACTGACCGGTGCGAGACTGTCCGTGAGACTAATCCTACTTCTGCCCGAGGAAGACGAAGCCGTGAACGCCTGGGAAGCGGGCATTGGGCGCCCATCACCGTAGTCCTGAACTGGCAAGCGGACCTAGAAATGAGGCGCCCCTATTCTATCATGGCGGGTCCGGGATCGACAGCTTCCGGCAAATCTTCCGAGCCAAAAGGTTGGCGATTTCCGCATGCCGGGGAACGGCTTCAGCGTGACCCGTCTGGGGATTTTCTCAGAGCGTGTGTTCCTTACCCTCTCGCCGCAAAACGCAACCGTAGCGGCGAAGATGCCGGAGCAGCGCCTCGCGCTTCATCCAACGACGATGGATTCGCGCTTCGCTTCAGGAGGTAGCGCGCGCAGCGACTCCTCCCGGCGGTGCTCAAGAATGAGGGAAATGGCGGCGCGAAGATTCTCCAGACATTCTTCTTGCGTTCTGCCTTGGCCGTTGGCGCCGGGCACCTCCGCACAGTACGCCACGAACCAGGCCCCATCCCGCTCGATGATCGCGGTGAACTCGTTGTGCATGCGTCCATTCTATCGGCTGAACTGGCAAGCGATTCGAAAAATGAGCGGCCCCAAATAGGGGTGATCGCGCCACCGGCGCTCGGTCAGCCAGCCGCGACAGGATTAATTAAACCAGCGGAGGTTTGGGAAACGCGCGAAGTCGGTGTCGGTGGACGCCAGTTCCGCCTGATACTCGATCGCCAGCGCTGCGAGGTGGGCATCGGTGGTCAGATTTCCCGCTGTGCCCAAATGCTCCAGCAACCCGAACAGAATGTCGGCGTGCGCTTCGCCCGGCGTCAGGACCTGGACGGCTGGGACAGCCAGCCAGCTTTGGACCCACCGGATGGCGTCGGCGGGCCGGAGGGGATTCTCCAGGATCTTCCGGTGGGTTGCGATCCGGATGAACTCGAGGATCACCGCCTACGGCAACCCCACCGGACGAGGGCGCGTGAGCGTCCGCTCCCACCAGTCACGCGCGGAGCTTACGGGCGAACTCCTCCGCTTCCAACTCGTCCGCCAGTTGGCCGAGCTTGTCGAGGTCGACGCCGGGTTTGAAGCCGAAGGAGTGCGGCTCGACGCGAAAAGTGACTCGCCGCCGGTCCGGCTCTATGTCAAGGCCGGCGCGAAGCGCCTGATTGACGGCGTCTTTCAAGGTTCCGCCAGGCCATTCTTCTTTTAAGCTTTCGGGCGACGTCGGGCTCCAGCGTGAGCGTGTCCGCACAAAGACATCACGACTCGATTTGAAATTGATGTCCAGACATCAACGACGTTTTTCAGCCGGCGGCAAGAAGATAGGATGAGGGTATATTCTCGCGTCATGAGACGGTCTATAGATTCTGGGGACCAGGTGTTGAAGTACAGCACGGACCAAACAAGCTTCCCGTATTAACTTCGATGTCAGCGCTCTCAAAGATCGAATGGACAGACGCAACATGGAACCCGGTTCGTGGCTGCACGAAGATCAGCCCAGGTTGCAAGCACTGTTATGCGGAGCGGTTCGCGGAGAGGTTTCGCGGTGTGCCGGGACATCCCTTTGAACAGGGCTTTGATCTGCGTCTGCTGCCAGAAAAGTTGGCGGCACCGCTGCGCTGGAGTGAGCCGCGCATGATCTTCGTCAACTCGATGAGCGATCTCTTCCACGAAGGCGTGCCCTCGCAGTTCATCGCGAGGGTTGCCGCTACCATGCGGATTGCGCGGTGGCACACCTACCAGGTCTTGACCAAGCGTTCCGATCGTCTGTGCGAGCTGCTCCGCGGTGCATTGGCGGAAGCAGCAAGGGAGCGCCACATCTGGTGGGGCGTTTCAGTAGAGGACCGGAACTACGGCATCCCCAGAATTGCGGACTTGCAAGCGACGCCCGCCGCGGTACGCTTCCTCTCGGTGGAACCGCTGCTGGAGGACGTCGGCTTATTGCCGCTCGAAGGCATCTCCTGGGTAATCGTGGGCGGAGAGAGCGGTCCCGGTGCGCGGCCGATGAAACAGGCATGGGTCGAATCGATCCAGGAGCAATGCGATGCGGCCGGCGTTCCGTTCTTCTTCAAGCAGTGGGGCGGCGTGCGCAAGAACATCACTGGCAGGACGCTCCATGGTCGAACCTACGATGGGTTCCCGAAGCGTGTCCAACACCCTGTTTTACCGGCATCGCTGCGGCTGCAACGCGCACTCGAAATCGAAAGCAGCGAGCTTGTACGGCTCAGGACCTAACCACCGCTTCACATCAATACGCGGCAAGAATGTCGACGTCGGCAGTAGCTGCTACTGCTACTCCCACCTAAGTGTTCCGACTAGCTCGCAGACGTGGACGATATTCTCCTCGGCCAAGAATTGGTCCAGCTCTCGGGCGATGCGCACGGTGGCTTGCGGATCCCAGAAATTCGCCGTTCCCACTTCGACGGCGCTGGCTCCGGTGATCAGAAACTCGGCCGCGTCCAGGCCGGTGGAAATTCCGCCCATCCCCACTACGGGGATTTTCACCGCTTGAGCGGCTTCGTAGACCATCCGCAGCGCGATGGGCTTGATTCCGGGTCCGGACAGTCCTCCGAAGCCCGCGCCCAATCGCGGACGGCGAGCGCGCGCATCGATCGCCAGCGCGGGAAAAGTATTCACCAGGGAAATCGCATCGGCGCCCGCATCGGCGGCCGCGCGCGCCAGCGGTTCGATCTCGGCGACATTGGGCGACAGCTTTACCATGAGCGGCCGGCGAGAGTGTGCGCGCACCTCGGAAACCACTTCAGAGAGCACCACGGGGTCGCTGGAAAAATAGATGCCGCCATGTTTCGTGTTGGGGCAGGAGACGTTCAGCTCGTAGCCGGCCAAACCCTCGGCATCCTCCAGCGCGCGCGCCACTTCCACATAATCTTCCACGGTATATCCGAAGATATTGGCGAAAACCGGAACGTTGATTCGCCGCAACGCAGGCCAGCGGTCCCGCAGAAACGCTTGCACCCCCATGTTTTGCAGGCCAACTGAATTGAGCATGCCGCCGCGCGTCTCCCATAGCCGGGGTGGAGGGTTACCCTCCATCGGCTCGCGGGAGAGGCCCTTGACAACCAGTCCGCCGATCGATTCCAGATCCAGCAAATTACTGAACTCGATCCCGTATCCGAAGGTTCCCGAGGCTGCCAGCACGGGGGTTCTAAGAGGAATGCCGAGGAGAGTGGTGGCGAGCCGCGAGGGCACTTGGCACAAGAATACCAGGACTTCACAGGTCGCAAAGCGCCCCGCGCCCCCTCATCGCAAACAAGAAAGCCGATCGCGCGCGTCGCTTTGCGGTTGTGGCCGGGCAGTACGTGGGAATCACTGCCGCCTCTTGCGAAAAAAACTTGCGGCTAAGGGGTCCGACGGATGTTCTCCTGGGGCAATTCCGCCGACTATAAGAATGGAGTACCGTCCCTTGGATTATCTTGGCCGCCGAAAACGCCGGGCGCTGGCCTCGAAGTTCTCCGTTTTTACCGGAGCTCTTCTGTTCTGGGTGGTTCTCACCACGATCTGGTGGGATGTGCAGCAGCACACCTTCAGCCTTGCCAAGGGGCTGGTTCTGTGTGGATTGGTGGCCGGCATCGCCATCGTGATTTCGCGCTTCACCATCAAGGTGCTGGGCCGCCCGCTGAAGTTGCTGGAAGCCGGCATTACCTCCGTCCGCCAGGGCCGGCCGGAGCCCATTCAAGTGAGCCGCACCGGCGACGAAATCGAATCGCTGGGCGAAAGCTTTAATCTCATGATTCAGGCGCTGGCGGAATCGGACGAAAAAATACGCGAGTATCAGGAGGACCTGGAAGAGCGCATCCGCCAAAGGACCGCGGAACTGGAGCTCGCCAAGAACGCCGCGCTCGCCGCCAGTCAAGCCAAGAGCGACTTCCTGGCCAATATGTCGCACGAGCTGCGCACGCCTATGAATGGGCTGCTCGGCATGCTGGATTTGACGCTCGATAGCCGGCTCGCGCCCGAGCAGCGCGAACAACTGGAGTTGGCGCAGCAGTGCTCGCATTCCCTGCTCGCGCTGCTGAATGATATCCTCGATTTGTCCAAGATCGAAGCAGGCAAGATGCGGTTGGAGCGGATGCCTTTCGATTTACGCGGGGTGGTGGCACAGTGCGTGAAGACGCATCTTGGCAAGGCCCAGGAAAAAGACATCGAGCTCCGCTTTGTCGCTGCGACGGACGACGCGGTTATAGTTTCTGGCGATCCCCTTAGGATCCGGCAGATCATCAATAACCTTTTGTCGAACGCGTTGAAGTTCACTCATCGCGGATGGGTGGAAGTGCGATTGAGCTTCCGGCCGTTGGAAAGCGCACAGGCCGCCGGGCGCGGCCCCAAACGAATGGGCAACTCAGAGGACTTAGCCGCGCTTGGCGAGTCCGTTGTGCGCGAGTCTCTCCAAAGCGGCGCGAGGGACCAACGCGTGGAATCGCAAATCGAAGCGCAACTGGAGGTCCGCGACACCGGCATCGGCATCGATCCCGACAAAATATCGCATATTTTCGAGAAATTCACTCAGGCCGATTACAGCATCACCCGGAAATATGGCGGCACGGGCCTTGGCTTGGCCATTACGCGAGGTCTGGTGGAGATGCATTCGGGACAAATTCACGTGGAAAGTGAACTGGGGCGGGGAAGCCGGTTCGTAGTCAACCTGCCGTTCGACCGTGCTCAGGCGCAGGCTGTGGAACCGGCTGCGCCCGAGCCTCGCGAAATTCCGGCCGTTGCAGGCACCGTCCGGCTGCTGCTGGTGGAAGACAATCCCGTGAACCAGAAAGTGGTGCTGGGCATTCTCCGCAAAAAAGGCTACCGGATCGATATCGCCAATCACGGCCGCGAAGCGATCGACAAGCTGGAATCGGCCGAGACGCCTTACGACGTCGTTCTCATGGACGTCCAGATGCCGGTATTGGATGGATTGGAAGCCACGCGCATTCTCCGAGGCAACCCCAAATGGGACGGGCTGCCGATCATCGCAATGACCGCGCATGCCATGACGGGCGATCGCGAGCGGTGCTTGGCGGCGGGAATGAGCGCATACATTTCGAAACCCATTCAGCCGGCGAATTTGATATCGATGGTGGACCAGTATCTGACAGCGCCGGCGGGCGCCGCGCGCTAACAGTTCGCCGTGACCGCTCCCCTCCCGGCTCCTGACTCCTGACTCCTGACTCCTGACTCCTGTCACTTTCGGCTAGAATAACTCTCATGATGTTCCGATTAGCCGGTGCGATGCTGCTGGCCGCTTCTTTCGCGCCCGCGCAGACGCTGGAGGGCGGCGCGCTGGTGAAGGCCTTGCGCCAAGGCGGCTATGTGATCGTAATGCGCCACACCAGCTCTCCCCGGGAAATTCCGGACAAGCAGACCGCCAATCCCGACAACACCAAGCCCGAGCGCCAACTGGACGCAGAGGGCCGCGCCACCGCTGCCGCCATGGGCCAGGCGCTGCGCGATCTCAAGATCCCTATCGGCGAGGTGCTTTCCAGCCCTACGTATCGCGCTCTGGAGACGGTGAAATTCGCGCGGTTTGGCCCGGCCAAGCCGCAAGTCGAGCTGGGCGATAACGGCCAGGACATGCAAGGCGGCACGGAGGCCCAAGCGGTCTGGCTGCGAAAGCGGGTGACCCAATTTCAACCCGGAACCAACGTTCTCCTGGTGACCCACGCGCCCAATCTCACGCGCGCCTTTCCTCAGCAGGCCAACGGCGTCGCCGACGGCGAAGCGCTGATCTTTGGTCCCGATGGCAAAGGCGGCGCGGCCCTGGTGGCGCGAGTCAAGGTCGAAGATTGGCCCAAGCTGAAGGGATCGGATTAGCAAGAGCGCACAGGCCGCCGGGCGCGGCATCAAATGAATGAGAAACTCGGGCGAAATGGCCGCGCCGGGAGTCCGTTGTGCGCGAGTTTATCCAAAGGCGTCGTCGATAATCTTAGCGGCCGTCGCCTGCGCGTCCACGCGATAGGTTCCTTGGGCGTAATCCTGCGCGATCTGTTCCAGGCGAGATTGCGTTTCCGGAGAATCCGCCGCCATGGAACGCAAAGTTTTCACCAAGTCCCAAACGCGAGGATCGTCGTTTGAGCAAAGACGAATATCGTTGCTTGAGGCCGCGCCGCCGACCGGCCCGGTCGTTTGTCCCGAACCCGAAGTCCGGCCGGTTTGACGAGCGCTCTGCGTGAGCGGCGCTTGAGCCGCGTCGAGCGAAGAGAGACTGGAATCGTGGACTATCGTGCCGAAAACAAAACAAGAAGAGCGATGTGGGCTCCCACCGGTTCTATCGGCGCATTTGGAAGACAGTTTAAACGGCGAGCGCGCCACTACCGATTAGTTTATTCCAATAGGAGTCGCCCTCGGTGGCCCGGTGTGGATGCCTTGCAGCAAAACATCCGATTCCGAGCCGCGACGGGGTGCCCTCTGGGCCGGGAGCCGTCGCGCTACGGATGGATTACGGAAATCCCCTGGCTAAAGGCGGTGAGGGTTCTCAGCGATATGACAAATCAGGAGCATACGCTAAAGTTGAAGCACGGACGCCTGAACCAGGAATCTCCATGCGTATTCTGATCGCCGACGACAGCGTCGTTTCCCGCCACCTGCTGGAGGCCGCTCTGCGCAAGCTGGGCTACGAAGTGATCATGGCCTGCGATGGCGCCGAGGCCTGGGACGTGCTGCAATCCGACAATCCCCCGCGCATCGCCATCCTCGATTGGGTGATGCCGGGTCTTAGCGGGCCGGAAGTCTGCAAGCGCGTGCGCGACCGTTCGCGCGATTCCGAAAACGCCTACACCTACCTGCTGCTACTCACTTCCAAAAGCCAGAAGGAAGACCTGATCGAGGGAATGGAATCGGGCGCCGACGATTACCTGGTCAAGCCTTTCGAACCCAACGAGCTGCGCGTGCGGCTGCGCTCCGGCTCCCGGATTATCGAGTTGCAGCGCGAGCTCGTGGATGCGCGCGAAAAGCTGCGCGAGCAGGCCACCAAGGATTTTTTGACGCGACTGTGGAACCGCTCTTCTATCCTGGACATTTTGCAGAGGGAACTGACGCGCGCGGCCAGAGAAAGCCGCAACCTGGGCCTGGTGCTGGCGGATCTGGACAGCTTCAAGACCATCAACGACACCTACGGCCATTTCGCCGGCGACGCCGTCCTGCGGGAATTTTCGCGGCGCATGCTCTTTTGCATGCGGTCTTACGACGCCATCGGGCGATATGGAGGAGAGGAGTTTCTGGTCGTCCTGCCGGGCTGCGACGAGCACTGCACCGCCACGCAAGCCGAGCGCATGCGCGTGACGCTGGCCGGCGAACCCATGCTGATCAACGAGATCCGCTACGAGTCGACGTGCAGTTTCGGAGGCACGAGCTGGCATCCCGGCATGCCTCAGCAGGTGGAGAATCTGATCCGCATTTGCGACAAAGCATTGTACATGGCGAAGAACCAGGGACGAGACCGGGTGGTGATGTTGCCCTTGGCCGGAGTGACCACCGCGCGCTGAGGCCATCAAGCAGCCCTCAGTTATCAGTTATCAGTAGTCGGCGGTTGGTTGCCGATCTTGGTTCCGAGCCGTGACCGCCAGGGAGCGGTCACCAGAACCTCTCGCTAACGCGCGCGGCGCAGTAACTTTCGTCACGCGCCTCTATAATTAAGACTCAATGCTTGGAAGCACTGGACTCCGCCATGACTGGAGTCGCGCGGAAATCGAAGCGATCTACACCTCACCGCTTCTCGACCTCCTCTATCGCGCTCAAACGCTGCATCGCGAGCGCCATGCGGCAGGCACAGTTCAGGGATGCATGTTGCTCAGCATCAAAACTGGGGGCTGTCCGGAGGACTGCGCCTATTGTCCACAGTCGGCACGTTACCAAACGGGAATAAAGAGCCAGGAGCTGCTTAGCGTTGAGGAAGCGCTCTCGGCTGCACGCCAAGCCCGGGCGCAGGGAGCCACCAGATTCTGCGTGGGCGCTGCGTGGAGGGATGTCCCATCGGGTGCGCGATTCGATCGAGTGCTGGAGATAGTGCGAGGCGTTCGATCGTTAGGCATGGAGGCTTGCGCCACACTGGGGATGCTGACTCAGGAACAGGCAGATGCCCTGGCCAAGGCGGGCCTCAGCGCTTATAACCATAATCTGGATAGCTCGCCGGAGTTTTACAAAGAGATCATCACAACGCGCGCGTTCGAGGACCGTCTGCGGACCATCGCGCGCGTACGCCAGGCTGGAATCACCGTTTGCTGCGGTGGAATCATCGGCATGGGTGAAGACCGGGAGGCGCGTTACGGACTGTTGCAACAATTGGCCGCGCTTGATCCGCATCCCGAGAGCGTACCGGTGAACGCCTTGGTGGCTGTGAAAGGTACGCCGCTTGGGGACCGGCCGTCTATAGATGCGCTGGAACTGGTGCGAACGATCGCGACCGCGCGGATTTTAATGCCCGCAGCGCGGGTTCGTCTCAGCGCGGGAAGGATCGCTCTTTCCGATGAAGCGCAAGCGTTGTGTTTCATGGCCGGCGCCAATTCTGTGTTTTTAGGCGACCGGCTGCTCACCACCTCCAATCCACACGCGGATCGCGATCGGCGTTTGTTCGATAAACTTGGCCTGCGCCTTGAAACCATGAAGGCTGAAGTGAATGCTTACGGTTGAGCCGATTGAAGCACGCGTTCGCGCTGAATTGCTCAATCTCGAACACGATGGCCTGCTGAGAACGTTCCATGTCCCGGGCGGCATCGATCTCGCTTCGAACGACTATCTAGGTCTGGCCAAGCACCCGCTGATTCGAGCGCGCGTGGCGGAAGCGCTGCAACGTTATGGCTGCGGCAGTACCGGTTCGCGTCTCCTGCGCGGGCATCGCGACTGCTTTACCGATATCGAGCGGCGGTTCGCGCAGTTTAAAGGCGCCGAGAGCGCGCTCTATTTTTCCAGTGGATATTTGGCCAATCTGGCGGTGCTAAGCACATTTCCGCAGGCGGGAGACATCATATTTTCCGACGCATCAAACCACGCCAGCCTGATCGATGGCATCCGTCTCAGCAAGGCTCGGCGCGTGATCTTTCCCCATAATGATACGGGAGCATTGCTGAAGGCCGTGCGCGACGAACCCTGCGCCGGGCAGAGATTCATCGTGACAGAGTCCTTGTTCAGCATGGATGGCGATATCGCGGACCTGAGGGCCTATGCAGTCGTGTCCAATGAGTCGGGAGCCGCGTTGATCGTGGATGAGGCGCACGCGGCCGGAGTCTATGGAGAGCGCGGCTCGGGACTCATTGAACACTACGGAATAGAGAAAAGCATATTTCTGTCGATCAATTCCGCGGGAAAGGGGCTGGGCGTGGCCGGCGCATTCGTGGCCGGGCCGGCGTGGGCGATAGACTATTTGATCCAGCGGGCCAGGCCCTTCATGTTTTCGACGGCGCCCCCGCCGGCCATCGCGGCCGGCATTTCTGCAGCTCTGGATTTGATCGCCGCCGAGCCGGAGAGACGGCGAAACCTGCTCGCTCTGGCGCAACATCTACGAAGGAAAATCGGTGTGCCTGGGTTTTCACAGATTATCCCTCTGGTGCTTGGCGAAAACAGGCGCGCGTGTGAGGCAGCGGAGGCTCTGCAAGCCGCGGGTTTCGACGTTCGCGCCATCCGTCCGCCAACGGTACCCTCGGGAACAGCACGGCTCAGAATCTCAGTAAATGCGAGCCTCTCGGTGAGTGATCTCGACCGGTTCGCGGAAACACTGTCAACTGTGCTTGGTGGAGCAGGCTTTAGCCTGCAACGGAGGCTTCAGCCTCCGTCCGGTGGGTTGGGCAAGATAGTAGCACAGGCTTTTGCCTGTGAACCTGGGCTGAAGCCCAGGTTGCAAGCTGAAGCTTGCTCCACCACAGGCGTGGTGCGCGGATTGTTCGTGACCGGAACCGACACCGGCGTCGGCAAAACAGTCGTATCCGCCGCGCTCATGTCGCGTTTTCGAGGGCGAATGGCGCTTCGTTACTGGAAACCCGTCCAGACCGGCATCGAGCAGGACGACGATACGGCTGAGGTACAGCGCCTCAGCGGCTGTTCCGAAGACGAACTCTTCCGCGAAGGAGTTCGGCTCCGTCATCCCGTCTCGCCGCACCTGGCTGCGGCATGGGCTGGTGAGCGAATCGATCTGCAGGTTCTGAGCGGTCTTGTGCATCGTGTTATGGACGGAGGCCGCTGGGTGATCGAGGGAGCCGGCGGTGTTCTCGTCCCACTAAACGATTCGCAAACCATCCTCGATCTTATAGCGGCGCTGGGTGTGCCCATCGTCGTTGTGGCTCGCTCCACGCTTGGCACGATCAATCATACGTTGTTGACCATCGGAGCGCTCCGTGCGCGCGGACTTTGCATCGCCGGTATCGTCATGACGGGAGAAGAAGCCGACAACCAGCGCGCGATCGAACACTATGGCGGCGTGCGCGTCCTGGGCCAGATGCCCCGTTTTGACGTGGTCACCCCGGAGGGCGTGGCGCAATGGACTGAGGAGCGCCTCGATCCCGACGATACCCTCGCAAAGTTCTTTTGAGTGACAACCGCGCAACACAAAACGACTCTCGTCGAGCGCGACGACGCATGTCTATGGCATCCCTACACTCAGATGCTGACGCGACCTGCGCCCCTTGCGGTCGCACGCGGCGAGGGAGTTTATCTTTATTTAGAAGACGGCCGCCGCATTCTCGATGGGATCTCTTCGTGGTGGGTGAATATTCACGGCCACTCGCATCCGAAATTGAACCAGGCTTTGGCCGAGCAGGCCGGGCGGCTGGAACACGTTGTCTTTGCGAATTGCACACATGAGCCGGCAGTTCAACTCGCCGAACGTCTGCTGGCCATCCTGCCGGCGGGACTCGCGCGTGTCTTCTATTCGGACAATGGTTCCACCGCGGCCGAGGTTGCGCTTAAGATGGCCTGGCAGTACTGGCGCAATACAGGGCAGCCGCAGCGCGACACATTCATCACGCTGCACGGCGCTTATCATGGCGATACCGTGGGGGCCATGTCGGTAAGCGAAGACTCTGTGTTCACGCGGAGCTTCGCGCCCCTCCTGTTTAGGGTGGAGCGAGCGCACAACCCATACTGCTACCGCTGCCCGGTAGGCAAGGAGCGCGCCCATTGCCACATTGAATGTTTGGATGACCTCGCGAGATGCCTGGATCAACTCGGGTTACGCGTGGCCGGAGTATTGGTAGAGCCCATGCTGCAAGGGGCGGGCGGGATGATCGTTTGGCCCGCGGAGTTCCTCGCCGGCGCGCGGAAACTCTGCACTGCCCATGGCACGCTCCTCATCGCCGACGAGGTGCTTACCGGTTTCGGCCGCACCGGCCGAATGTTTGCCTGTGAGCACGCCGGAATTAGACCGGATATTATCTGCCTCTCTAAGGGCCTCACGGCGGGCTATCTGCCGCTGGGTGCGACAGTGGCAAGCGCCCGGATCTATGATGCTTTTCTCAGCGAAGATCGCGGCAAAACCTTCTTTCACGGCCATTCCTACACGGCGAATCCGTTGGCGTGCGCTGTGGCGTTGGCCAGCCTGGATCTATTTCGGGAAGAGGGCACGCTCCATCGCATCGCGCGCCTTGAGTCGCATTTGCGGCATGGGCTTGAACCTTTGCGGCGTCTCGATCACGTGGGGGACGTGCGTGTGATTGGCGGCGTCGGTGTGGTGGAACTCGCCGGCGACGGCTATCTTGATCAGGTTGGGCCGCGGGTCGCCTCGGCTCTTTTGGAGCGCGGGCTGCTTCTGCGGCCGCTCGGCAACATCCTTTATTTCATGCCCCCCTACTGCATCACCGACGATCAGACGGAGTGGTGCCTGTCGCAAATCCGGGAAGAAGTCGCCGAACTTGCGCCGTAGCGGAACACCGCCACCAGAACCGCTTGCTGACACGCGCGGCTCCGAAGCGGAGTCATAATCTAACAATGACAGGCGATCTAAAAAAGAAACACTCGTTCGCTGTTTGGGCGGCGCTGGGTGGCGCCTTGCTTTCGATCCACTCCGCGCCGGCTCAAGAGCGCGTCACCGTATTCGAGGGAGCGCGGCTCATTGCCGGTGACGGCTCAACCATCGAGGACTCCGCGTTTGTGGTTGAGAGAGCGAATTTCACCCGCGTCGGCCGCCGCGGGCAGGTCCAAATTCCCGCCGGAGCGGTGCATGTGAACCTGGCCGGAAAGACGGTCATGCCCACCAAGGTGGATCTGCACGGCCACATCGGATTCCAGCACGACGTCGACGGCACGATGGCCAAGGAATACTACACGCGCGAAAATCTCATCGACCATTTGCAAAGGCTGGCCTACTACGGATTCAGCGCCATTATCGGCATCGGCGATTTGACGGACCGCTCCGATTTGCATGGCGGAAGAACGAACTGGGGCAACGTTCCGCTGCGGGTGCGGGACGAGATCGTTCCCGGCGCGGCGCTGTTCCGCACCGCGGGTCCGGGAATCGCGTGGCCCGGCTCCGGCGCGCAGGGCCATCCCGCGCGCGCCGACGTCCCCTATCCGGTGACGACGGTGGAGGAAGCTCGCGCGGCCGTCCAAGACAACGCTCGCATGAAACCCGAGTTCATCAAGATCTGGGTGGACGATCGCGGCGGGCGCGTCCAGAAACTTACGCCGCCGCTGTATCTTGCCGTCATCGAGGAAGCGCACAAGCTCAACATCCCCGTGGGAGCGCACAATGTCACGTTGGCCGACGCCAAGATTCTGATGCGCGCCGGTGTCGAGGGGTGGCTGCACCTTCCTGTGCGGATGGGCGAGGTACCCGACGACGAACTCCTGGGGATTATCAAGGACCGCGTCGCGCGCAACGACCGCCCGAACATGTGGTTTAATCCCGGCGCCGGGTGGACCGGATCGAGCCGCGAGGATTGGGACGATCCGCTGCTGCGCGACACCATCTTGCCGCAACAGATTCAAGCTCAGTGGGGCGACTACCTCGCGAAACTGACTCCGGAGACCGTTGCGCGCGCGCGCCAAAACCTGAAGCGGATGGGCGAGACCAATGCGCTGCGGCTCCGGGCGGCGGGTATGAAGATCGTGCTGGGGAGCGACACCGGCCAGACGCGCTTCTTTATCGGTTGGATGGGACAACTGGAAATGGAGAACTGGGTGTGGATGGGACTGACGCCGATGGAGGCGATCGTAGCCGCCACGCGCGATTCGGCCGACATGGCCCACTTCAACACGGGCTTGGTCGCGCCGGGCAGGAGCGCCGATTTTATTGTGCTGAACGCCAACCCGCTCGACAATATCGGCAACTCGCGCCGAATCGATAAGGTCTATTTGCGCGGACAAGAGGTGGATCGCGCCGGCTTGCGAGCCAAGTGGCAGGCAGCGTTCAAGCGTTGAACGCGAACGCGTGCGAAATTCTGGAACCGTAGGGCCGGTGCGAAAGCAATAGAGTCGACGACAATGGTTGCTGTGACATTTGGAAATCGATTCATTGCGGTCACGGCTCTGCTCGCTTTGCCGATTTTCGCCGCGGATCCGCGCGGTGACCTTCTAGATGGGTGGGAGATTCATAACGAAATCCGGGTGGACGCTCGCGCCGCGGCCGCGGTGAAGCAAATTTTCCCGAGCTTTCTTGAATATCAGGATCTGGTGATGTTCCATCCCACGTTCGGCTATTACGCGAGCGGGCGGGTCGACTTCGACCAGGATTACCGCACCTTTCCCGACGCTCTTTCACCCTATTTCGGCCAGATGATCGCCGAGCAGATTTTCAAGATGTGGGAGGGGATGCGGAAGGCGGGAACGCTGAACGAAGCCGAGTCCTTCACGATCGCCGAGTTTGGCGCGGGCGACGGCGCTCTAGCCGAATCCATTCTCGACTACATCGACCGCCGCGCGGCGGAGCATGACGATGCCGATGGCTGGAGCAGATTCCGAAGGCAGGTGGTGTACGCCTGTTACGACCGCTCTCCCGCTTTGAGCGCGGCACAACGCAAGCGCAACGCCCGCTTCGGCCCACGCTTCGAAGCCCGCGAAGGCGACGCCACCGATCCCACCGCAACCATACGAGCGGAGAGTTTAAAGGGCGTGGTCCTCTCGAACGAACTCCCCGATGCTTTCAGCGTCCATAAGGTGATTTTCTCGCTTGATGGGTCGGCGGAGGTGGGCTTCGTCGCCCCCGCGTTGACGGCGGCCGGTTGGAAAAAGCTGGAACGCGATATACCCGCGGCTCTTCGGAAGCGTTTCAAGACCGAAGATGCGGCAATTCAGACTCGGATCTTCGGACATAAGCGCGACGACACTGTATACCTCAACCGGGAGGGATTCGTGGCTTTGCTCAAAGCCCTTTCTTCGGACCACAATTATGCCGCCAAGCTGGAAGCACTCGAGTTCCACGAAATCTATCTCCCTATCGAGACCATGCCGGAGCTCGCCGCGCATCTTCGCAAGTATGCTCCTGAATACGCCTATGAAATCGCCAGAAGCAACAAAGGCTTCGCGGCCTACATTAACCTCGGCGAGGAGCGATTTATTCAAGGCGCCGGGCGCATACTAAAATCCGGCTACGTCTTCACTATCGATTACGGATCGAATTGGGATACGATTTCGCCGCTGGAATTCGGCCATTTCCGCGCCTATGGCCCCGGAAGCCGGGTTGACCATTCCGACCCATATCACTCGCCAACTCTGAACGACATGACGACGGACGTCAACTTCAGTCAGGCGGCCGAGGAAGGCAAAGGTGCCGGTCTTCGCGCCGTGTTCTTCGGACCTCAGCACAACTTGATAGCCGCTACCCCTGTGGTTCTTGAATCGTCCCCGCCGCCGGACCGTGACCTCGAAGACTACAACGCATGGGTCCAAAGCTTCTACACCTGGGATGTGTACAAGGTTCTGATCGAGCAGAAGGAGGGCACGGATTCGTCATATTCCTTCCCCGGCATGGACGCCGAGCCTCTCACGGTGAACGCTGAAAATCTCACCGCCGCGCAACAGGATTTGGAGCATGATATTGAGCGGCGCCTGCTGCAGGCTCCAAGGAAATAAGCGCACAGGCGCAAGTCCGTTGTGCGCGTTGAGAAATGACGGCTCAGAAAATTTGGAACTCCACCATCACCGCCGATGTAATAGAACTGACCGGAAGAATGCCGGACGAGCGCACTTTGTCAGGTCCCACCAGCGCCGCGCGCCGGGACCGCGACCTCTTGCAGCGGTTCCGCGCGGGAGACCGTGAGGCATTCGCAGAAATCTATCGCTCCCGCCGGCGGGCCGTATACCGATTTGCCCTGCTGATGACGACCGATGAAGCGAAGGCCGCCGAAATCACCCAGGACGTATTTGTGTGGCTGATTCACCATCCGGAGCGCTTCGATCCCGACCGCGGGGAACTCGGCGCCTTTCTGGTGGGCATTGCGCGGCAGCTCTTAAGAAAGCGCTATAACGAGGAGCGGCGGTGGGTTTCGCTGAGCGAATCAGCGGCGTCTTCTCAGACTGCGAGAGATCGCGACGCCGGAGATGTGGTTTGCCTGCGCAAGGCCATCGCGGCCTTGCCCGAGCGCTATCGCGCGGTAGTCGTGCTTTGCGATCTGGAGGGAAAAACGTATGAGGAAACCGCCGCCATCGCCGGCTGCGCAATCGGCACAGTGCGGTCCAGGCTACACCGCGCTCGCGCGCTGTTGGCCCGTAAACTTGTGGGAAAGGGGTGCCCGGCATGAATGACCGCTTAAGTTCGGCGATGAATCGCCTGTCAGCCGAATGCGCAGCGGCCCAACCTCCATCGGAAATTGAGGTGGCGGTCCTGAGTGAATTCGATGCCGAATTCGATCGCCGCCGGCGGCGAAAGAGAAGATCCTCGATCCTGGCGCTCGGAGCCGGCGCAATCGCAGCTTCCATCATCGCCATCCTGATTTTGGAGTATCGGCCATTTGTGAAGCGCCCGACCCATGTCGTATACGTCTCCGGCGAAATTCGTGAGTCCGAGCAGCCCTTTGTTCCGATTCCTTATCTTGCTCCGCCTGCGCCGTATGAACGCATCGAGGTAGTGCGGATGGAACTGCCCGTTGCGGCGTTAATCGCGGCGGGGTTAACGGTGCGGACGACTGATCCCGGAGGGCGGGTGGAGGCCGATGTCCTGGTTGGGCAGGATGGTCGTGCACGGGCCGTGCGGCTGGTTTCGAACGTGAATTGAAGAATTATGAGGGAATGGGGGTTTCTAGCCGCGGCCGCGACGCTCGCGGCAATCGCGCAGATCAACGGGCGGGCCGCACGCCCGGACCGGGGACTCTATCAGGTTCTTGGCCCGTCGATTTCCGACGTTACGGTGTTGGACGAAGGCTTTGGCAACCAGGTGGTGCGGGGCAAACCGTTCACGGCGCTCGAGGAACGGCATTCTCTTCAGATTCTCCGGGACGGAACACGGATTGAGAACGACCGGCAGGACCGTGTGTTTCGCGATAGCCAGGGCCGCACGCGCGTGGAGGAGATGAATGGAGCCGCCACCATTTTCGATGCGGCCACTAATATTCGCGCGGAGCTCGATCCGTCAACCAAGACCGCTCGCAAAGGGGTTCCGCTAGCGTTAGCGCTCCGCAATATCTTTCCAACGCAACCCAGTCCGGGGACGACCAAGGGCGTAACGTCGGAAACCACCGTAAAGCTCAAGTCACAATTGGTGAACGGGATTATGGCCGAGGGCGTGCGCACAACGATGATCATCCCAAAAGGCCAAATCGGAAATAATCGCGATATCAAGGTCGTGACGGAACGGTGGGTATCGAGCGACCTTCAGATGCTGATTAAAAGCACTAATTCCGATCCGCGATTTGGCGACACCACCTATCAGCTCACCGCCATTGAACGTCGCGAACCGGATCCGTCGCTGTTTCAGATTCCGTCGAACTACACGGTTGTGAACGAAGGTGGCCGTGGCGGCGGCAGAAGTCCTGTTCCCGGGGGCCGTAGCGGGGGGCCGGGCGGCCGTTCGGGAACTCCGCAGCAGGTGTTGGATGACTTCAACAACGTGCTGAAAGACAAGAAATAAACTCCTGGAACTATTTGTGGCTTGCGGATGCAATAGGAGCGTGAATTATTCCGTCTATTCGTTCGTCGCCCTTACTCCGTTGAGGGAGAACAAGAAACGGCCCGATCCGGAACCGGGCCTGCTGAAAATGCCGCTTGCAGACACGCACACGGACAAGCTAAAGCCGGCCCCGCTCGGCTCGCCCGAAGGTAAAAACGGCACAAATTCCACAAGTGGAACGTCTAAACATCAAGCCCGAAGGAGGGATTCATGAAACGCAGCAACACGTTCATCTGGTTCAGCCTCTTGACAACTATGGCCGTTCTTGGCCAGCAGACAACTGTGGCTGTTTTTGCCCAACAGCCTAAGTTCGAAATAGCGGACGTCCATGTCAGCCCGACGGCGCGCGGTTTTGCGCAGAATTTCGGTGGCGTCCTTCGCGAAGGACACTACGTAAACCGCGATGCAACTCTGATCAATCTGATCGCGGCGGCATACGGCGTTGGCGAGGACAATATCTCCGGCGGGCCCGGCTGGTTGAGTGCCGATCTCTTCGATGTGATCGCCAAGGTCCCCCACGGCACCAAGATGGCAACCGCGAATCTCATGCTGCGGGGCCTGTTGACGGAGCGCTTCGGGCTGGTAGTCAATCAGGGCACGCACCCCGTCACTCGCTACGTTCTGACCGTCGGTAAGGGCGGATCAAAACTGAAATCTGCGAGCGGGTCGGGAGATTCCGGATGCCAGCCGCAGCAGCAAGCGGGGGGCAGAGGTGGCTCAAACGATCCCGCCGCGGCGCCAAACCAGAAGCTCGCCTGCCACAATTTGACAGCGGCCGCCATTGCGGAGAACCTGCATCAAATGGCCCCCGCTTATATGGACCACGAAGTGGTGGATTTGACGAACTTGGAGGGGGCTTTCGATTTTGATATTGAGTGGACGGGGCGTGGCCTTCTTGCCGCAAAAGGCGCTGCAGGCATTTCGATTTTTGATGCCGTGGACAAACAGTTGGGCTTGAAGCTGGAGCTGAAAGACGTTCCTCTGCCGTCATTGGCGGTCGAACACGTCAATCGGAAACCAACCGATAATCCCCCGGCTATTGCAGCGGCTTTAGGTCTGGCGGCGGCGCGGTTTGAAGTCGCGACGATAAAGCCCGCCAATCCAGACGACCGTCCATTCGTAGGCTTGCTTTACCCCGGCGGCAGCGAGATGCGAGCGGGTGGCACTCTGCGCCAAATGATCGCGATGTCGCTGCAAGTCACCCCCAACATCGCGGCCGATATGATTGTCGGGCTTCCGAAATCCGCGGATTCCCAGCGATGGGACATCACAGCCAAAGTGCCGAGTACGGGCGAAGGCGCTCCCAACGTCGTCAACGGACGGCCTCTGCCGCCGCCCCTCAGCGTCGGCCTGGAGATGCTGCGCGGCTTGCTGCTCGATCAGTTCGAAATGAAAACTCACACCGAAAACCGAGAGGTGACGGTATACGCGCTGACGCTGGCGGGCAATAAACCAAAGTTGACACAAGCAGAGGAATCCGAACGTTGGGGCTGTAAGGCCGATCCCGCAGCCCCAAAGCCATTCACCAATATCCAGACGATGATTGCATGTAAGAACATCACGATGGCCGAACTGGCTCAGAACTTACAGCAACAGGCCAATGCCTACATCGATCACCCGATAGTCGATGCGACGGGACTGCAAGGCGGGTGGAACTTTTTGATCGGCTGGACGCCCAGGGCCCAGTTGGAGGCGCCGCAGACTCCGAATCCGGACCAGACTCCTGGGGCCACCGCCGGCGCGGCGGACCCCAACGGCATCTCGGTTTTCGATGCCGTGGAAAAAGAGTTGGGGCTGAAGCTGGTGAAGCAGAAGCGAGCCATCCCGGTGATTGTCGTCGATCACGTGGATGAGAAACCGATCGAGTGACGCTACCTTCATTCCACTTCGAGTTCGGCCGGGGCGAGCACCGCGCCCGGAGTAGCTTGCGGCAGGTCGATCTTGGCCGCCTTCCAACCTTTGTGCCGCAGTAAACCGCCCGGGGCCTTGCCGCTGGCGGGAACGTTGCCGATGAACTTCACCTCGGCTGGGTCCAGACCTTCGGCTTTGGTGAAGACTCCCTCCACGCTATCGATCACCGGCTCGAGCCGGAGATACCGCGCCAGCGTTTCGCGCGCTTGCGTCTGCACGTCGCGCACTGCCGCGCCCACTTGTTCGTCGGGAAATCCGCTGATATCTTCCATCAGGAAATCGACGAAGCGCGCGTCGCGCTGCAGGACGGCGAGAATCTGCACCGCGCCGTCGGCGGGACCGGCCGAAGGCTTTGCGGGCGCCGTGGGTTTGGCGGCGGGCGCGGGCGGAGGCCCTTGAGAAATACCGGCTCTGAAATAACCGAACGCTTGCGCGACCTCGGGCGGGAGCTTGCCGCCAAACAGAATGGAGAAAAAGCTTCGAAACGCGAGAGAGATTCGATTCAAGTTTGTGCCTCGATCAACGTGCAGTCTTATTGTACCCGGCGCTTCTTAGGGAGAGAGGATACCTCGCAATACCAGTGTTGCGGAATCATCGGATCAGTTAATGGACTATCCAGATAGATAGAGCCACAATTATTCAAGTCGTTTATTCCAGTGATTTTTTAAATTGGTCACGAGATTGCGTTATTCCTTGCTCAGGAGCGAAGGAGCCATGACAAATCGACGACAATTGGGGCAATTTTGTTGGGGGGCGGTTTGGGCGGCGATCGGCGGACTCCAGCCCGCGTTGCTGGACATTGCCCACGATCTCTACGCCTATAGGGATAGCGATCTCGACTGGCAGCACATCGGCTTTATGACGGCGGGCGGCGTCATCATGGGCCTTGCAGCTTATTGGCAAAGGCAGAAGGCGCTGTTTACGCCGGTACCCGTTGAAGAAGTGGAGAGCCGTGCTCCCGCAGCGGCGGTTGAGGCGGCGGCGCATTAGCGGGCATCCACGTCACTCCTTGGCGACGACCCGTACGCGCCCAAGGTTCTGTACGCGCGCGAACGGCGTGCTGAAATCTCCCTCCCGTTGAGACGCGACCCACACGCCACCGCTGTTCTGCAAGGCGGCGATGACCTGATAAGCGCCGCCGCTGCCGCCGTAGAGGTAGCCATAACAGCGATGCTCGCCATACATTTGCGAGGCCAGAACGCGCGAATATTTCGCTGCCGCCGCGTTGACCCGATAGCCACCCAACGCGGGATCGCGGCCGAGCGTCGAATCGGCAACCGAGCGGATGGCCTCATTCGGCCCCGGAATCGATTGCACGTAGTAGCCGCCGCCGGCGATGGCAAAGGCGATCGAATTGGGGGGCGCGTTCTCGCCTCAGCGCTCCTTCACGCCCTGTTCTTGACAGTAGCTCCGCGGGCATCGCGAGTCTAACAGGCTGCGAGGAATTAATGTGTCATTGCGTACACCACGTAATTGACGCCGGTGCGGATACCTAGAGCCGAATACTTTTCCGGGTAGCCGGGATCGTCGGCCCATTCCCAGGAATCGCCGGTGTCGTGATTGAACAGCACGGTGAGCGTGATGCGTTTCTTGTCGTCGTAAATCGCGCGCCAATGCGGATCGGCGCCGCCGTTCAAATACGGCAGCCCGCCAATGCTCCACTCGCCGGAGACCTGATAACGTTGATCGAGATCAAAAACCGTGTGAAAGATGGGATCGCTGTTTTCGATCTCCACGACCGGGCGGCCGGGAAACAGCCGGTCCATGTTGCGTTGGAAGTAATACCAGTCGCTTTCGCCCCAAAAATCATCGCCCAGAAGAAAACCTCCACGCGCCAGATACTCGCGGATTCGTGCGTACTGTTCATCGTTGAGGTTCCATTGATCCGGACCGGCACAATACAGAAAGGGCCAGTTGAAAATATCGTCGTCGTCGAATGGATTCACGGCCTGCTCCACGGACCGCACTTGAAGGCGGGTGAGCCGCCGCAGCGCCGTCGCAAAATGCCGGTCGGCCCGAGGATAGTCGTTGGTCCACGCGCTGTCCCCCTCCCGCCAATCGAACCTCCAAAGACGGCCGAAAATCCCCCAATTCCCCTGAGGGTACATCATGCGCGCGAAAACGAACTCGGTCCGCTCCTGGTAATCCGGCGGGAGCGGAAAATTGGTATATTCCATGCCCGGATATTCGCGGAAGGGTTTCTGAAACGCGTACAATCCGCTCACGGTGACCAGCGCCGCTGCAAGCCGTAAGGTTCGCGTCACACGGTCAGGCTAGCATTCGAGCTCCATGGGCAACCCTACGTAGTTCTCCGCGAGCGATTGCGACGCGGCGCGGGAGCTCGTCACGTAATCGAGCTCGGCAAGCTGGCGCCGCCGGTCGAAAGCGCTATCGCCGGGAAACAGATGCAGCATCGAAGTCATCCACCAGGAAAAGCGTTGGACCTTCCAGGCGTGGCGCAGACAGATAGAAGAATATTTGTCGAGCAGATCGCGGCGGCCGCGATAAAACTCACACAATCCTCGCGCCAGCACGCTCACGTCCGCAGCCGCGAGATTCAGACCTTTGGCGCCCGTAGGAGGCACGATGTGAGCCGCGTCGCCAGCGAGAAGGAGCCTGCCGTATTGCATCGGCTCGATCACGAAGCTGCGCATGGGCGTGATCCCTTTTTGAAGTACCGGACCTTCTTTCAGCTCGTGCGCGCCTTCCGCCGCCAAACGCACGTGCAGCTCTTCCCAAATTCGCGCATCAGACCAATTGGCGATGTCTTCCTGCGGATCGCATTGCAGATACAGACGTGACAACTCCGGCGAGCGCATGCTGGAAAGCGCGAACCCGCGATCATGGAGGCAATAGGTCACTTCTTCCGACGACGGCGGCGCCGCGGCCAGAATGCCCAGCCACGCAAAAGGATAGGTACGCTCGAACGCAGTGAGCGCGCCCGAAGGAACCGCCTCGCGCGAGACGCCGTGGAAGCCATCGCACCCGGCCACGAAATCACAAGTCAGTTCGTGGCTGGCGCCGTCTTTCCGGTACCGGATGCGCGGCGAATCGCTCTCCCATCCATCAAGACTTACAGCTTCGGCTTCGAATAGAATCTGGCCTCCCGCCGCAAGCCGCGCCGCGACCAGGTCCTTGATCATCTCCTGCTGGGCATAAACCGTAATCGTGCGTCCAATCAGTTCCTGAAAATCGATTCGATGGCTACGGCCGGCGAAGCGCATCCCGATGCCGCGGTGCATCAGCCCTTCCCGCTTCAACCGCTCGCCCACGCCGGAGGCGACCATCAGCTCGACTGTCCCCTGCTCCAGTACGCCTGCTCGCACCCGCTCTTCGATGTGGGCGCGCGTGTGCATTTCGAGCACGACGGATTCGATGCCTTCCAGGTGCAGTAGATGGGAAAGCAGCAGCCCCGCCGGCCCCGCGCCGATAATGCCGATTTGCGTGTGGTGGTGCATGCCTCACCCCGGCAGCCGCAGCCGCGCCTCGCATCCCGGCCCCGGCGTGCGATTGCATAAATCGAGCGACCCTCCGTGCGCCTCCGCGATTTGCCGGCTCAGCACCAGCCCGATTCCCGATCCGCCGGGCTTGGTGGTGAAGAACGGCACAAACAGGTTCGCGGTGTTCGGCAACCCCGGACCGTCGTCTTCCACCACTACTTCGAGCTGAGCCCCCGCGCGGCGCCACGATACAACCACCGCGCCGCCCGTTTCCAGTGACGCATCCACAGCGTTCCGGAGGAGATTGATCAGCAATTGTTCCAATTGATCGCGATCTCCTTGAACCCAACTCTCCGGACCCATCCGCACGGCCACAGCCAGACGCAACTCCATGCCGGCGGCGTGGCGGATCCACGCCCCTACGTCCACCGGCCCCAGTTGCGGACGCGGCAATCTGGCCAAGCGTGCGTAGGCGCCTAAAAAGCGGCTCAAGCTCTCGCTACGTGAACCGATGATGGATAGTCCCCGTAGCGCGTCTTCGCGCCACTCTTCGCCGCCGCCGTTACGTCGAAGCGTCGATTCCAGGCTCCCCGCGATGGATTTGATCGGCGCGAGCGAATTGTTGAGTTCATGCCCCAACACGCGCACCAATCTTTGCCAGGCCTGCAGTTCCTCCTCGCGCAGAGCGCGCGTCAAATCCGTGACCACCAGCAACTGATGCGGCAAACCGCCTTCGCGAAACAGCGAGCGATGAATTCCCCATCGCCCCGAGCCGGCGGGAAATGTCCGTTGCACCGTTTGCATTTCGTCGCCTCCCAGGTATTGGCCGAGCCCCAGAGCCTCCGCGCGGTCGTTGAGCATGCGCTCGGCGGGCCGCGCCAGTAGTCGTTCCCCAGCACGATTCACCAGCCGCAGCCTCCGGTCGCTGTCGAAAGCGAACACCGCGACGTCGATCTCCTCCATCACTTTGCGCAGCAGAGTGGTGGCTTCCAGCGCGCCCAACCGCTGAGCGCGCAGGGTCGCGCCCATGGCGTTGACTTGAAGCATTACCTCGCCCAGCGCATCTTCGCGCCGCCCGGAGCGCGCGCGGATCGAGTAATCGCCTTCGCGCATGGCTTCGAGGAGATTGGAGAGCGTCCGCAACGGCGAGGCCACGCGCTCGTGTACGGCCGCCGCGCATCCCCACCATACCAACGCCACCAGGACCGTCAGGGTCCATTTCGCCGGACCCGTGGAATGGCCGGTCCACAGAAGGACTAGCGCAATCCCCGCGCCCGGAAGACCAGCCCCCAAGGCCAGCAGCATCATGCGCCGCTCGTGCACCGGCCGGAATTTGTAAAGCCAACGCTTGAGGCTCACAACCAGCTACCGCTCCCGGACGGTTTCGGCTCGGAAGCCGCTGTTTTCTGAGCCGCGCGCGTGAGCTAGCGGTTCCACTACAATCCGAAGCGTTCCAATCGCCGGTACAGCGCGCTCCGGCTCAACCCCAGCGCATTCGCTGCGTGACTCACGTTTCCGTTGTATCGCGCGAGCGCCTTTTTGATCAGGAACTCCTCGACTTCCTCCAGGCTCATATCTTCCAGCCTCGCCGATCCGCGCGCGGGGGCTCGCAGCGCCAGATCGCACGGCTGAATCAGCTTGTCCTGCGCCATCAAAACCGCGCGCTCCACCACATGATTCAATTCGCGGACATTGCCGGGCCAGGGATGGTCGAGCAAGGCCTGCATCGCCGCGGAATCGAAACCCTCCAGATTCCTACGATAGCGGCGGGCGTGAGATCCCAGAAAATGCGCCGCCAGCGCGGGAATGTCCTGGCGCCGCTCGCGCAGCGGCGGCAGATGAACCTCGATGGTGTTCAACCGGAACAGCAGATCCTGCCGGAATCGTCCTTGGGCCGCTTCCTCGGCCAGGTTCGCATTGGTAGCGGAAATGACCCGTACATCCACGCGTCTGGTCTTCGAGGACCCCACCCGCTCCATCTCGCCGGTTTCCAGGACCCGCAAAAGCTTGGCCTGTAGATTGAGCGGAACGTTTGCGATTTCATCCAGAAACAGTGCCCCCCCATCGGCCAATTCGAAGCGCCCCACACGATCCATCTTGGCGTCGGTGAAGGCGCCCTTGACGTGCCCGAACAGTTCGCTTTCAAACAGCCCTTCCGCCAGGCCACCCGCGTTTACCGTCACCATGGGCCGGCCGGAGCGGGTGGAAATCGTATGCAGCGACCGTGCCACCACTTCTTTGCCCGCGCCCGGTTCGCCGGTGATCAGCACATTTGCGTCGGACGGCCCCACCCGCTCGATCAACTGCAACACCGGTTGCATGGACGGCGCTTCGGCGATTAGCGCAGGCCCGTCGCCGGCGCGCAACGCGCGGTTTTCGGCTTCCAGACGCTGGCCGCGCTTCAACGCCGCGCTCAATTCGGTTTGTGTCCGGACAATCGCTAGCAGCCGCGCGTTGTCCCAGGGCTTCTGGACGAAATCGCGCGCGCCGCGGCGCATTGCTTCCACCGCCACTTCCACGGTGCCCCACGCGGTCATCACCACCACCGGCAGCGTCGCATCGAACGCCTTGATCCGCGCCAGCAAGTCCAAGCCCTCCTGCCCGGAGGTCGTATCGCGCGTATAATTCAGATCCATCAGGATCGCGTCGAAATCCTGGCTTTCGACAGCGGCCAGAACCCCCGCCGGCGAATGAGCGATCTCAATAGAGAAGCCCTCGCCCTTCAACAACAGGCGCAAGGCTTCCACGACGTCGGCTTGGTCGTCGGCGATCAGGATTCGGGAGGCTGGCATTACTGGGCGTCGAGCGCGGCGAAGATGTCGACCTGGATCGGCGTTTTCACTATCGCTTCAGTCTAGCGCCGTTATTCCCCGCAGGCCGGCCCTTATATCGCGGTAGCTCGCTCTACCGGCTCAGCGTGAATACTTTGCAGCAAACATCCGATTCCGAGCCGCGACCGCACGGGAGCGCCGCATCGCCCTGCGGGCAACCAAAGGAGATGAAGGTGCTCGGCGGAGCTGGCTTTAGATAAGTTAAGTTAAGTTAGCCTGCAACGTAGGCTTCGGCCTGGCTTCATCGGGTTTCATCTGCCTTCATTCTGTTTCATTCTGGTTCATTCTGCCTTCATCTGGCTTCATCCTCCGTACGGACTTGGGCTGAAGTGTGAGTTGCTGATACACTAGTCCACTGCCTAGGATGGCCAGCACCGCTCCTACTCCGGTCCGTTCTCAAGCGGCCGCGCGATATGCGATGGCTGCGGGTTTTCTCGGCTGGACTTTCGACGCCTTCGATTTTTTCGTCCTGGTATTCGTCCTGCCCGTGGTGGCGACCGACTTCGGCCGATCCGTACCCGCGCTGGCTCTTACCACTACGGCGACTTTGATGACGCGTCCGGTTGGCGCGTTCATTTTCGGTCTGCTCGCCGATCGTTACGGCCGCCGCCCGGTGCTGATGGCCAACATCGGGTTCTATACGGTGATGGAAGTTCTGTCGGGTCTCGCTCCCGGATACGCTAGCTTCCTAGCTCTCCGTCTGCTCTACGGCATCGGCATGGGAGGCAATTGGGGCGTGGGAGCCTCGTTGGTGCTGGAATCCGTGCCGCTGAAATGGCGGGGCGTGGCCTCGGGACTCTTGCAGCAGGGCTACGCCGTGGGGTATCTTCTTGCCGCAGGCGCGTTCTATACGGTTTTTCCCCGTTGGGGCTGGCGCGCGATGTTTTTCATTGGAGTGATTCCGGCCGCTCTTACGCTTTTGATCTGCGCTAGGGTTGAGGAATCGGAAGCCTGGCGCCGGGCTCGCTCTGATTGGTCCACCTATCGGGCCGCCATCTTCGCCAACTTGCGCCTGTTCCTTTACTTGGTCGCGCTGATGTCGATGATGAACTTTATCTCCCATGGCACACAGGATATGTACCCGACGTATCTGCAGCGGCAGCGTCACTATAACGTCAACGCCACCGCTCTAACCACCGCCATCTCCATGGTGGGGGCAATCGTGGGAGGGTTGATTTTCGGGAGTCTCTCGGATCGCTTCGGCCGCCGGCGTTCGATGGTGGTGGCGGCGCTGCTGGCGATAGGCGTCATTCCTTTGTGGGTGTTTGCTCCCAATACGGCCCTGGTGATGACCGGAGCTTTCCTCATGCAATTCATGGTGCAGGGCGCCTGGGGCGTGATACCGGCTCACATTAACGAGCTGTCGCCTCCGCGCGTGCGCGGCTTTTTCCCCGGCTTTGCCTACCAGCTCGGAGTTCTGATCGCCTCGAGTATCGGCTACATCGAGGCGCTGCTCGGCGAACACTTCAGCTACGCGGCGGCGATGGGCGGTCTCGCGGGGGCCGTGTTCCTGGTGGGCGCCGTTGTGATCGCCGTCGGCCCGGAGGCCAAAGGCGTCTCGTTATAAGTACGACGCGTCGTGCGCTTGACACGTGCGCTTGCCGGGGCCCGTCCAGTGCGCGACAATGGAGTAGAGACCTCTTGTCCTTCCTTTTGGAGATTCTTTGAAATATGGCTGAACTCAGGCAGACCGCGCAGAGTGTGATTCCGGACGATCCGGAGGCCAGCGCGTACCGCTTTATCATCGTGGCCGCCAAGCGGGCGCGCCAATTGCAGAATGGCGCTCGCAGCCTGCTGCCGACGACTTCCAAAAAGCCTACCGTAGCAGCGATGGAGGAAGTGCGGCGCGGGTTGGTGCAATACGAGGATCCCGCGACTGCGTTGCCCGACGCGGAAACGCTTCAGGAGGAGACGCCGGAATAGCGTGACGCCGGGATAGCGTCTCTGCGGCAGGCCAACTGTCATGAATGTCGCGCTGGGCGTGGGAGGCGGCATTGCCGCTTACAAGGCGGCGGAGTTGGCGCGTGCTCTCATGGAGCGCGGATTCGACGTTCAAGCGATTCTGACCGCGGCAGCCGAAGAATTCATCCGACCGCTGACGTTCGCTGCGCTCACCGGGCGGAAGGCCATCACCGGCCTCTTCAGCGGCGATAGCGCTCAGGACACTCTTTCGAGCGCCGTAGAACACATCCAAGTCGCCCAGGACAACGAGATTCTGGTGATCGCTCCCGCCACCGCTGATCTGATGGCGAAGCTGGCGCATGGCCTCGCGGGAGATTTCCTTACCACGCTGTATCTGGCTTTCACGGGTCCCATGGTGTTGGCGCCCGCGATGAACACCAACATGTGGAATCATCCGGCGACACGCGAGAATCTGCGTGTGCTGCGCGCGCGAGGACATGTTTTTGTCGAACCGGAGGAGGGTCTGCTCGCCTGCGGAATGGTGGGGGAGGGAAGGCTTGCAGATCCGGAGCGGATCGCCGATGCGGTGGCGATCGCTGCGCGATCGCTAAACGATGTCGCGTTGCGCAGGAAGCCCCGCCTCGTGAGGGATCTAGAGGGCGAAACGGTGCTCATCACCGCCGGCCCCACGCAAGAACCTCTGGACGCGGTGCGCTTCATCTCCAACCGCTCCAGTGGAAAAATGGGCTATGCGTTGGCCGAGGCCGCATTGGCGCGCGGCGGGCGAGTAGTTCTGGTGACCGGTCCGGTACACCTAACCGAGCCGGGCGGCGCCGAGGTTGTGCATGTGAAAACCGCGCTCGAAATGCGCCAGGCGGTGATGGATCGTCTGGAAGAGGCCACTATCATTGTGAAGGCCGCGGCTGTGGGGGATTATCATCGCCTGAATCCACCCCAGCAGAAAGTGAAGAAAACCGCAGCCCGCCTTTCGTTGGAACTCGACCCCACGCCCGACATTTTGGCGGAAGTCGGCCGCGTCAAGGGCGACCGGATGCTAGTGGGCTTCGCGGCGGAAACAGAGAATTTAATCGAGGAAGCGAGGCGGAAGCTGAAGAGCAAGAATTGCGACATGATGGTGGCGAATCTGGTTTCGCAAGACGGTGTGGGATTCGATTCCGACGAAAACGAAGTGGTGCTGCTGCTCCGCACCGGCGAAACCATTCCGCTCCCCAAGGCCGCGAAAACCGAGATTGCGGGGCGCATTCTGGACGAGATGACGAAGCTGCGGCTGGCGATCCATAGCTCGGCATGACGCGGGAGGAGCTTAGGCAGGCGCTGAGCTTTTATCGGGATCTCGGCGTGACGGATTTGTACCGGCCCGGACCGCTTGCTGACGCGCGCGGCTCAGAACCGGCACTACCGAGCAGCGATCGCGAAGCCGTTGGCGGAGCGGAATCGTTGATTCCGCTGGCGCCATCGGGCGATACGCTCGAACAGATTCAGCGGGACATCGGTCCGGATTGCCGGCGCTGCCGCTTATGTGAGCAGCGCTCCAAAATCGTATTCGGAGTAGGCGACCCGCAGGCGCGTCTGGTTTTCGTCGGCGAGGGGCCGGGCGCCGATGAAGATGCCCAAGGGATTCCCTTCGTAGGCCGCGCGGGTCAACTTTTGACTCAGATGATCGATAACACCGCCTCCCGCGAGGGGATTCCAATCCGGCGCGCCGACGTTTACATTTGCAACGTCGTCAAGTGCCGTCCGCCTGAGAATCGCACGCCTCTGCCCGACGAGATGGAAATCTGCGGGGAGTTTCTGTTCCGCCAGCTCATGGCGATTCGCCCGAAGGCGATTGTGGCGCTTGGTTCCACGGCCGCAAAGGCGTTATTGGGGACGAAAGACGGCGTCACGAGGCTAAGGGGCCACTGGCACAAATGGCGCGACATCCCGCTGATCGTCACCTATCATCCTTCTTACCTGCTGCGCCCCTACAATCAGAACGCCAAGCGCGAGGCTTGGGAGGATTTGAAGAAAGCGCTGCATTTCGTCTACGACTGAGGTCTCCGGCGTTCAATACCCCAGCAACGGCGCCAATCTCGCCCGCACCTCATCCACTACGTCATCTGTGCAGCGCCCGAGAGGTTCGGCGTGACGGGCTTTCCAGTCGATGCTCTTGAGGTGATCGGCCAAAATGACGCCAGATGCTCCAGCGCCGGCAGGAACCGCCACTTCGAAGGGGTATTGCTTGACCTGGCTCGTTAAAGGGCAGACCAGCGCTAATCCGGACTTGGCGTTGTATATTTTTGGACTCAATATACCAACGCCGGACGGCGTCCCGCCTGCTCGCGGCCCGCTTGCGGGTCGAAAGTCAACCAAACGAGGTCGCCGGTGTCCGGGACAAAGGCGATCTTCACCAGGATTCCTTACCCTGGGGCCGTCCCCAGTCTGTTTCCCGGTGACGGTTCTTGGGCGTGATTTGAGCGACGAGATCCGAAAGTTCATACCTGCGCCGGGCCGCCCGCAGGATAATGCCTCCCTTCCGGTCGAGGGCCAGCCTTACCGAATCTCCTTCTGCAAGACTGGCCTGCTTAGCTATCGCAAGGGGGATACGGACAGCCAAGCTGTTACCCCATTTTGCAATCCTGGACTCGTTTCGCATATGTCTCTACTCTGAGTATACGAGCTGGGCGCCCGCACCAAACGGCTCGTGATCCGTCCGTAGGCTCGGAAGGTTCAGCAAACCGCTCCCTTGCGGTCGCGGCTCAGTGTGAGTGCCTTCCCGCAAGCATCCGATTCTGAGCCGCGACGCAAGGGAGCGGTCTGCACAACTCCAGTTGTGTTAGACTTCCGGTTTCGTGTCCGCGACCCCTCTGACTCTCCGAAGCTGGCTGACCCTCTTCACCTCGTTCGTGATTCTGATGATCGCGTTCTCCTTCGGGCTGTTTTCGCTTCCGCAGTTTTATCCGTCGCTCGTCCGATCGCTCCACTGGAGCCGCGCGAGCGCCGCCGCGGGAGGATCGATCGTGCTGCTGCTGGTGGGAGTGCTTTCGCCGCTGGTGGGATGGTTGATCGATCGCTTTAAGCCCAGGGCGGTTCTGCTGGGCGGCATGTGCCTGGTGGCGCTCGCGCTGGCGTTGCTCTCCTCGGCTCATTCGCGGCCGCGATATTACCTCTATTGCGCGATCCTGGGCGCGGGAACCTCGGCGGTTTCGATTCTTCCCAACTCGATTTTGATCGGGCCATGGTTTTCGCGGCACCGCGGATTGTTCGTGGGATTCGTGAACGCGGGTATCGGATTGGGCGGCGTCGCACCCGCGATCACCGCGGCGGAAATCGCGCGGCGCGGCGTTGCGGGCGCGTTCCTGTTTCTTTCCGCGTGCCTGGCCATACCGTTGGTCATGACCTTGCTGATTGTGAGGAACGAAGATTCCCGCGCTCCCGAAGCGGCCCAGCGCGCCGCGCCCACCGCGGGGGAACTCGCGCGCATGCCCGTGTTCTGGATTTTCGGATTGAGCTTGTTCTTTAGCGCTCACGCCATGCTCGGCATTCAGCAGAACCTGATTCTTTATCTGACCGGCGAAGGCGTGGACATGCGGCGCGCGGCGCAAGTCTTGAGTACCGCGCTCTTAGCGGCGGCTTTTGGAAAACTAATCAGCGGGGTTCTGGCGGACCGTTTTTCCGCCCGCGCGGGAATGTTGTTCAGCATTTCCTGCGTCGGGTTGGGCATTCTGGCATTGCTTGGGGCGGCGCCTCAGTCGAGCGCGATGGACGCGCTGGCGATCGTCTTCGGCCTGGGCTACGGAGGCATCTTCAACGCGTCGCCGACCATCGTGTTCGAGTATTTCGGAACGCGCCACGTCGGACAGTCGATGGGATTGTTCTACATCTTCTTCGGCCTCGGGACAGCTACCGGCGGCTCGCTAGCCGCGCTTTTGGCCGATCGCACTCGCGGCTATTCGATTCCATTCGCGATCGATCTGGCGCTCGCGTGCGCGGCTTTGGCGATGGTGCTGGCCACGGCGCGCCAAACGCGGCGCGCGCCCAAATTCAGCCTGTCGAAAGTCGTATGACCCAATTCGAAGGACGCTGCTGGAAATTCGGCCATAATATTCCCACCGATATGATCACTCCCGCGCATATTATGTTCAAGACCGCGCGGGAAATGGCAAAATTCGTTCTGGAAACCGCCAATCCCGAATTTCCGAAGAACGTGCAGCCGGGAGATATTCTGGTGGCCGGACGAAACTTCGGATGCTCCTCTGGCCGGGCTCTGGCGGCCAAGGCGTTGCAGGCCACCAGCATCGGCGCCGTGGTCGCCGAGCAATTCTCGCGTACGTTTTATCGCAACGGCGCGGAGATCGGGCTGCCGCTGCTGGAAGCTCCGGGCGTGCATGAAATGGTGGAAACGGGCGACCGCCTGCGCGTCGATATCGCGAGCGGGGAAATCCAAAACCTCACCTCGGGAAAATCGCTGCGAGGCCGGCCTTTGCCCGAATTCCTTCTGGAGATGGTTCGAGCGGGCGGCTTGATTCCGTTACTCAGGATCAAACATGACCTTGTTGCTCAGTAACGAGGAGGTGGAGCGCGCGCTGGTAGCGGAAGAGGCCATCGCCGCCACCGAATGCATCTGCCGCGAGCTAGCCGAAGGTAAAGCGGTGAATCGCCCGCGCAGTCAAACGTACATGCCGGTGGAATCGCGCGAGCATCCCGGTTTCCGCTATCGCATGAAAACGCAGGAAGGCAGCGGCGTTTCTTCCGGCGTGTGGGCGCTGCGCATCACCAGCGACATGGCCGGATTTTCCTTTACCGCGGGCGTGAAACGCCGGCGGATTTTGCCGGTGGCGACCAGCAATCGCTATTGCGGTCTGGTCATATTGTTCGATATCGAGCGCATCGAACCCATCGCCATCATGCCCGATGGCGTGATTCAGAAAGTGCGGGTCGCGGCGCTGAGCGTCGTGGGCGCAAAATACCTGGCGCCGGCACGGCCGCGCGTGCTGGGATTGTTCGGAAGCGGTTGGCAGGCGGGAGCGCATCTGGAATTTTTGTGCAGCCATTTCCCTTTTGAACGGGTCAAGGTTTTCAGCCCCAATCGCGATCACGCCGCGGAATTCTGTAAAACTATGAGCGCCAAGCTCGACCGGTCCATCGAATGCGCCGATTCGCCTAGACAGTGCGTCGAAGGCAGCGATTTTGTGCAAGCCGCGACCGCCGCGTGGGATCCGGTTTTCGACGGACATTGGGTGGAAAAAGGAATGTACGTCGCCTCCATCGGAGGATCGGATGCGAGCAACAAGAGGCGCGAAATTGACGATGAGACCATTCGCCGCGCCGATTTGTACGTGGTGCATTCCAAAGAGGTCGCGCGGCTGGATCAATCGCCGGACGTTTGGGAAGCGGCGCAAAAGGGAATCAAGAGCTGGGAATCGATCGCCGAGATTCAGGATCTGGTCGCGGGTAAGGTCGCGGGGCGCACACATCCCGATCAGATTACGCTGTTCAACAACAATACCGGGGCGGGAACGCAATTCGCAGCGGTCGGCTCGGCGGTTTACCGGCGCGCGCAGGAGATGGGATTGGGCAAGGAACTCCCCTCGGAATGGTTTCTGGAAGATGTCTCTCCCTGATTCGCAGCGGCTGCCCCAATTCCTGGATTTGATGACGGAGCGCGGATGGGACCGGCTGCTCTTCTACGGCAACGTTTGGCGCAAGGATTTCTTCCGCTATCTGCTGAACGTGAATTTCAGCGGGCCGTGGGCGATCGCTTCCCTTGAACGATCGGGTGAAATCACTGGGATTTTCTCAGACCCCTGGGACGCTGAGCTGTTGCCCGATGTGGGGCGGGCAATCTTGCCCGCAGCTGGCTTTCCAGCCGGCTCCGTAGCCGTCGCGGGATTGGAACTGATGGATGCCGGGCTTGTCGAATCCCTGGCCTTGGATCCTGTGAGCGCTACCGCCGAAATCGAAGAAATGCGCCGCGTGAAATCGCTTGGGGAGATCGAATGCCTAAGGCGCGCGGCCGCGCTGGCCGATCGCGGCTATGAATATTTCGCGCAAATCATCGAGCCCCGGATGGCCGAGTACGAATTGGTCGCCGAAGTCGAGGGATTTCTGAAATCCAACGGCGCCGAGGATAATTTCATGCTGATCGCCTCCGGCGGAACGGAAGTGATGGGAATGAGGCCTCCTACCCAACGCCAGTTTAAAGAGGGTGATCAGGTGACAACGGAATTGACTCCGCAAATCGGCGGTTATTACGCGCAAATCTGCCGGACACTGGTGTTGGGCGAACCCAGCGCGGAGCAGCGTCAGGCTTTTGCCATTTTTTCCGAAGCTCGGAAGGCGGCCGAGGATTTGCTCAAACCGGGGGTGGATATCGCCGATGTCGCCCGAGCGCAGAACGACGTTTTTCGCGAACATGGCTATGGCGAGTACACCGGCGCCAAATACACGCGAGTTCGCGGGCACAATTTGGGACTGTACCCCGATGAAACCCCCTACGTGCTCGAAGATGTACATTACACGGTAAAGCCGGGCATGGCGATCATCGCGCACCCTAACACATATTTGCCTCTTTCGGGATATATGGTGTTCGGCGATACGCTGCTGGTGACGGAAACGGGATGCGAGCCGCTGAATCGCGCTGAAAGGAAATTGTTTCAGAAGTGAAGCGCGGACTGATTGCGTGGGACAAGGCGGAACTGCCGCCCGAAGTATTTGAGACGCGCCTGGAGGGCGCGCGGCAACGCCTGGCTGAGCGAGACTTGCCCGCGCTCATCGTGTACAGCGATCTCTCGAAGTCGAACTACGCCCGCTTTTATTCGAACTTCATGCCCTATTTCAATCGCGCGCTGCTGGTGATTCCGCGCGCGGCGGAACGCCGCATAACAGAAGAAGACAAGCCTTTTCTGTTATGCGGCCTTTCGCCGCGCGTTTATCCCTGGATCCAGTCGGTAACGATTCTGGAAGAGATCATCGCGAGTCCGAATTTGGCGGCGAAGCTTCTGGAAATCTGCGCTCAGCGCGGTTGGCGAAGGCTTGGGTTTCTCGATCCCGAAGGCCTGCCTTACGATTTGCATCGCGCCATTACCGCCGCGATTCAAATCGAAGCGGTTCCGCATGAAGGCGACGATTACGAGCGCGCGATGCACCGTCGCGCACGCCAGATGGCCTGCGAGGGGTTGCTTCCGGAAATCTCTCCAAGGCTCGGACCGGTGCTGGATTACGAATTGGTGGGAAATTTGGAGCGCCGCCTCCGCCGCGCGGGCGCGGAGGATTTGGTGATCCTGGTCACCAACGGCGAGACCGCGCCCGCGCCGGCGAAGGGCCAAACTTTGCGCGAGGGCTTTTCCGTCAGCCTTGCGCTCGAGTATCGCGGCCATTGGGCTAAAATCGCGCTCCATAACCGCTTCGGCCTTTGGCGGCGGCACGAAACCCGGTTGGAAACCGTTTCCGGCCCTGTTGTCGCGCAATTTTTGGAGATCCCCGACAACGGCCGCCGGTTATTCCACGGCGATACATTTTGGTCCCCGGCTTGGCCACATGCTCCCGATCCCCGAACCCTCGAACCCCTATGAACATGATCGAAAAGATCCTCGCCAAGGCGAGCGGGAAGAAGGAAGTTGGCCCGGGCGATGTGGTCGTCGCCAAGGTCGATCTGATGGTGATGCACGATCTCAGCTCCAATTTCGTGATGAAAGTTTTTGAGAACGAAATGGAAGGAGCGAAAATCGCGGATCCGTCGCGCATCGCCTTCGTTTTCGATCACAACTTCGCTCCCGCGACCGAGGCCGCCGCCGAAGCTCTCGCCGCGGTGCGAAAGTTCGCGGCGAAGCACGGAATCCGCAACGTCTTCGATTGCGGCTGCGGCAGTGTCCATCACGTGATCATCGAAAACGGGCTGTGGGCTCCGGGGCGGGTGATTATCGGCTGCGATTCCCACACGCCCATCTACGGCGCGCTCGGCTGCTTTGCGACTGGCGTGGGAAATAATTCGATGGCGGCGCTGGGATTCACTCGCGGGCTCGGCTGGTTCCGCATTCCCGAGACGATTCGGATCGTGTTGCATGGCCGAACCCAGACAGCCGTAACCGCGCGCGATGTTTCGCAATACCTGGTAGGGCGCTTAGGCGAAGACGGGGCGATTTACAAGGCCTTGGAATACGCGGGGCCGTATATCGAAGAGCTGTCCATGGAAGACCGGCTCTTGTTCCCCTTGCAAGCCATCGATGTCGGGGGCAAATGCGGTTTCATAAATCCCGACGAACCCACAGTCGCCTTCGCGCGGGCTGCGCTGGGAGACGAGGACCTCGAAATCTATCGCAACGATCCGGGAACGTGTTACGAGCGCACGCTGGAAATAGACGTGAGCCAAATCGAGCCGCAGATCGCCTGCCCGCCCACGGTGGGCAACGTGAAGCCGGTGCGGGAGGCGGCGGGAGTTCCTGTGAATGTCGCCGAAGTCGGCGGCAGCACGGGAGGCAGGTTGGAAGACATTCGCCAACTCGCGGCGTTTTTCCGCACGCGCGCGGTCGCGCCCGGCCTGCGGCTTCAAGTTGTTCCGGCGAGCCGCGGCATTTATCGCCAGGCGCTGCGCGAGGGCTTGTTCGAAATTCTGTTTGAGGCGGGCGCGAATATTTTCCCGCCCGGCGCGGGTTCCAATCAGGCGTTCAACATGGGCGCACTGGCCGAAGATGAGGTGATGATCTCCACTCAGGCGCGCAATTTCCCGGGCCGCAACGGCCACCCTAAGGCCCGTCATTTCCTCGCCTCGACGCTTACGGTTGCCGCCTCGGCCGCCGCGGGATGCATCGCGGATCCCCAGCTAGACAGCAGTGGAATTCGTCCGGATGCGTAAGCTCTGGCCGCTCCCCGGCGGCTGGTAGCGGAGCTTTCGCGATCGACCGCTACCTCGCCCGAAACAGCTTGGCCGGATTCGGCAGCAGCATTCCCGTTTGCGAGCGGTAGCGCTCGTAGTCCGCGGCCAGCGGGCTGCGCGCGAATTTCTGCTCTTCCATGCGGGCGGCGCGAACATAAATCGCGAGCATCACTAGGGCCGTGGGGATAAGCCACCACCGCCCCGTCGCGGCGATTCCCGCGGTCCAGGCGAGCATATAGGAGCAATAGAACGGATGCCGCAGAAAGCGGTAAGGTCCGCCTTCGACCAGGTGAGCGGGTTCGTCCGGCGAGAACGCCGCCGACAGGGGACACGCCGCGTTCGCCCGGATGGCCCACCAGAAAGTACCCAACGACGCAACATACAAGCAGGCGCCAGTCAACACTTGGGTCGCGCTGACGCTCGGTGTCGCGATGATGGCGGCCAGATGGAGCAAGCCGAAGGCGGTGCCGCAAACGCGGATCAGCCTCATGCCGGTGTTCTCGCCGGCCGGCTGAGAAAAAAAACGCCGCATGCCCCAGCCAAAGCTGATCAAACACGCAAGCAGCAATCCCGCTGAAAGTAGCGGCCATCCAAACATGCGGTGTCATCCCGGAGACAGGGGCCGGAGACCAAGGCCGGAGACCCGGGGCCCTTCCCGCCATTCTAGACGCCATTTTAGACAATGCTATGTTGCGGGGATGGAGATTCTAAACGCTGCCGAAGTGCGCGTGCTGGGCTCGCTGCTTGAAAAGGATATCACTACGCCCGAATACTATCCGCTCACGGTGAACGCGCTGGTGAACGCTTGCAATCAGAAATCCAGCCGCGATCCGGTAGTGAACTACGGCGAGGAAACTGTAACCCAGGCGCTGGAGTCGCTTAAGAGCAAGGGCTTGGCGGTGCGTATTACGGGCGCCGGACATCGCGTGGAAAAGTGGTCCCACAAATTGGGCGAGGAGTTGAATCTGGGGAGGCGAGAGTTGGCCCTGCTGTGCGTGCTGATGCTGCGCGGACCACAAACCGTGGGCGAGTTGCGCGGCCGCACCGAGCGCATGCACGATTTCGCGGACCTGGAGGAAGTGGAACGGGTGCTGGAATCGCTAGCCACGCGCGAGCCTGAGCCGTTGACCGCGCACGCAAGCCGCGGCCGCTGGGCGCAAGCGCTGGGGGAAATGCTCGCGGAGGAGCCCGAGGAACAACCCCACTCCCGGACTCCGACGCCTGCGCTGGAGGAGCGCGTCGCGGCGCTTGAACGAGAGGTCGCCGAGTTGCGCGAGCAATTGGAGAATTTCCGGCGGCAATTCGAATAGCGATGCACTGGCCCCCGGCTAATTCTCCCAGGCGCTTCGGCGTGATCAATCACGATAGTATCGACCGCGAGCTGTTTCGCCTCGAGCTTCAGGCCGAAGTCTTTGACGGCGCTGAAGGGCGAAATCGCTTCCGGATCGTTGGCCTGGAAGCGAAGCGCGGCCGTGATCTCGAAGTCGTAGAATCCGGTCAACCCGGTTTCGTCGTCGATCGGCCGGTCGACGAACAAGTCGTTGATCAAGGTCTGAATCGGGCAGTGCGTCGCGACGATTTTCTGACCCTCAGGAGTACGGCTCGCGGTCGCGCGGCAAGGGCCGTCGCCGGAACTCACCTTTAACTTCGGCGTACCATTTGTCTCCAGAACATACACGGGCTTATCCCGCTGCTCCGAATGTGTCGCGAGCTTGAAACGAGCGGCAAGCAGCGCCTGCAACATCAGCCGAAACTCGTCGCGGGTCGGCGCCGTGCTTTCGGGGGCCAATGCCACGATGTTGTAGATGCGCGCACTGCGTCCCGCATCCATCATGGGATACACCGTGCTGGGAGACACGCCCGGAGCCAGCGCAACCTGGTCAGGTCGCACCTTCCAGGCCTCCGCGATCAGCGCTGGAATGCCGAAGCCTAGGTACTCGGCTCGAGGGCCCGAGGACGTGAATGTTCCCATCACTCGCACGCCGTCGACGATCTCGCGGATCGAGGCCACATCGAATTGCGCCGTCTGGCTCTGTGCGGAAGCGATCCCGGCGAAGGCCCAAAGAGCCAATACCAAGCCACGAACCGCCCGGGACCCAGAGGCGTCAATGCCGAACCCTTTGTGTCGATTTGCCATCAGGCGCAGCCTCCAGTAGTCGTAGATTATCGCGTTGAGATCCCGCGTGGGTCTCGCGCTCCTTGCCCCGTCGCGACTATTACTTGACGCGCACAACGCATTCGCTGTGCGCTATTCGAACATCCTCAACTGTCCCGCTTTCGCGGGTTCCTTGACTCGCCGCCGGAGAGGACTGCCGATCACGCCCAGCACCTGAACCGAGGAAACCGCGGTGCGCGGCACGAAGACGCGTTGATTGTGGTAGGTCGGGTCGGGAGGCACGGCCTGGAAGCCGCCGGGATCAAAGCGCAGCAGGTCGTTGGGCGCGACCCCCTCCAGCCAGTCGCCGTCGCGGAAGGCGAAACGAACCCAAATTCCCGCCATTTTAGGCCGCGTGGAAAAGGCGCGATGGTCGCGCCAGGTCTCGCCGCCTTCGAAATCGCGCACGAAGCAGACCAGCTTGGTCTCCGCGAGGGGAACTCGGATCAGGTTTCCTTGGGGCCGCAGCAGTTCCACCGCGTCCCCCTCCAGACCACCCGGCATTTGCAGGAACCCAGCCAGCGTCTCCCGATCGAAGCGCACCACCAGCACTTTTTTATTGGAGGAAGCCAATTGGTTAACGTTTTTCTTTCAAACAATTTCGGAAGTATTGTATCATTGGCTAAATGCGGGGCGTGGCTTCCCATCACAGGCCGTTGCCCGATGTATTGGGGCCAGCCGGAGCGTTTCTGGACTTTTGCCGCGTGGAAAAAGGTTTGGCGGCCAACTCCATTTCCTCCTATCAGACTGATCTACAAAGATTTATCGCCTGGCTTAAAGTCCCGGTCCCCGACGTGTCACCCGAGCATCTCCACGCCTACGTGGAGTCTCTGTTTCAGAGCGGAATGGCGCCACGATCCGTTGCCCGCCACGTCGCTACGTTAAGAAATCTCTATGGTTTCCTCGCCCGAGAAGGAGTCGTCACCCGCGACCCGGCCGAATTCCTGGATCCACCCAAACAATGGAGCACACTCCCTAAGTATTTGAACAGCGACGAAATCGAGCGGCTGCTAGCGGCGCCGCCTCTCGACAAGCCGACCGGCCTGCGCGATCGCGCCATGCTCGAGTTGCTGTACGCAACCGGCCTGCGGGTGAGCGAGTTGTGCGCGCTGGAACTGCGCGCCATCGAGCGTCAACTGGGCCTACTGAAGGTTACGGGAAAGGGGAACAAGCAGCGGATGGTTCCCTTTGGGGAGAGCGCCGGACAGGCGTTGGACCGCTATTTGCTTGAGGGACGGTCGCAATTGCTTAAAGGAAGAGCCAGCGCGCAGGTCTTTGTGACGGCGCGCGGATCGGCTATGGCGCGCCAGAGCTTCTGGAATCTGCTGAAGAGCTACGGAAAACGCGCCGGGATCTCGCGGCCGCTGACGCCGCATGTTATCCGCCACAGCTTCGCCACGCATTTGGTGGAAGGCGGCGCGGATTTGCGCAGTGTGCAAGTGATGCTCGGTCATGCCAACATCGCCACTACGCAGGTGTACACGCATGTGGCGCGGCGCCGCTTGCGCGAGGTTGTGGACCGGCATCATCCGCGGGCGTGAGGATCGAATGAGCGACTACATGTTCACACTCGAGAGCCACCTGAGCGCCGATCAGTTCCGGACGGTGGTTGAGATTCAGAGTCTGGCCTGGGCTGCCGGCTTGAATCTGTTCCTCGCTGGGGGGGCCATGCGCGACGTGCTAGCCGGCTTTCCTGTGCGCGACCTGGACTTCTCTGTGGAAGGCAACGCGCTCAAATTCGCGCATACGGCGGCAAAGAAGCACGACGCCACGATTGTCTCCTCGGACGATCTCCGCAAATCGGTGGAACTGCGCTTCCCCAGCGGCGTGACGGCCGAAATCGCCATGGCGCGATCCGAGCGTTTCCCCAAATCGGGTGGCCGTCCTCAGGTCACGCCCGCGACCATCCACGAAGACTTGCGCCGCCGCGATTTCACAGTGAATGCGATCGCGCTATCTTTGAATCGCGCTTCGCTGGGCCTGCTCATCGACCCGACCAACGGCGCAGGAGATATAGAGCGCAAGGAGCTGCGCGCCATTCACAACTATTCGTTTTACGACGACCCTTCCCGCATGCTGAGCCTGATCCGGTTCAAAATGCGGCTGGGCTACACTATCGACGAGCGCACCCGCCTGCAATACGAGAACGCACGCGAAGCCGAAATGCTGACGAAAATCTCGCCGGAAGCGCTGGGCGCCGAGTTCCTCCACATCGCCCGGGAACACGGCATTCACGATCTACTGGGGGCCCTGGAGGAGGAGAAATTGATCGAGCTTTTCTCTCCTGAACTCCCCGGGCCGAAGCTCAACCTGCCCGGCTTCGCCCGGCTACAAAAGGCGTATCAGATCGCGCCGTTTGGCTGGAACTTGCGGATTCACCATCTGCCTTTATTTCTCGCCGTGCTGTGGGAGAAACTCAATCCCAAGGAGCGCGCGGGACTCGCCAAAAACGTGGAGCTCTCGAAATCCGAAGCGGCGTCGGTGGCCAAGCTCGAAGGCGCGGCGAAGAAGCTGGAGAGGGAGCTGAAAAGTCCCAAGTTGCAGAAGCCCTCGCGACTGTATCAGGCGATCTCCAGGCAACCTGGGGCGCATGTGCTGTATCTGCTGGTGTATTCGCAGCAGCGCATCGTGCAGGATCGGATCCGCAATTACTTCCAGAAATATCTGCCCGCTTCTCTGGAAGTGACCGACGAGATGGTGGCCGCGGCCGGAACCCCCGTGGGCGCTCCGAAGTTCGAGCGGGCGAAGGAAGAAATGATCCACAAACGCCTGGACGCGCGCCCCAAAAAGCCCGAGCCCGCGCCCGAGGCCGTCCCGCCCCCGCCTATGTCGGGCTTTGCAAGAGGCTCCGGATTCCGCCACGCGCGCTAGACAAAAGGAGTCAGGAGTCAGAATAGGGCGGTGGACTTTCTCTGGACTTGGTTGGTTGTCCTCCCCTTGATGGCGATCTCCACCATCCTGTGCGGGTCGGTGAGCCTCATTTTTTCCCTGTTCGGCTCGGCCGAGCGGAAGCAGATCGCGGCCGGACGCTTGTGGGCGCGCTCATTGCTGTGGATAGCCGGAGTAAAAGTTGAGGTGGAAGGAGCGGACCGAATCGATCCCCACCTCCGGTGCGTGTTCGTGTCGAATCACTTGAGCTACATGGACACGCCGGTGGTGTTCAGCTATCTTCCCGAATTCCGGTTCTTGGCCAAAAAGGGCCTGTTTCAAATTCCTTTTCTGGGTTGGCACCTCAAAACGGCCGGTCATGTTCCGGTGCCGCGCGAAGATCCGCGAGCGGCGCTCAAAACGCTCAGCCGCGCGGCGGAGCTTATTCAAGAAAAGGAGACCTCTCTGTTGATCTTCTCGGAAGGCGGAAGAACCATGGACGGCCGGCTGGCCGAATTCAAAGAAGGCGCGGCCTACCTCGCCATAAAAGCCCAAGCGCCGCTGGTTCCTATCGCGCTGCTAGGCACCCGCGAAATCTTGCCGATGGGCTCCGCAGTCATGCATCGGGGCCGCGTGCGGCTCCGCTTCGGCTCGCCGATTCCTACCGCGGGCTTGAAGATGCACGACCGCCAGAAACTGACCGAAGCGGCCAGAGCCCAAATCGCGGAGATGCTCGCTCGGTGAATCCCCGATCAGTAACTTGCGGACTTCACCGAAAGCTGGGTTTTCACCCAAGTCACGATCATCGGCTCCAGCTCGGCGTTCTTGGCAAACATCGGGACGCCATGCTCGGTTCCGGCGTAGAGCTTGAGCGTCGATTTCGGGTTCTTCGAAGCTTCCACGGCCTCCTTGATTCCCTTGGCCGCTGCGGTGTCGCCTTCGCTGGCCGCGCCGAACACCGGGAGCCCAACCGTCGCCGTGATATACGCCCGGGTGGCATCGGTTGTCGTGCCTGACAGCAACATCAGAGCCTTGATCTCGGGGCGCCGCACCGCCAGATCCGACGATTGCGTCACGCCGCAGCTCGCGCCGCCCGCTGCCAGGCGGGATTTATCGACGTCCTTCTGCGCGGTTAAGTAAGCAAAGGCGGCATCTACGTCGCCGGGCCACTTATCCCTTTGCGCCCGGTCTCCTCCGCTGTCGCCGTAGCCCCGAAAATCGACGGTCAAGACATTGATACCCGCGCCGGCCAGGTCCTTTGCCAATCCATCCCATGCATGCCGGTCCATGTTGCATTGATGCAGTAGGAGCATCCCTGGACCGGTTCGTCCGGCCGAAAAATACGTCGCCTTGAGAGCGACGCCGTCCGCGGCTTTGATGTCCACGTCCTTTTTCTGCGCTTGGGCGGAAAGCCCGCCAGCCACGGCCAACGTGACCGCGACGGTGAATGCTAGTCGTTTCATGCTGTACCTCCTGGGCCGGATCATCCGGCCCGATTGCGATCAAGGCAATCATATCAGGCTATCCGGCGGGCGGCTGTTGGAGATCAAAGCTTCACCGATCCCAATAACATTAAGACTTTGGCGTGCAGCGCCGGATTCGCTGAAGCGACCAAGTTGGGCTGCCATATCACATCCTCGTCGCCTTGCAGAGAGCTAAGTGCGCCGCCCGCTTCTCTCACGCACGGCACAAGGGCAGCGATATCCCATGGATTCATCCGCGGATCGACTGCGACATCGACGCGCCCACTACACAGCAGGGCATAGTTCACGCAATCTCCCGACCAGCGGACTCGCCGTGCCTGTTTGCAGAGGCGCGAGAGATGGACTGACGGCCGCGGGTCGCGTGGATCCAGATCCGTAAGCTCAATGCCGGTGGAAAGCACAAACGCCTCGGCCGGGTCGGTCACTGTGGAAGTCCTGATGCGTTGCGGAGCGGCCCCGCTTCTTTTGAGCCAACATCCTTGTCCTGCCGCGGCGTACACAGTTTCGCCCAGGGCGTGCAGCCCGATGACGCCCACGCAAGGGCGCCCGCGCCGCAGATAGCCGATCAACGTTCCGAACAGCGGCAGGCCAATGGCGAATGATGCTGTGCCATCGATTGGGTCCAGAAGCCATAGGTGCTCTGCGTCGCGGCTGGCATCACCGCCGAATTCCTCGCCGATAATCGCGTGATCCGGGTAACGTTCGGCGATGCGGCTGCGAAGCAATCGCTCCCCACCTTTGTCTGCTTCGGTCACTTCCGACCCATCGGGCTTATGATCTACCGGGACGTTTTTCCACAGGGGGAGGATGAACTTCCCCGCCTCATCGGATAAGGCCAGAGCGAACTCAAGGATCTCGGTGTGGGAGGGAGCGGCCATCTTTCTCAGTTGTCAGTTATCAGTTATCAGTTGTCAGTGCGCTATTCGGTGTGCACTTCGACTAGGGCTTGCTCCAGCACTTCTAGTCCTTCCGCTATTTGGTTGTCGGCCGCAGTTAGAGGAACTAGCAAACGAATCACATTGCCAAACGTGCCGGCTGAGATCATCAACAGTCCACGCCGGTGACAAGTAGCTAAGACCTTTCGCGTTTCGGCCTCCGCGGGTTCTTTTGTCACGCGATCCCGAACAAGTTCGATGGCTCGCATTGCGCCCACGCCCCGGATATCGCCAATCAAAGAGAAACGGCCCGACCACGGGCGAGTGATCGATTCAAAGAGCCGGCCGATTCGCTCCGAGCGCTCGGAAAGATGAAGTGAGTCGACCGTCTTGAGCACTTCGAGCGCCGCCCGGCACGCAACCGGGTTCCCACCGAATGTGCCCCCCAGGCCGCCGGGTCCGGGCGAATCCATGATTTCGGCTCTCCCCGTAACCGCGGCGAGCGGCAATCCTCCCGCGATCGATTTCGCGGACAGGATGAGATCCGGCTCCACGCCAAATCGTTCGCATGCGTATAGAGGGCCCGTCCGGCAGAATCCGGTTTGAATTTCATCGGCGATGATCAGAATGCCGCGCTCCCGGCAGATGCCGGTTATCACCTGAAACCAATCCAGCGGGGGAACGACGAATCCGCCCTCTCCCAGAACAGGTTCGAAGATCACAGCGGCCACAGCCTCTGCCTCGACGTGGCGCTTGAAAACGTCTTCTATGTTGCGCGCGCACTTCACTCCGCAACTCGGATGAGTGAGATCATACGGGCACCTGTAGCAGTAAGCAAACGGCATCCTGTAAATCTCCGGAGCAAATGGGCCGAACCCGGATTTGTAGGGCTTTGATTTTCCGGTGAGACTCAAAGCAAATTGAGTACGTCCGTGAAAGGCATCTTCAAAAGCGATTACCGCCTGCCGCCGGGTAAAGTGACGCGCGATCTTGACCGCGTTCTCGACGGCCTCCGCGCCGCTACTTACAAAGAATGTCTTTTTCGGAAAATCGCCGGGCGTACGCGTGTTTAGTTCTTCCGCAAGCTGGACGTACCCTTCGTACGGAGTCACCATGAAGCAGGTATGAACGAACCGTTCGGATTGATCGCGGATAGCGGCGGTCACTTCGGAGACGCAGTGTCCTGCATTCTGACATCCGATACCGCCGGCGAAGTCCAACAAACGATTTCCATCAACGTCCTCTATCGTTGCGCCGTGAGCGCGCTGGACGAAAATCGGGAGCGCGGATGCTATGCCCCGTGGAACACTCGATTCGCGCCGCTGCTGGAGTTCCCGCGAAACAGGCCCAGGAATGGCTGTAAGGAGACGGATGGATGATTCAGTCGCCGGTTTCATCAGGTAAAGCAGTCTTGGGGGGCGCGAGTTTTGGGGCGGCAGTGCGCCGGAAGGCGAAGAAGACAGGGATGCCGATCAGAACGATCAGCATTCCCGGAAAGGTAGTCAACGGCCGGTAGACAAAAAGGACCGCCAAGATGGTCGAGGCGCTCAGCAGGTAAAGCAGGGGGACAACCGGATATCCGAAGGCACGGTACGGCCTCTCTGCCTTAGGCCGCAGTGCCCGGAGACGAAACAATCCTGCAATGGTGAGGATATAGAACAACAGAGCCGCTGAGACCACGTAGTCAAGCAGATTACTGTACAGATTGCCATATTCGCGGGTGGCCGGATTGTAAGTGCGGATCAAGACCAACAATGCGGCCCAAGCTCCTTGCATGGCGAGCGAGGAACCAGGAACGCGCGCCCGGTTCAGCGTAGCGGCCTGATGGAAAAACAGGCCGTCTTTAGCCATGGCGTAATAAGCACGCGCGCCGGACATCAGCATGCCGTTGATGCACCCGAACGCGGAAATCATGATCACCAGGGCCATGAGCGCGGCGCCTGCCGCGGGAAGAACCGCGGCCAGCATGGCTCCGGCTACACGATCCGAAAATGCGTGCTGTATTTGTTCCAACGGCAAGACGACAAGGTATGCGAAATTGACGCAAATATAGAGCCCGATGACAAGCACGGTCCCGAATAGCAGGGACAGGGGAACATTGCGTTCCGGATTCTTGACCTCTCCGGCCGTGAAGGTGATGTTATTCCACGCGTCGGCCGCGAACAGCGAACCCACTTGAGCGATACAGATGGCAACGAAGAGGCCAAAGGCGGTCTCGGGAGAAAGTCCGGGGGCCGTTGGGGTGTAGCCGCGCGGGACCCACATTGCGCTGAAATTCTCTCTCACTGCGGTGGCGCTCCAGCCGGCCACGAGCCCCACCGCGATCACGGCTAGCAGCGAACCGATCTTGGCGGAAGTAAAGACATTTTGAACGATCTTTCCATAGCGGATGCCGCGTGCGTTGCTCCAGCTAAGCAGTCCGAGCAAGAGGATCCCGACTAACTGGGCGGTGGACAAAGATACCGCATAGGTACGCGTGATGTGAATTGGCGGAATCAGATAATTCTGTTCCGAGATCCGCGGCCAGAGGATGCCGAGATAACGCGCAAAACCTACGCCGACAGCGGCTACGGTGCCTGTTTGGATGACCAGAAACAAAGTCCAGCCGTAGAGAAATCCCCAAAGCGGGGACCATGCTTCGCGGAGGTACACATATTGGCCTCCGGCGCGAGGCATCATCGCGGCCAGTTCCCCGTACGATAGCGCTGCCGCGATCGTAAGCAGACCGGTGATGACCCAGGAGGCCAGCAGCCAGCCGGCACTGCCAATCTGCCGGGACATGTCCGCGGCAACGATAAATATGCCGGTGCCGATCATGGATCCGGCGACGATCATCGTCGAATCCAACAGGCTGAGGCTCCGCACCAGGCCTTGGCCCAGACCGGGGCCCGGACCGGCACGCTGCTCGTTTGCCGATCTGTTACGCGTTCCGATCGTACAGAATCCTTCCGCCGACAATCGTCATGTCTACTTTCATCGTTAGGAGCTTCTCCGGCGGAACGGCCAGCAGATCTTCCGGCAGGACGATCATATCCGCGAGTTTGCCGGGCTCCAACGTGCCCTTAATCTTCTCTTCGCGGGTCAGAAATGCGCCATTGCGCGTGTACATCCTAATGGCGTCCTTCACGCTAACGGCTTCTTCGGGACCGTAGGCCTTGCCACTCTCGCCCTTCCGGGTCACCGCTGCATAGAGACCTAGGAACGGCCCGATGGGCAAATTGTCACTCCCGAAAGCCATGAAGATTCCACGCTTGATGGGAGTAGTTAAGGCGTTGTTCGTCGTCAGGCGCTTGCCTTCCAGCGCCTCCACATAGCGGCCTTCCAGATTGTAGGTGAAGTTCGGCTGCTGGGCGATAAGGATCTTGTCCTTCACCATGGTTTGCATGGTGCGCTCCGGCGGAAGAACCGTGAAGTGGCAGAGGTAGTGACGGTGATCCGCGCGCGGATATTTTTGCAACACCTGATCGAGCGCGTCAACCGTCATGACGATCGACGCATCGCCAATGGCGTGGATTCCGAACTGCCAGCCCAACTGATGGCCGGCCTCGATGTTCGCGTGGATCTGCTCCGGTGTGAAAAACGCGCGGCCGCGGAACCCAGGCTGGCCCTTATAGTCTTCCAGCACCCAGGCCGTAGGCCCGGTGAAGCCGCCATCCGCCGCCATTTCACCAATCGAGCCGACACGGAGCCGGTCATCGCCGTCCCCCGTTTTCTTCCCGAACTCTTTCAATTTGGCAGCGCCCTCCTTGGCCTGCCCCGCAGGAGACGGGTAGCCGACCTGGACCGACGCGCGCGGCAGCTCCCCGCCGTGCTTCCGGTACAAGAGTTCCCATTCCGCAAACGAGCCCACCACATCGGGATCGACCGAAGAACCCGCCTCAATCACGCTGGTGATTCCGAGCTTCAACTGATCTCGCACGTTTTCGAGCAAACTGTCCCGAACGTCCGCCGGCTTGTCCTTGGGAACAAGGCGCGTGTACAGGTCTGAGCGCTCGCGGATGATGCCGTTCGGCTCGCCCTTCTGGTCGTGCTCGATCAGGCCGCGCTCCGGGTCGGGCGTGGCCTTGTTGATATCGGCCATTTGAAGCGCCTTGCTGTTTCCGACAGAACTGTGGCCTCCCGCGCGGGTGAGCACCACGGGATTATGGGGCGCAGCCGCATCCAGATCGCCTCGCAGGGGTTTCCTCTGCTCCGTGAAGTGATACTCGTCCCATCCGCTTCCGGTGATCCATTCGCCGGGACCCAGTTCCTTGGACTTATCTGCGACCTGCTGCTTCAACTGAGCCAGCGACGTGGTGTCGTTGAGATCGATGTAGCGCCGCGAGTGGCCTGCCAAGTGGATATGGGTGTCGTGGAATCCCGGGATCACCATTCGTCCGCGCAAATCGATGGCCCGCGCTCCCGGATAGCGGCTTCGCAATTCATTCCCGCCGACCGCCAGGATGCGGCCATCCTTGATGACGATCGCCTCGCGGATGGAAAATGCGTCGTCGACAGTTACGATTTTCCCGTTGAAAAGCACCAAATCGGCGCCGGGGGCTTGCGCGTGCAGGCGCGACAGGCCCGCCGCGGATGCGGCGCTCACAGTGCCCAGGAATTCACGTCTGGAGTAGGACATCGCTTCAAGATACCAGGAGTGAGAAGTCAGGAGTCAGGAGCCGGCGCAGTAGACATAGCAGCGTTTTTGGCGGCCCGCCTCCCTGGGATGACTGGACTTGAAAAAACAGAGCCAGACCTTCTGGTTCCACAGCGCGGTTCAGCAGCGCGGTTCCGCAGCCGCCTGCCCGCGGATGACGGACTTGAAAAAGCAAAGCCAGCGGTTTGGTGCAATACTTATTGGCTTGCGGCCAGCTTGGGGCCGCCGCCACGAAATTTCTCCTCGTGCAACTTGCTTGAGCGCGCACAACGCCACGAACGGGCTGTGCGCTTTGATAATTCGAAAGGAGCTCCCTCTAGGCTGTTAACCCGACCAGGGCCCGGTTTATTTAAGCTCAACTCCGGGAAATGAGCGCTGATTTCGATACAGCGTCGCCCACTGCGGCAGACCTCTTACAGTAGCCTAGGATTTCTGATCGGTGACCGCGATCCCCGGTGAAGAGGTCCCCGCGGCGCTTTCCTGCCTGCTCATAATGAAGCACGCTTTGGGGGAATACCCATCGCCTTAGAGCGGAACTGGTAGAAAACGCGTAGGAAACTTTCGCAGGAATGTTTAATAAACTGATGCCAATGCCGCGCACGACGGGGCGGACGATAGAATGACACGCGTATTCTTGCCGTTAACGCGCACAACGCATTCGCTGTGCGCTTGGCCGTTAACGCGCACAACGCATTCGCTGTGCGCTTGCCCGGGGGCGGAGGACCTGAACCTCCAGATGAGGCCAGAGTGAGTCAGAATGAACCAGAATGAAGGTCACGGAGAGAAGCGCGGAGTTTTCTCCAAGGCGTGTTCTTCGTCAACGCTTCACTCATACCCCACGATGGGAAGGGTCTGATAAACGGGGCGAAGGGAGGGGACTCAGGGTCGTAGTCAGCTATCAGCCGGGGATGCCGAGCGAGACATGGGTCTGCGCGCCTCGGCCGGACGGTAGTGCGGAACAAAGTTACTCTCCACTGGCTCAGCGCACAACGCAGCCCGGCGCGAAGGCCGATCCTCTACAAGTAGTGATAACGTATCTGAATGAATCTGAAGAAGGAGATCGTATGCAATCAAACCCCGTTCTTTCTCGCCGAAAGACACTGAGCGCCGCCGGAATCGGGCTTGCGGCGCTGGTTTCACCCACTGGTGTTCATGCAGCCGACATGACTTCCGCGGAGCGCGCAAACGTGCAGGTCGTGAATGATTTCTGTGCCGCCTGGCCGAGCCACGATCTGCAAAAGGTCACGTCGTTCTTTGCCGACGACGGTGCATACAGGATGTCGGAGAGGCAGGAGCCCTCCAAAGGGCGTCAGGCCTTCACCGAAAAGATCAACAGTTTTCTCGGCAACGTCGTGAAGTTCGAGGTTCTGGAGACGTTCGCGCGCGGGCCGATGGTCTTCAACGAACGAATCGATCATTTCCAGAACCTGAACATCTGGTCCTGGCACGGCGTCGGCGTTTTTTTTCTGCGAGACGGCAAGATCGTGGAGTGGTACGACTATACGATCGCGACCGAGCGAGCCTAATCAGCTCAATACCTCTGGGCCGTCGCTCAGTCGCATTACTTGACGTGCTGTCTGAATTGCTGGTTCTCGTTGCATTCGAATTCGATGAGGTCCTGATCAACCATTAGCCGCTGGTCGACTCGGACAGTAAACGGCTTCGTATAGGCCTTGGGATCTTCAACCGTGAAGTCAATCTGCAGGTGGTCGTACGTTGGACGGCGGATCTTCTCCGTGAACTTTGCCTGCTCCGAATACGGACTTCCATTAACGTCAAGCCAGCCGTCATACGGGCTGTCTTCGGCGCCTCGGAGGTTATTCGTTTCGACGATCAGGGTATCCCCGTCCCAATGGCCCACCGAGTAGCCGTACCACCACGGCTGCGGCTCGCCCAGGGGGGGATGTTTCCGCCCGTCCATATAGATGTGACGCAGGCCGTTATTCGCCTCGTATTCGATCAGCAGCATTTTCGGATTCGAAATGTTCATGATCCTGCGTGGCTGGGGCTGTTGGTGAAACTGCAGAAATCCCATCGGCAGACAATTGGCGTCGGGGTTGTCGCGGGCCTGCAGATCATCGAACCGCTTCTTTCTGATCTCCCTGGCCCATTGAGTGTAGGGCAGCCCGCCCTCCATGTTCCCGCCGGCCTCGAAGAATGTGGCTACAGGGGGGCCATTGGGATCGAAGGGGAACGGCGGCGTAGGCAGTTCCAGCAGCAAACCGCCGCGACCACCGGGGGCATTACCGCCGCCGGGCGGATTACCGCCCCCGGGGCCCGCACCTTGCCGGCCGCCGCGCACGCCGGGTGGCCCACTGTTTGCGTGCATCCAGACCCCGGAAAGGTCTGGCTTCCCGTCCGTCGTCCGGGGAGTCGGCGCATCTCCACGCACTCCGCCTTTGGAATCGCGCGGGACGTTTGGGTCCGGAACTTTCGCCCACTGCGCAGCGATCGGAACGGAACCCAGCATAAGGCCGCCGAATACAACAGCAGTTAAGCGCGTTCGCTTTGTCACCATTAGTTCCCTCCGCCCCGCTTCACCGGGGTTCCGTACAACTCAAACGAGGCAACATTCACATACCCGCCGGAGCCGTGGCCGCTCCCAGGCATCAAATCGACAAACCCTACCTCATCCACTTTGCTCAGGTCCGGCGGCTCAGCCCAATTCGAAGCTTCGCCCACTGGCCCGTAGCGGCCGACGGTCACAACGCGATCCATGTCAATCTTCATCCACCGCAAGCCGGCGAACGCGAATTCACTTTCCAGAAAAGTCGTGGTGGATGCATCAGCGTGATCGCCAACCAGGAAGGTTCCATCCATCAGCTTAATCAGCGGCCGGACTGCGTGGAAACCGGAAGCCCGATTAGTCCAGCGAACTTTCGCCAGGCCGGTCAGGTCCACATAGTTGTTCTTGTCGCGCAGAGTTGCGGCAAACGGCGTCGTACACATCCCGGTCCAGATGTTGGCGGGGCCGGGAGGGCCCGATATCCAGATTCGCTTGTCCGGATCGGAGGCCGTGGCTGATGGCCCATACATCTTAAATTCGAGGTTTGCGTTGGTGACGACGCCCTCACCAGGAGCGATCGCATGAGCTGGCCCCATAATCTTCCACGTCTCTTTAAAGAACAGCGGCTGTTCTTTAAGAGGAGCAGCCGCAGCACCTGACCCTCGGCCGCCACGTCCGGGAGCCTGCCCAACGGCCGGGGCGGGCTGCTGAGCAGCCATCTCATACGCAAGCACCAGACAGGCAATCAAGCCGAACAGGACAATCACAATCCGACGAAACATCACACCCCCCTCGAAAACGGAATAATCCAAAACCAGGCGGCAGCTATCTTACTAGGCCTCGCACGCAGCGGGCCGCCCGCCGCGCGAATCGTTACGGCCAGCAGCGAATCGTTACGGCCAGCAGACAGACTTGTTTCCTGCCAAGCATAGCTTTCGCGGTTAGTTTAGCGCAAAAGCGCACAGCGAATGCTGTTGTGCGCGTTAAGGAAGACCGACTCCAAGCTGGCTCAGTTCGGTCTGCGTGTAGTGTAACCGACCGCGATTGTTTCCCTCTGAACCGGCCACTTTTCTCAGATTGATTTGGCTTGCGGTGGCCAGGACTGTGCACAGGCTTCCGGAGTCCAGCGGGAAGTGCAGCGAAACGCGGCGCCGTGCGTGGCGTCATCCCGGTTGATCGCGATGTTTCAGGGTGTGGTTCTGAGCGTGTACATTCATTCCTGAGTGCGCCGGCGTAACTCATCGAGCTCGCGTTCGGCTTTCTTTGCGGCGAGACCGAAGGCGAACCAGATGAGCACCAATGACACAAGGAGGATAATGAACGGCCAGGGGCCGCTTGAAAACTCATATAACCGGGAGGATGGCTCGACTCCAAGCGCCCTAAGCCTGCTGAGGCGCAGCGCACCTCCGGTCCACCAGGATGCAAGAAATGGCGGGATGAGGAGGAACAGATATCGCCGAAGTGCCAGGAATCCACCGCGCTTGGTCTCGTATGAGCGGCGGAGAAAACTCGCGCAACTCTCGGTTGGATTCATGCGACGAGGGCCGCGCCCGACCCCCAAAACAAGCAAGCAGCTCCATGCAAACAACCAGGCTAGCGACAGCCTCAACCAAATTTGGTGTACAGAGATCACGTTATAGGCGCAGACTCCGGCAAGACCGGTAAACAGGATGAGCCCGATGCGCTGGCCCCACAGATTCTCACGCTCCCGCGAGCGAGCCATCGCATTTAACTGATCTGGGGTAAACGTAATGTCCATACTCGCTTCTTCCTTTCCGCCGATCGATTTCCACACGATTTCCGGGGTGGACGGCCGTTCACTGTCTTTCATGGCTGTTGCCTTCGATCTTCTGCTCCGACGTACTGATGCTGGAGCAGCTTCTTGATTCGGTGAATTTTTGCGCCGATGTTCGATGCCGAAAGCCTGGTTATTTCCGCAATTTCCGCTGCGCTCTGGCCTTCCAAATACAGTAATATGATCTGGCGATCCGCCGGCCGCCGGCGACGAATCAGATCGAGAAGTTTCTGAGCGGCATACCGGTGGTCCGCCTGCGCCTCCCCATCCACGGGGGCTGGTTCTGTGTCCAGGGTTTCCAGGTCCACCAGGCGGGCAGCGATCCTCCGCTGTCGCATGATATGCGACGCAGCGACGTTGTGTGCGACGCGGTAGACCCACGTCCGAAGTGCGCAGCGGCCATCGAACAACTCCAAACTTCGCCAAAGCTCAAGATGAATTTCCTGAAAGAGATCACGCCGCTGCTCCGGGTCGGCCTCGTAGCCGTAGACGAGCCGCCGAATCATGGTCCCGTGCTCAGCGATGGCTTGTTCATACAGCGCGTCTTGCTCGCGGCGGTCCACTCTCGGTTCAATCTTGCCTTCTATTAGATACTAGCCCACAAGATCTGAGAATTGGTCCCTCAGAATTGCCGTCGTGAGCGCGAGCGGCGTGGCGGGCAAGCTGTCAGCAGTCAGCATTCAGCGGTCAGCTAGCGATCAGCTTACAAGTTGGATTCGATGTCCC
>DATDGT010000164.1:0-21358 GCA_036521975.1 Bryobacteraceae bacterium
TCGTTGTTGCAGCAACTCCGGTTGACCCTCCCGGATCGGTTCCAACAGAATCGCGAATGTAGTGTAGACTCGGCAATCGCCTGAGCTGATTCTTAAGGGCTTAGCCGATTTTCCGGCCCTTCTGTGACGAACTTGGGCTAATGTGGCCATAAAAAGCGCCCCCCTCCGCGCTGGCCTCAACTACAGGTAGACCCGTGGAAAGCTTGGATTCGAATTTCTGGTTTAAGCCGCGGCTTGTAGAGCGCTGAGCTTAGAAGAGGAAATCAGCGTCAGGCGCAAATACCGCGACCGGGAACGCGACAGTAACAGGCACATCGAGTCCTGTAAGGATTTTGTGCATGGTGCTGTGGCCGTTCCGTCGCATAGAGCAGGGTTTGCACCCTTGTGTAACTAATATAACCGGGAACCATTCCCGGCGCAAGGGAATTCTCGAAAATTGGAAACCAGGCTTCGCTCGGAACCGCGCTGCGCATCGGCTACCGCTGCGGGACCCTCAGCTCCGCGACCGCGTACCACGTAGCCCGCTGGGCGAGCGTCTTCCAGATAAACGGCAGCGCTTTCCAGAGCGACTTCAGCCGCGACCTGGAACGTGGCCTCTGGCGACGCTCGCGGGCCGCCGCCTGCATCGCTTCGCGTCGCGACGGGCCCAATCGCGTGCCGTCCTCGCGCATCAAGTAAGGCCGGATCTTCCGGTTGGTGAACGGAAAGATGCCACACAGCTCTAAGCCGCACTCATCGAAGAACTGCCGCTCCCGCCCGTCGGGCAGTCCGAATACCCATGGTTCACCCCACGCATCGGTGAATTCGCGTTGCGGGTGATTCGGAAATTTCTCCAAGGCTTGAATGAAAATCCGGCCCACCAAATCCATCACCAGACCGCTGCCCGGCGCCGAACCGGAAGCAATTGCACGCAGCGTCTCCCGGACGGATGCTTCTGGAAGATACATGCTGACGCCTTCCCAGATGAAGAACGTTTTTTCTCCGGGCTGATATCCCCCTCGGCGAAGTACATCGAGGAGCCCTTCTCGTTTGAAGTCAATCTCCACATACACGACGTTCGTAGGCAGGCTCCCCAGGGCGTCCTGAACACGCCGCCTCTTCAGCTCCTGCGTCGAGTGGTAGTCCACCTCAAACACGTTCCGGCCCGCCAGAAGATCCTGGAAGCGGTATGCGCGAGTATCAAATCCCGCCCCCAGGATCACCACTTGCGCCGCTCCGTCTTTCAGCGCTTCCTCCAGCCGCTCATCGATGAACCGGGTGCGAACCAGCATCAAGTTGGACAAACCAGCGACCGTCAAGTTCTGGCGGGCGGACTCGTAGTCCTGGCCGAAGGCGGCCGCGATGGGATGGCCCGCAATCAAGTCCAATTCCTCGGGTCCGAGCAGCCGCTCCGCGAGCCAATCCGGATTGCGCACACTTTGATCAGGTTCGCGCGCGCCGAAAGCGCGCCCCGCCGCAACCAGAAGCGATGTACGAGAGGGTTGACCAGGCCCGAATTCGCCGGTGCGTCGAGTCATCTACCGGAAGGCCAGCTTGACCTTGCTCTTGTCTTCGGCCCTGATGCCGGGACCGAAGAGCCAGTGTACCTGACGATGCTGCTCAACTCCTCTATCCCGCTGCCGGCGACCGGAACGCCAACACTGCGTTCAATCCCCCGAAGGCGAACGAATTCGAAAGCGCCCATTCTACTTCCGCGCAGCGTGAGTGATTGGGAACGACATCCAGATCGCACGCCGGATCGGGCGCGGTGAAGTTGGCCGTGGGAGGGATCAGGCCACCGCGAAGAGCGGCGAGCGTGGCCGCGGCTTCGAGCGCTCCCGCCGCGCCCAGAGCATGGCCGTGCATGGATTTCGTGGAGCTGATCAAAAGCTTTTGCGCGTGAGGTCCGAACACCGCGCGGAGAGCTTCGCATTCGGTGGCATCGTTGGAGGGAGTTCCGGTGCCGTGCGCGTTGATGTAGCCGATAGCTTCTGGAGGCGCGCCGGCGTCTGCGAGCGCCGAACGCATGGCCTGCGCCGCTCCCGAGGACAAAGGCTGCGTCAGATGATGCGCGTCGGAGGACATCCCGAAGCCAGCGATCTCGCCCCAAATCTGCGCGCCGCGAGCCCGCGCGGCTTCCAAAGGCTCGAGCACGAGCATGCCGGCGCCCTCGCCCAGAATCAATCCGTGACGGTCGTGCGAAAAGGGGCGGCAGGTATCGGGAGAGACCACGCGCAGTGCTTCCCACGATTTCAGAAACCCGAGTGAGAAAGGCGCTTCGCTGCCTCCGGCCATCGCCGCATCCACAATCCCGTGGCGCACCATCCAGAACGCCTGTCCGATGGCGTGATTGGCGGAAGAGCAGGCCGTCGATACCGTATAGACCGGGCCGGTGATTCCGAATTCGGACGAGATGGCGCTTGCACCCGCATTGCCCATGACGCGAGGAATGGTGAGCGGCGAGACGCGTCCGTTCATGGCATAAAGGCTACGGAAACCTTCGTCCTTGGTGGCCTGTCCGCCGGCGGAGGAACCGGTGACGATAGCCATCCGCGAAGCCAGGGCGCCCCCGATCTTCAAACACGAACAACGAAGCGCTTCCCGCGCGGCCACTATGGCGAACTGCGCGAAGCGATCGAGATAATCGATCTGCTTGGCCTCGAAGTACCGCGCCGGATCGAACTGCGCGGCTTCGGCGGCGTTCGGGAAGCGAAGCGAACCGGGTGGCACGAGAGTCATGGCGCGAATGGCGCTGGTTCCCGAAGCCACTCCGGTCCAGAATTCGCCGAAGTCGTCCCCGAAAGCCGAAACGACCCCAATGCCGGTGACGGCCACTCGGCGCGGACTCATGAACCTTGTTGCGCGGCCTTCTCTGCGAGCAGCTTTTCGATTCCATCCACCATCTCGTGGACGGATTGAATGTGCTCGGCCGCGTTGTCCGGGATATCGATTCCGAATTCGTTTTCCAGCGCAAAGAGAAGATTGATGCCGTCTAGCGAATCCATTTTCAATTCCGCGAACGTTTTGTCCAGGGTGACGGATTCGACGGGTATTTTTTGATTGCTGGCGATGACCGCCATGATACGTGCCGCTAGCTCTGGACGGGACATGGCTCCCTCTGCGCTTGCGACGAAGCGCCGATCAACTCCCCGACGGTTTCGAAACGAAAACCGCGGTCCAGAAGCTGGGGCAAGGCGATCCGAACGGCCTCGATGGTAGCGGCGATGGGAGGAGCGGTTTGAAGCGTTCGCCCGTCGTGCAGGCACAGGATTCCCCCATTCTTCGCTCGCTGGATTAATCGCTCCGAGACCGCGGTGGGCGTCAGTTTCCAATCGCGGCCCATTACCGTCCACATCACCCCCATGAGCCCCAGCCGTTGCTGGGCGCTCCGCAGTCCAAACCAACGCACGCCGTAGGGCGCGCGAAACAGGCGGGGCGAATATCCCGTCGCAGCCTGGATGCTTTCCTGAGCCCGTGCCAGTTGATCATGAATGAACGCGGGCGATTTGAAATCGAATCGCGGATGGGTGTCAGAGTGATTGCCGATCTCGTGTCCCGCCGCGAGAACTTCCCGCGCGACCTCGGGAAGGCGCCGAACGTTAGCGCCGCACATGAAAAAGGTGCCGCGGATACCGTGCCGGGCGAGTTGCTGCAGCACAGCAGGGGTGGATTCACTGGGCCCGTCGTCAAAGGTAAGAGCCAGAACGCGGCGCGACCGGTCGCCTCGATGCACCGAAGGCGCGAAAAATGTGGAGGAACGGCCCCGGACGGCATACGCAAGACCGAGGCCCGCCACGGGAATCGTCCCGCCGGCAATCCATGCTCCGACCATTCTTCTCATCATACTGGAGGACGATGGCCTCGGCCATCAGCAATTGCGCCATAATCAAGGAGAAATGGCGATTACGCTAAAGGTTAACGGGCAAAGCCACACGCTCGATCTCGATCCCGCCACGCCGCTGCTGTACGCCTTGAGCGACGACCTGGCGCTGAACGGACCGAAATTCGGCTGCGGTCTGGGGCAATGCGGCGCGTGCACGGCGATCGTCGATGGCCAGGCGATCCGCTCGTGCATCACGGCGGTGAAGTCGGTGGAGGGGCGGGAGATCACGACGCTGGAAGGAATCGGCACAGTCGCCCACCCGCATCCTTTGCAGGAGGTGTTTATCGAAGAAGGTGCCGCACAGTGCGGATTTTGTATCAACGCCGTGATAATGACCGCCAAGGCGTTCCTCGACAAGAATTCTCAAGCGACGGAAGCGGAGATTCAGCGGGCTATGTCGGGCGTGCTCTGCCGCTGCTTTACCCACACTCGCATGCTGCGGGCAATCGAGCGAGCGCGCCAAAAGCTCGCCAGCGGAAGGGGCGCGCGATGAAGCGGAGAGAATTTCTAAGGACCTCCGGCGCGCTGATTGTCGGTTTTAGTTTGAGCGGCGTCAAGATGCGTGGGCAAGGCGGGCCGGTCGAAGGGGCCCCGCCGATGAATCAGCTCGATTCCTGGCTCGCGATTTCCTCCGACGGATCCGTCACAGCTTACAGCGGGAAGGAAGAACTCGGACAAGGAATCGCCACGGCGCAAGCGCAGTTGATCGCGGAAGAGCTCAGCGTGCCCTTCGAGCGAGTCAAGCTGATCTATTGCGACACCGCTCTGACGCCGGATCAGGCGTATACGTCGGGCAGCCAGTCCCATCCGGCGAATTTCAATCATGCGAATCTGGCGCAAGCCGCGGCGACGGCTCGCCAAGCGCTGCTCAAAATGGCCTCGGATCGCCTGGGAACGCCCGTCGCCCAGCTTTCGATGAAGGACGGTTCGGTCGCTTCAAAGATCGACCCCTCCCGAAAGGTTGGGTATGGCGACCTGATCGGCGACAAGAGATTCAACCTGGTTCTCGATCCGAACGCGCCGCGCAAGCCGGCCAGCGAATGGACAGTTTTGGGAAAACCCGTCCCGCGACCAGATTTGCCGGCCCTGGTCACCGGGCAGTTCGAGTTCGTGCATAATGTGCGGCTGCCAGGAATGCTGCATGGGCGAGTGGTGCGTCCGCCCAGTCCGGAGGCCGCAGTCGTGGCCGTGGACGAATCGTCGGTGAGAGATGTGCCTGGGCTCAAGAAAGTGGTGGTGAAGAAGAATTTCATCGGGGTCGTGGCGGAGAAGCCATGGCAGGCGATGCAGGCGGCGGCGAAGCTGAAGGTGGAATGGAGCGCGGGTCCGCCGCTGCCATCGTTCGCGCAATACCACGATACCCTGCGAAAGCAGCCGTCGCGCGACACACTCATGGTGAACGCTCCAGATGTGACGGAGAAACTGGCGCGAGCAAGCGCCACTCTGACGGCGACCTACCGTTACCCATATCAGATGCACGGATCGATGGGCAGCTCCTGCGCGGTAGCTGACGTTCAAGGAGAAAAAACGGTCATTTATTCGGCGACCCAGGGGGTTTGGTATCAACGCAGCACTTCGGCGATGCTTCTGGGCCTGAAGCCGGAAAATGTGCGCGTGATCTTCCGCCGCGGATCGGGCTGCTACGGATTGAATGGCGCGGATACAGTCACGTATGACGCGGCGCTGCTGTCGCAAGCCGTGGGAAAGCCGGTGCGCGTTCAACTCACGCGAAAGGACGAGATGACGTGGGAAAACTACGGCAACGCGTTCACCATCGATGAGCGCGTGGCCGTGGACGAGCGGGGCAGCATTGTAGCGTGGGAGCACGAGTCCTGGTCGCCTGGCCGGGGGAATCGTCCTGGTCCCGGGACGCCGGGCAACGTGATCACGGGCTATCTGGCGGGGTTTCGGCCGGAAACTTTCACTCCTCGAAGTCCCGCGCCCGAGCCGGTGGGGTTCAACAACAACAGCAACGCGATTCCTTCGTACCTGGCGGCGCGCGTAAATGGAGCCGCGCGCGGCACAGGCAAAGTGGACAGCGGGCGCGTCCTGGTGCACGGTGTTCCTTCGCCTTTCTGGACCGGGCCGCTGCGGTCGCCCGCGCGGCTGCAAAACACATTCGCCCAGGAAAGTTTCATGGACGAGATCGCGGCTCACGTAAAAGCCGACCCGGTGGAATACCGGCTGCGCCACTTGAGCCATCCGCGTCTGATCGATGTGGTGAACGCGGCTTCGAAGGCCGCGAATTGGCAGAAGCGTCCATCTCCCGGGCTGGGAGGCGCGTCCGTGGCGCGGGGCCGCGGCATCGCGTGCGTGGCATACGAAGGCGATAACGGCTATTCGGCGATGGTGGCCGAAGTGGAAGTGCATCGCGACACGGGAGCGATCGCGGTGAAGCGGATGGTGATCGCGACGGACTGCGGACCGGTTTCGAATCCCGACGGTTTGCGGAATCAAATGGAGGGCGGCGCCTTGCAAGGAATGAGCCGGGCGTTGAGCGAGGAGGTCACCTGGGATGGGGAAAAGATCACGTCCGTCGATTGGCGGAGCTATCGCTCCTTGCCGCTGGGGTTCGAAATCCCAAAGATCGAATGCGTGCTGCTGAACCGGACGGAGGAAGCAGCGAACGGTGCGGGCGAGTTGTCGATCACCGTGGCAGCGGCGGCCATCGGCAATGCGGTCTTCGACGCCACGGGCGCGCGCTTGCGGCACGCGCCGTTCACGCCGGAACGGGTGAAAGAGGCGCTGAAGGCGTAGAAGAGCTATCAGGGTTCAGCATTCAGCGTTCAGCCCTCAGCTCCGATCGCTGAAAGCTGAAAACTCCCATGCTCATGGCGTTTCGGTCAGGTCGGCCATGGCGCCATCGACGTCCTCCAGGTGCAGCACGATCGACTTGCGGACGTTGACGGCGGACTCGGGCACTTCGAAGCGCGCGGCGGTCATGCGGTCCAGAGTCTTGTGTGGAGCGATCCGGTCGCGAAGGCCCAAGACGTCGTTGAAATGCGGCCCAATCAGCCGCTGGGAGGCGAATACGTTGTCGATATCGCCGCGCGAGGCCGCGGAGCCTTCGTCGTTTTTGCCGCCGGCTTCGGTCAGCTTCAGGCTCACATCGCTTACGACGAAAGGAACGTCGGAGGGGTTGGTCACGCGGAAGTCCACCACTATCAGCGATGCGCTCTTTCCCAGTGCCAGGACGCGGACTTTCAGAATCTTCCCGGTAAGCTCCAGATGGGCGCTCTTAGTCCCGAACCATACCGCGCCAATGACAATGCCGACCACGGCCAGGCCAATGCCGAGAAAGATCCAGAATTGCTTGCTCATGTTGTGCGCTCAATCCCCTAACAAACGGCCGTAGGATTGAAGACTCGGAACGGTGTCGCACACCGCCTTGAGCGCCGCGGTGATGGGAATGGCAAGAAGCAGTCCGATAGCGCCCCATAGCATGCCCCAAAACATCAACGCCAGGGTGCCGACCAGAGGGTTCAAATGGACCCGCGCTCCGACGAATTTCGGGTAGAGGAGATTCAGCGCCAACAGGTGGAGAACCGCCACGCCCGCGATCAGCGCGACATAAACGCCGGGCTCGCGGATGGCGCCCAGAGCGGCGATCAGCGGCGGAATCAGGGCCAGAGGCAATCCGATGTAGGGAACCAAACTGAGGAAGCCGCTTAACGGAGCCACGACGATGGTGTAGGGCAGCTTCAGCAGGGCGAACAGAATGCCGCTCAAGACGCTGAGCAGCAGGCCCAACATAAAATTTCCCACCACGTAGGTGCGCACCATCCCGGCGACGCCATCCATGGCCTTGGAGATGGTATAGCGCGCCTCGCCCTCAAACATCGCGAGCAGGCGCGAGCGCAGGTGGTCGCGCCAGCTCAAAATAAAATACACCAAAAAAGGGACAAAGGAAGCCATTAAAAAGACGCTGTAATACGACCGGAGATAGTCGTAAACATAATTGACTAATGGCGTGGCTTCCGGCAGGACGCGAACCTGGGGGATGGGCTGGGGCTCAGTGGATTCGGGCTTCTTCTTTTTCGCGCGCGAAGCGGCCAAGCCAGAGACCGGCGGCGCGGGCGGAACTTCCGCGCCCTCCCGAAACCGGCGGGGTATCACTGTGTTGTAAATTCGCTGTTCGGCCTCGTACTCGCGCGCCGCGGCGCCATCCACCAGTTCATTGATCCGCGCGCTATAGGCAGGCAGATCTTCAACCATCAATCGACCTTCGTTGTACAAGCCCAAAGCCACCAGATACAGCGCTAACAGCGAAATGCTGCACGCCACAAAGCTCGCTAACCCCCGAGGCAGCCGCAGTTTCATGAACAATCCCACCAGCGGATCCAGAAGATAAGCGATCATAGCCGCGATCACCAGGGTGACGAAGAAGATTCGGCCATAGTACAGCAGCGCGATGGCGGCGGCGGCGGCCAGGATCGACAATCCGGTTCGGAGCGAGCGCTGCGCGGGTGAAGCGGGAGTGTACACGCTTGCCTTCACTATAATTGGATTGGCGTGGATTTCCAAGCAAATTCTGAAGATCTTCAACGGGGAGGGCGAATTTTGGCGCTGGACGTGGGAAAACGCCGTATCGGATTGGCTTTGAGCGATCCCCTGGGGATCACCGCGCAGGGTCTGCCGACGCTGGAGCGCACCAATATCCGCGAAGACCTCGCCGCGCTGGAGCGAATCGCCGCGGCACATGAAGTTCGCTTCATCCTGATCGGCCACCCGCTGCATATGAGCGGGCGCGAAGGCCGCCAAGCCGAATATGTCCGGGACTTCGCCGAGCGGCTGCGCTCGCGAACCGGTTTGCAGGTTCGCCTGTGGGATGAGCGACTGACCACAGTGGAGGCTCAGCGGGTGCTGCGGGAGAGCGGGATCGGGATAGCCAAACGGGCGAAGGCGGTGGACCGGTTGGCCGCGCAAATTCTGCTCACGAGTTTTTTGGCCTCCGAGGCGCATGCATGAAGCGGCCGTGGCGCCTGGCAGGAACTCTGCTGGTGTTGGCGGCGGCTATGCTCGCGGCGGCAATCGCTTCGCTGCATATTCCTTATCAAGCGTTTCAAGGTGAGACTTTTGTCCGCTTCGACCGCGGCGCGCATACTCCCACGATGGCGCGCGCCCTGGCAAAAGCGGGTGTGATCCGTTACGAATGGCAATTTTGGCTCCAACGAATGTTGCATTCTTCGGCCACATTGGAGGCGGGCGAATACCGGTACTTTGAGCCCGCCAGCACCGCGGAAGCTTTCCAACGGATTGCGCGAGGCGATGTTTTTTTCGTCGAACTGAAGATTCCGGAGGGCGGCAACCGCTTCGAGATCGCGCGCCTGGTGGAAGCCACCGGCTTGATTTCGGGGGAGGAATTCCTGCGCGCGGCGGCCGACCCATCCCTGGTCCGCGACCTGGATTCGCAAGCGATGACTCTGGAGGGTTATCTTTTTCCAGCGTCTTATCGCCTTACGCATTCGATGACGGCGGAGGAATTATGCGAGACGATGGTTGCGCGGTTCCGTCGGGAATGGACGGAAATGGGCGCAGGCGAGGCACATTCCGCCGTGACGCTGGCTTCGATGGTAGAAAAAGAGACCGGCATAGCGGGGGAGCGGCCGGTGATCGCCGGCGTTTTTCTCAACCGGCTGGGGCGCGGGATGAAGCTGGAATGCGATCCCACGGCCATTTACGCAGCGCTGCTCGAAAACCGCTACGACGGGACGATTCACCGCTCGGACCTGGACAGCCCGAATCCTTACAACACGTATCGGTACGCGGGTTTACCGCCCGGACCGATCGCCAATCCCGGCACGGATGCGCTGCGGGCCGCGCTTCACCCGGCCCAAACACAATATCTGTATTTTGTTGCGAACCCGCCGGGCCCGGGGCATCGGTTTTCGACCACGCTCGCGGCGCATGAGAAGGCCGTCAAACGCTACCGGCATGGATCGCGGAAAGGCGCGTGAACTGCGCCGCTGGCTGGAAAGCGAATCACGGGCCTTCATCGGCGATCGCGAGTGGGAAGAATTGAAAGCACTGCTGGCTCCTATATCGGAGAATTACTTGCGGAAACTGCTGCGAGATTCGGGCGCGCCGCTGGAGCCATTGATCGAGGGAGTGCGGCAGGAATCGCTGGACGCCTTGGAGGCGAGTCTGGTGAAATTGCTCGAGCAGTACGAGCGGGGCGATCGCGGGCGGCGGATGCGCGTCCGAAGAGCGGTGGTGGCGGCGAAGGATCACGCCCGCTGGGCTTCGGGCTCCCGTCAGAAAGACGCCGGGAAAAGAGCGGAGAAGCAGGAGATGATTCTGTGGATGACCGTCTGGCTGGAGAATCCCCCTCTATTCGGCGAATGGGTCCGGCTGCGGCGCGCGCGTGTGTTGCCATGAAGCCGCCGAAGAAGCTGGATGCGGAGGGGTTGATGAACTTCGCCGGGCGCACTCTGGCGCGGCGGGCGCGATCACTGAACGAAGTGCGGGCTCGTCTGAGGCAACGCGCGGAGAGGCCCGAGGACGTGGAGCAGGTCATTTCGCGGTTGAAACAGGCCGGTCTGCTGGACGACCGCCAATTCGCCGATTCCTTCGCGCGCGGGCAAAAGGAGAATCGGAGCTTCGGCAAGGCTCGCGTCATGCGCGACCTGATGGCCCGGCGGGTCGCTCCGGCGGTGGCGAAGCAAGCCGCTGAGTCGACTTACGCGGATGCCGACGAGGTCGAGCTGATTGAAAAGTTTCTGGAGCGCAAATATCGCGGCAGGGATCTCGCCGGGTTGCTGGCGGAGGAGAACAAGCTCGCGGCGGTTTACCGCCGCTTGCGAACAGCGGGCTTCAGCGCGAGCAATTCCCTCCGCGTGTTGAATCGCTATAACCGCCGGGCGGACGAATTGGAGGGGACGGACTGAGGTCCGCCAGATGCTGAAGCCCGCCGCAATCCGTCCGTAGCGAGCACCACTCCTGGCCCAGAGGGCGGCCCCGCCGCCGCTCGGAATCGGATGTTTTGCCGCAAGGCATTCACGCTGAGCCGCTAGAACCAACGCTCGTTCAGGCCGCCATTTCAAGCCGCCGGCGACCTCGGCAGCCGCCGGAAAAATCTAAATCGGTAGGCGCAAGATCGCATCGAAATTGTTGCGGGTGAATCCCAGAGTGACGTTATGTCCTGCTGGAGAAAGCTGATGAAAGTAATCCCAGTACTTATTTTCCTTTTAATAGCCGCTACCATCTCTGAAATTAGAGCTCCGTCCGATTTGAATGCAGGGACTCGATCAACGCTAGCCCTGTCTGCTGCGCAGGTCTCCGCCGCTCAGCCGAGCCGTGCACTTGTGCCCGCCGGCACCGAGATTCTGGTCAGGCTCATCGACGGCATCGATGCCAGCACTACAGCCGCTGGGGAGCTCTTCCGCGCGAGTGTCGATGATCCCGTCATCGTCGGCGACCGGGTCATAATCCCGCGCAACGCGGACGCTACGGTGCAAGTTGTCAAGGTTGACGGGAGTAGCGACATATCGGTCAGACTCTACAACGTCGTCGTCAATGGCGTGTCTTACGATGTCGTGAGTGGATTTGCACAAGTAAAGGCGCCTGGAAAAGGCGGCAAGTACGCAAGGCGGAGCGTCGGCCTGGGCGCCCTAGGTGCGGCCGTTGGTGGGATCGCAGGCGGTGGCAAGGGTGCCGCGATCGGCGCCGTATCGGGTGCTGGACTAGGCGCGGTCACGGTCGCCGCCAGAGGTTCGAAAGTTCAACTGCCACCGGAAACACGCCTCAATTTCCAACTGCGAGGGCCAATCGTGCGGGGCTGACTGCTGGGACAAGGTTGAGTAATGTTCGACTGGAGAATGGAAGATGGCACATAAGATCGGAATTGCGGTATTGTTCAGCCTGGTTCTGGTTTGGGCGCCGAGCCTTAAAGCGCAAGAGAGCAAAGCTTCGAAAAACAGCGACAGCAACATCGAAGCTTACACAGATTTATTGAGAACCAATGTCCAGGAGGACAGAGCTCAAATTGTAGCTGTGATGATGCAATTTACGCCGGAGGAAACATCCGTTTTTTCGCCGATTTATCAAGTGTACAGCGCCAAACTGACAGATCTCCAAAACAAACGAGGCAGTTTGGTGAAGGACTACGCCGCGAACTCTGAGTCCATGACGGATTCCAAGATTAATGAGCTTATTGAAAGCCAGATCGCACTCACACAGCAGCAAAACGATCTTTTGAAGAACGTTTACGAACAGGTCAAGGCCAAACTTGGAGTGAAGACCGCTGCCAGATTTATGGAGGTCGAGGAGCAAATACTGATGATCACCAATCTGAAGTTAGCCTCTGATCTTCCGGCTGCGAACCAGTATTGAATCGGTCGACCCGCCGCAATTGAGTTGGTGCCGAACTGGACGCCGTACGAGTTGAGGCGTTCGATATGTTCGAACGTCTCACGGACGGCTTCGCGAGTGAAGCGGTCAAGCGCCCATACGACGAGAGTTCCCCCAGTTAATGCCACAACCCCCACAGCCGAGTCGCTGCCAGGGCTTCCTGGGTTCCCGGAGTCCCGTGGGACGTTCCTTTTTCCCCTTGGCGGTCGCGATATGCCCCGCCAGCGTCCGGCTTTGCAGGCCCACGGTCCCCGGATACATCCGGTCCAGTTCCGCCTGCAGGCCCTTCTCTCCCCGCTCGTTCGCCGCTCGAAGCTAGTGGCGTTTTTCTTTCGTCGTTCATTCGAGCTGCTGCGCGCTAGGGCTTGCCTCGGATTGATCGCGACAAACACGGCGTTTCAGGGTGACACGCGATATACGGGTCTGCGATGGCTCAGGCGTAACGGGGCGACCTTCTACCGGGCCGTCAAGCGATACGTCTGGCCGAACGACGCAGCCGTGATCGCCTGTATCGTCCATGCCCGAAAGGGCACCCACGAGGGGCCAAGGTACATTAGCGGCAGAGAAGTTCCATTGATTACGGCGTATCTAATTCACTTCGGTCCAGACGAAAACGCACAGACCCTCACGGCGAACGCAGGAATCGCGTTCAAGGGTGCAGAGCCCGGCAGCTTGGGTTATCTCGTTGAACCCAGTAGTCCCGAATACACCGCCTTCAGGGCGCTGAGAAATCCGGCTGACCCCAGCAAGCCGCTTTTAAAGCTGTACGTTGGCGGAAAAAGCCAAAACCGTTCAACACGTGAACGATACGTAATCGATGTGAACGGGCTCAGCGAGTCGCAGTTGAAGCAACTTCCGGCGGTCCAGGCGTACCTGGAGGGCGCGTTACGAACAGACCTACTGAGACGGGGCGAAATTAACGAGGACACGGTGGAGTGGTGGCACTTTCGCCGTCCTACAAATGGGATGAGAGAGGCGCTCCAACCGCTGGCCCGGTGCATGGCATGTTCCCGATATAGCCCGCACCTGGCCGTTGAGTTCAGGAGCACGGACGAGATGCTCTCCGAGACAATGATCGTCTTCGCTTCCCACAGCCATGCGCTTTTCGCGGTGTTGCAGTCTTCAGTTCACGAGATCTGGGCGCGAATAATGGCATCCACGCTTGAAGATCGTCTTCGTTACACCCCCACCGACTGCTTCGAGACTTTCCCGCTTCCCCACCGTTACGAGAATAATCCGGCGCTCGAAGCCGCCGGTCGTAGATACTATGAATTTCGCGCCGCGCTGATGATTCGAAACCGACAAGGCCTGACCAAGATCTACACTCGCTTTCACGATCCGGTGGAACAATCCGAAGAATTTCAGAGACTCCGCGCGCTGCAACAAGCGATGGATCATGCCGTCCTCGACGCTTATGACTGGACCGAGATCCACCCCATCGCGCAGTTCGAAGTCGAGTTCGAAGAAGAAGAAACAGACGACGACGAATTCTCCGGTACGAAAAGGCCAAAGGAGAAACACCGCCTTCGTTGGCCGGAGGACGTCCGCGACGAGGTCCTGGCTCGGCTGCTCGCGCTTAACGAGCAGCGCGCAGCGGAGGAGGCGCTGGAGCACAAATCGAAGCCGAAGAAAAAGCCCGCGGCCGCCACGCCCCTGTTCGACAAAGAAATGCCGGGTCAAGGAGATAAGGAATGACCTCGGCAGAAATTCGCGAAGAACTCGTGAATGCTCTCGAACTCGATCTGATCGGCCCCACGCCGGAAGAACTCGGCGACGCGGCTGAGCGGCTGGATCAGCCTCCCTCGCGCTGGTATTTGACAGGCTTTCTCGTGCCCGCCAACGCCCGGGAAACGCAGGCGACCGATGCCGAGGTGGAGGACGACGCGCTTGAAACAGCCGAGCCTCCCGGCGCGACCGACGACGATACGCCTCGCGAGCGCACCGCCGTGCGCGAGCGGCGGCTGCCAAGCTCAATCGGCTTGAGCGTGCTCCTGCCCGCCGAAGCGAAGCGCTTGCGCGCCCGAGTGACATGGGGCGACTACCGGCCGGAGATCCTCGAAGGCGCCGAGACTTGGAAGCGCACGGCGCGCGAGGAGTGGGTGGAACTCGACGTGAGAAACCCGGTAAGCCAGCCGCGGGAAGTTGAAGTTCCAGGCTCGGGAGGGCTTACCGTCGCGCTGCTGGTGAGAGCGGTTGGCGCGGCTTTCGCCGAAGCGAGGCTCGCCGCGGAATCGAAAACCGTTTCCGTGTTCCTGGTGAACAAACGTCGCCCCGAGCAGAACGACCGCGTGAAAGACCGCGCCTTCGCGTTTCAGGCTCGACTGGATTTATACAGCGACGCCCCGCACGACGAGGCCGGTTTCATTCCACGTCCCGATATCCGTGGGCTGTTCAGCGACGATTGGGACGATCGGGTGGCCGATCTTCAATATCGCGATTGCGGGGAATACGCGGTGGGACATAACGCCTCAACCCATGCCTCTTCCACGACGGCTCGCACATGCTGGATTCCGCGGGCGGAAGTGGAGCGGGTCGAGCCGCCCTCGAAAATCGAAAACGTCGAATTGGGAATGCACGCGCTGGCCGGGTTGACGGGCGGCGCGGAGGCATGGGCGAAGCTTGCGGCGCTGCCGAACGCGTACCGGAGCCAGTGGATCGAGCCCCAAAGAGCCGCGCTCACCTCGATTGCGCCGGCGAAACGCCGCGCAATCGCCGAGGCGCTTTTGAACAATGCCGAGGCGGCGGCGCGGCGGATCGAACGCGGAATCGAGCTGCTGCGCGACGATCCACAAATACTGCTGGCGTTTCGAACCGCCAACCGCGCCATGGCGGACGCGGCTCGCCAGCGGCTCAGCATTCAGCAACCCGAGTGGCGTCCGTTCCAGCTTGCTTTCATTCTGATGAATCTGGAAGGCATCGCCGATCCGCACAGCGCCGACAGAGCCAAAGTGGATCTGCTATTTTTCCCCACCGGCGGCGGGAAGACGGAGGCCTATTTGGGCTTGGCCGCGTTCACGCTAGTGCTGCGCCGCCTGCGCAATCCAGGCGTTACGTGCGCCGGAACCAGCGTCCTCATGCGATATACGCTTCGGCTTTTGACACTCGACCAACTGGGGCGCGCTGCCACGCTCATTTGCGCACTGGAGCTGATCCGGCAGACGGACAAAAGTCTCGATCTGGGGGAGTGGCCGTTTGAAATCGGCCTGTGGGTGGGGAAGGCCGCGACGCCTAACCGCATGGGAAGCACGCGGCAGGGAGAAAACGACGAAGACACGGCCCGCCGCCGCACCATCAGGTATCTGGCGAAAGAAACTCGTTTCCCACCCGTGCCTATCGAGAAATGTCCATGGTGCGGAAAGCCGTTCAGCCAGGAGTCGTTTAAGCTGGCGCCCAACCAGAGCCATCCCAAGAATCTGCGCATCAAGTGCGCCGATTTCCGCTGCGCGTTCAGCGGGCGGGAGCGCGATCTTCCCATCGTCGCGGTGGACGAACCGATCTATCGCCGACTGCCCTGCTTCGTCATCGCTACGGTGGATAAGTTTGCCGCCCTCCCGTGGTTGGGACGAGTCGGAGCGTTTTTCGGGAGAGTAGAGCGATTTGACGCGGACGGGTTATATGGTCCGTGCGATCCGGGAATCGGAACCGCTCTGCCGGGCGGCCGGCTCCCGCCGCCGGATTTGATTGTTCAGGACGAGCTGCATTTGATTTCGGGTCCCTTGGGAACGATTGCGGGGTTATATGAGACGGCCATCGACGAGTTATGCGCCGATGGCGAATCGCGGCCGAAGATCATTTCCTCCACGGCCACGGTGAGAAGGGCCGACGCTCAAATCCGGGCGTTGTTCGGGAGGACAGAGGTCGCGATTTTCCCGCCGCCGGGACCCGACAGGCGCAATTCATTCTTCGCCCAAACCGTGCCTGCCTCCGAGATTTCCGCGCGGCGTTACGTCGGCGTGGCCGCGCCGGGGCGCAACGTGAAGTCCGTGCTGCTGCGGGTTTATCTGGCGCTGCTGTGCCGCGCGCACCGGTTCCGAAACGATCCGGCTTCGGACCCTTATCGCACTTTGGTAGGCTACTTCAACGCGTTGCGGGAATTGGGTGGCGCGCGCCGCTTGATCGAGGACGAAGTGAGAAATCGCGCCTTGCGATATGACGTCCGCAAGCGGGTGGACGAGCCGCGGGGCCTGTTCGAGAAGCGCGAGTTGAACCACATCGTAACGGAGCTTACCAGCCGGGTGGAGACCAGCGACGTGGCCGAAGCGAAGCGCAGGCTGGACCTCGACATGACGCATAAAGACGCCGTCGACATCGCCATCGCGACGAATATGATCAGCGTGGGCCTGGATATTACGCGACTGGGGCTGATGGTGGTGTTCGGTCAGCCAAAGACGACCGCGGAATACATTCAAGCGACCAGCCGCGTGGGCCGCGAGAAGACCAAGCCGGGATTAGTGGTCACGATTTTGAATCCGAACAAGCCGCGCGACCGCTCCCACTTCGAGCGCTTCGCCGCCTATCACCAGAGTTTCTATCGAGGCGTGGAGGCGACCAGCGTGACGCCGTTTTCTCCCCGCGCTCTGGATCGAGCGTTGGCCGCGGCGACCGTCGCGCTGGCCCGGCATGGCCACAAGCCGATGACCCGGCCGGGCGGAGCGGATGCCATCGTTGCCGAACGAGCGAATCTGGCCTTCGTTGTCGAAGCGCTCGAGCGCAGAGCCGAGATGCACAAGAGCGGAGACCCTCGGGAGCAGGCGGCGCTGCGACAGATCGTTCGAACTCAAGCGATTTCGCTGCTCGACGAGTGGAAGAGAGTTTCCGAAGAGCAGCAGGCGCAAACGGTCCGGATGAAGTATTACCGGCACGAAGGCGACGAGCCGGCGTACCTGCTCCGCGACTACCTGGCTGACGAATTGAAAACGCTACCCGCCTCGCACTGGAAAGCAAGATTTCGCGCGAAATGGAGCATGCGCGATGTGGAGCCGGCGGTGAATGTCAGCGTGCAGGGGCCGGGCAACCAGAATCTGGACGAGGAGAACGACTGATGGCGCGCGCCCAGATACGGCAAGGACAACTGATTACCACTTTCGGTCCGGGCGCAATGACTGATCTGCCGGAGCGCAGCGTGTTGATCGCGGGACTGGATGCGTGGGTGGGGGAACGGCGACAAATTCAGGAGCCGCGGTTAGCGCGTAAGGTCGCGACGCTGTCAAATGCCTCCGCGATTCGGCTGGAATGTCCGCCAGAGGCCGATAGGGATGGAGCAGGTTTTGTCCGGTCCTATGTATTTCCGCTCTGGTTCGTGACGCAGAAAGCCGTGCCGGGGAGTCCGCGCACGCGCAGGTTAGTGCAGTGGTCGGCTCTGGAGGATAAGGGCCGGAAATTCGTGATGGAGGATCGCAAGAAATCCGCCGTCACGCCGGTGCGCTTTGTGCGCGCGTGCCGGCTCGGGCATCTGGGCGATATCGACTGGCAGGCGTTCGTGCATGGGCAAAACCCGCCGTGCGGACGGGAGCTCTATTTTGACGAGCGCGGCACCAGCGGCGATCTGGGCGAGACATATATCCGATGCGGGTGTGGGTTGGAAAGAGCGATGTCGCTGGCGGCGGACCCCAGTAGCAAGGCGCTGGGGGTTTGCGACGGAGGGCGGCCATGGCTGGGCCAGAATCGAGTGGCGGACGAACGCTGCACAGAGCCGAACCGCCTGCTGGTGCGCGCGGCATCGAACGCGTGGCTGCCCCAATCGCAGCGAGTCATTTCGCTGCCGGAACGAGATGAGAGGATTCGACAAGCCATCGACCGGGTGTGGGCGTTTCTGGAGGCCGCGGAAAGCGCCGGCGATATCGCATATGAGCGAAAGAAGCAGGTTGTGAACGAGGCGCTGGCCGGACTAACCGACGAGGAAGTGTGGCAGGCCGTCCGCGAGCGGAAGAATCCCTCCGGCGCCGCGGACAAGCCAGTGAAGCGCGCCGAGCTGGAAACTTTGCTCTCGCCGGGAGACCTGATTGGCGAGAATTCGCTAGATTCGACGTTTTTCGCCAGGGCGCTGCCGCGAGAGCAATGGGACGAACCCTGCATGGCGGGCATCGAGCGCGTGTTGCTGGTCGAGCGCTTGAGAGAAGTGGCCGCCCTGGTGGGCTTCACGCGGTTCGAGTCGGCTTCGCCCGATGCGGAAACGGGCGAACTGGATGCGGGCGTTCGCCGCGCCGAGATTTCGCGGCAGCCGGAGTGGGTTCCCGCCGTGGAAAATCGCGGCGAGGGAATCTTTCTGCAATTCAGCGAGGCGGCGTTATTGGCGTGGTGGAAGCGCCCCGCCGTCGTCAATAGATATGCGGAACTAAAGCGCGGCTTCGAAGCCTGGAAGAAAGACCATCCTCACGCCGACCGCAAGCTGCCCGGCCCGCCGTACTTGCTTCTGCACTCGTTCTCCCATCTCCTGATTACCGCCGTAGCGCTCGAATGCGGTTACCCAGCGAGTTCGATCATGGAGCGGGTGTATGCGATTCCAGAGGTGGGATGCGGCATCTTGCTTTACACGGCAAGCTCGGACGCGGAAGGTACGCTTGGGGGGTTGGTGCAGGTGGGACGGAGGATTTCGCGCTTCGTGCGCAGCGCGCTCGAATTGGGTGGCCTTTGCTCAAACGATCCGGTCTGCGGCCAGCACAGCCCTGCCAACGTGTTCGAAAGCCGCATGCTCCACGGCGCCGCGTGTCACGGATGCCTGCTGATCGCCGAAACAAGCTGCGAGCAGGGCAACGACTTTCTGGACCGGGCGCTCGTGGTCGGAACCGTCGCGGGCTTGGGGGCGGAATTCTTTTCAGAGAGCGCTACACGCCCAGCCTCAGCCTGACGATCAAGCTGTGCGGAATGCGTTCGGCCACTCAACGTGACCGACCGCGCAACTCAAGTGGCCGACCGCGTGGCTGTGTCAGCATACGTCTTCCCTTCTAGTTCTTGAAGAGCTGCCCGAATCACCGCGCTCGAAAAGTGGGGTTTCACATCGTGAACTTGTTGGACTAGTTCTTCCCGGGACAGTTCAGGTCCCATCAGATAGAGAAGGGTGGACCGCAGTTCGAGTTCCTTGGCGTTTAAGCCACCGAAGTCTGCCACCAGCCGGTCTAGTGCGCCAGAGATTTTCTGTAAAAACTCGGAGGATTGACCTCGGATTTCATCGTTCGTTGGGCCAGCATGAATCTGGTACCCGCCAAAGCCGGTATCGTTGGAGATCCGTGCGCCGCCGAACGCCTCAACTGCGTCCAGGTCCCTCGCGACGTCCGCACAGAACGGCCCATACGTGTAGAGGGTGTACCTGTAGCCGATGTCGACCCAGAGCGAGCGCTGAAGCAAGAAGACGATCTTCTGTAGAGCCGTCTTGCCTAGGCGGTAGTGCGCATCATCAAACCGCCGAACGACGTCGGCGATCAGCGCGTATCGATCATGGGGAACTTCAAGGAATTCTGACATTTGCCATCACCATGTTATTGTAATACCATATTCGCCCTTTCTTCGCTGTCAACTGGAACGTAGATTCGCGCCTGAAAAAAGGGCTCCAGTCCCTTGACCACAGCAGAGCGTTCCGGCAGTTCATAGGTGTGCTTCCCGTCGGTTACGAAGATACCCGCCTTGTCGAACTTGTACCACGCGCTATCGGCGAGGTCCAACCAGGCCCCTAGATTCGCGACTTTGGGAAGAATATCCCTTTGCAGTTCGAGTACTTCCTTGGGAGTCGGCGTGGCGGAAGTTCGAGCGACAACCCGATCATGGCGGCGCAGTCGGATAAGCTCACCGTGCGGTCCGGCCTTACTACTGTCGATCAAATCCCAGACCATCGGATCGGTCCATGCCAAACAACGCTTCAGGTTCTCTGTGCTCTCGTCTACGGCACCTGACTCAGGCGGCAGGAAGGTCTGCAGTGGCCGCTCATCGTGGTCCCGATAGCTCCGTTCAAGCACAAACTTCAACACCTCGGTGATATGGTGATCGTACGCTCTGCGGGTGTGGTGGAAATACACCTGCGTAAACATCATGTACCGAGCGATGATCAGTCCCTCAACGGCCTGGATTCCTCCCTCTTCAACCGCGACCGTCGGCTCTTCCGTCTCGGGATGTGGCGCAACGGTGAGTGTTGTGACCAGGCGGTGAAGATCATAACGTCCGTAGGCCACACCAATGTGGTGGGAATCGCGCAGCAGGTAATCGGCGCGATCCGCGTCCATTTGCCCTTTGATCAGTTCCCGCCAGAACAGCATGTTCTTAGGGGGCCTACCCTGTCCCAGGAATGCGCACAGCTCCTCGGTCGTTATCTTGTGGAGATTGTCTGGGTGGTTGTCGATGACCTCAGCAAAGAGACGCCGGATTATCGCCGCTGAGTAGTCTTCATGGTCAAATCGTTTCTTCTTACCGGGAAGCGAGGGCATCACGTCTTCGCCGGCGTGGGAAAAGGGCGCATGGCCAATGTCGTGGAGCAAGGCAGCCAAGCGGACCATCACTTTCGCTTTGTCTTAGGTCGTCGGCGTTAAAAACTGAGTTCGTAGGCTCTTTTCTTTCAATTTCTGATCGGATTTGATTGAACATCAAGGTCGCGGCATGCAAAACGCCGAGAGAGTGCTCGAACCTCGTGTGCGTAGCGGCCGGATAAACCATGTCCGTCAACGCGAGCTGCCGGATTCGACGAAGCCGCTGGTAGACAGGATGATCGACGATGTCCTGCTCGAATGGTGTGAGCTTCACGAAACCGTGAATCGGACAACGAACCTCTTTATCGTTTCGAGCCATGACGTGCGGGAACTCTAACCGACTGCACAGACACCTCTGAGGTAGCCTATCACTAATAAAACAGATCTGCCAAAAGTTGTTCTCCCTACAACCGCTTCCGATTCCACCTGATCCACCGGCCAACAGACTTCTGCCTTTCTCCGCAAAGTGCGACACTCTCCGCAGTAAAACAGCGGGAAGAGAACCCCCGATACGACTAGCGCCACGACAAGCGCCTCCAACCGTTCACCTCACAAACACTCCAATTTCTCCTACCGCCCCAACAACTTGCCGCAGACTGCACAGAGGGTCGCCCACTTCGCCGGTATGGTCTTCATGAAGGAGCTTCTCAATGACTGAAGCACAACTCAAAGCCCGCCGCGAAAACGCGAAGCG
>DATDGT010000165.1:0-2646 GCA_036521975.1 Bryobacteraceae bacterium
CGGTTGCCCATGATCAACTGCGGGCGACCGGCGATGTCGGGATTGGCACGCTCGGCGAAGCGGTCGTCCAACGGCAGCACGTTGTATTTGACCGCCTCGATTAGCCATAGCCTTTGAAGCTCGTGCAGCTTTTTCGGATTCTCTTTTGCCAAATCCTTGGCTTGGCTCCAGTCCGTGTTGGTATCGTATAGCTCCCAGACATCGTCGTCGAATGCGGGCAATTGGACCGCCCCGGTCAGCCAAGGGGTTCGTGCCGCGTAACGGCGGTCCAACCCTTATGATAGATGCCGCGGTTGCCAGCCATCTCGAAATACTGAGTTTCACGCCCCTCTGGCGCTTTGGCGTCGCTGAACGAATACGCCATGCTGACGCCCTCGATCGGCTTTTGACCCACACCATTGACGATCAACGGTTTGTAAATGTCCACCGGCGTGATAAGGACGTATTTACTCGCGATCGCTCATTTGGCATCCTCGGCTTTCATCTCGGCCTCTTTCAGTTTCTCGATGTCGTGTGGCGTCAGTTTCGGCGGTTCAACCGAGATCTTCAGCTTGTTGATCTTCCCCGTGAATGGGAACGGGACGGTGTAATCGTTGTCGTCGAGCGGGGAATCGAGGGCCGAACCGATATTGAAGGTCTGACCGAATGGCATGAGGATCGGGATCGTGCGCGGTATCGTTTTGGTCGCCACGACGGTGCCGTCCACCGACAGCGTTCCTTTACCCCCGCGGCCAATACCGCTGAAGTTGTTATAGGCAAGAGTTCCACCACCCAAGCCGTCGTATTTGAAGTCGAAGACGATGGTGTGCCTACCAGGCCCTAACGCGGCGCCTTCCCACCGCACACGCTCAACCGTAAGCAGGTTGTAGGTGAAGACCGGCTTGTTTTTCAGTAGGTATAAACCGTACCCGCCAAATCGGCCGCCCTCGCAGACCAGCATTCCGTCCGCTCCGGCCGCGGGCACCTCGACATCCGCGCTGATTGTATATGAGGTATTGAGCAGGCTGGGCTGCGCGCCATCGGGGATGCTGGTCGTGGTTTCGCCGGAATAATTGAAAACGGTTCTGCCTGCGGAAAAGCTCGGGCGCGGGTAGAGAAAACGCGTCGCGGCGGAGCCGTCCAACGGGAACACTTGGTATTTTTTGAATTCCGCAAACATGAGCTCGTGCATTTGTTTGACTTTGTCGGGGTGCGCGGCGGCAACATCTGAGTTTTGCGTCCAGTCTTTGTTCAAGTCGTATAATTCAAACTTGTAGTCCTTGGCGGGATCCTGAATTGCTTTCACGGCCAATTCCCAGGGGGCCCGGATTGGAACGGCGCTTAACATCCAGCCCTCGTCGTAAAGTCCCTGCACACTTCCCATCTCGAAGTATTGGATCTTATGCGGGGAGGGAGCATCGGCCTTCGCCTTGTCAAAGGTGGATGCGAGGCTGACGCCCTCGATGGGCTTTTGCTTAAACCCGTCCACGGTCTGCGGCGCGGCGATTCCGGTTACCTCAAGGATTGTCGGCACGATGTCGATCACATGTCCGAACTGATTACGAATTCCACCGGCATCGGTGATATGGCCCGGCCACGAAATCGCCATGCCGTTGCGCGTCCCGCCAAAGAAGGATGGAATCTGCTTGGTCCATTTGAACGGCGTGTCCAAGGCCCAGGCCCATCCGATCGAATAATGCGGGCAGGTCCGGTCAGTGCCCCAGGAGTCATACCATTTCATCTGTTCCGTCGCGGGGAGTTCGACACCGTTGAACGGCAGGACTTCGTTTGGTGTGCCGGTGGCCGAGCCTTCCGCTGATGCGCCGTTATCGCCGCTGATATAGATGATCAGAGTATTGTCCAGTTTCCCCAGGTCCCCCACAGCCTGGATGACGCGGCCAATCTCGTGATCGGTGTACATCAGGTAGGCGGCGTAGACATCGGCCTGGCGAATGAAGAGCTTCTTCTCATCGGCTGTGAGTTGATCCCAGTTCTTAATCAGATCGGAGCGCCAGGGGGTGAGCTTTGCATCCTGCGGAATGACGCCGAGGCGCTTCTCGTTGGCAAAGATGGTGTCACGCAATTTGTTCCAGCCTGCGTCGAACAGGTGCATGTCTTCGGCCTTCTTCGTCCACTCGGCCGTTGGGTTGTGAGGGGCGTGGGCGCCGCCAGGGGCGTAATACAGCAGGAAACGTCTGGACGGATCGAGATCATTGATGCGGTTCAGCCACTGAATGGCGTCATCGGCCATCGCGGTGGTGAGGTTCCAACCCGGATGGCCTAGCCAGGGTGTGATCGGCGTGGTGTTGCGGTGAAGGCTGCCCGGCGCCCACTGATCGACGTCCCCACCCAAGAACCCGTAGAAGTACTCAAAGCCCATCCCTATCGGCCATTGGTCAAACGGGCCGAGTTGGGTGCCCTCATAGGTTGGAGTGTTATGGTTCTTGCCGAACCACGATGTGGCATACCCATTATCGCGCAGAATCCGGCCGATCGTCGCGCTATCCTTTGGGATGATACTGTCGTAGCCGGGGAAACCGTTGGAGATTTCGGTGATCACACCGAATCCGACGGAGTGATGGTTGCGGCCGGTGATCAGCGCGGCCCTGGTGGGAGAGCACAATGCGGTGGTGTGAAAATTAGTGTATCGGAGACCACTCTGGGCGA
>DATDGT010000166.1:0-20081 GCA_036521975.1 Bryobacteraceae bacterium
TCCTACGCTTCGATCAACACCTCGCGATGTTGACCGCAAGATTAGGGGCCAAGATGGATTCGCTGCTCCTTTCTTGTACGACTCTTTCATTCGCTACAACATGCCGGTTTAACCCGGCGCACCCCGTGAAACGCCGTCCACAGAAGCCACATGAGCGAGAAGTCGCCGATTCGCGGAGCTCATCGTGATCACGCACAAAGTCGCCGATGAAGCTTCGGGAAGGGGGAAGGATGGGAGGGCGTTGAACTGTGATCGGCGCTCCGTCTTTGACCTGCCCTCATTTGAGATATGAACGGGCACCCGTGCATGTAACAAACGCAACTTGAGTATGAAGGCCGAGTGCCGGACCGGACCGATGATCGGAACGTCTAACTACACTCTCCCGCAAAATCCCTAAATTCGGAGCGAGTCGAGGAAGAAAAAGATGCGGTTGTGGTGTCCAAACCAGTAGCCCTGAGCCGCCAGTCAATTTAGGGCGGAAGACGGGGAACGGATAAACCTCGCCAAGCTGCGGCCGCGAGGCGACCGTAGGGGAGATACAACACGATGGACATCTTCGGGCATACCTTTGTGGACAGTGGGGGAAAGACCAACAAGGTGTGGACGGTAACAGGGTCGTTCGCGGGCCAGGTCATTGCGGTCGGCGTATGGACCCTGATTCCGCTGATCTTTACGGACGTACTGCCGAGAGTGCAGGCGGCGAATATGTTGACGGCGGCGCCGCCAGCCCCCCCTCCTCATTCACCCCCTCCTACAGCTCAGAAAGTGATCGTCAAACAACTGCCCCGCCCGTTCGAGGCGGCCCGTTTGACGGCGCCGAAAGGGATTCCAAAGCGCGTAGCGATGATTGAGGAAGAGGCTTTGCCCCTCTCGACCTCGAGCGGCATGGCGGGTTCGCCCAGCATTCCGGACGGGGTTTCCCCGTACATATTCGACGCCATCGTAGCCACTCCCCCGCCGCCGGTTATGTCTCCCGTGGTGACGCAAGCGAAATCGCCAGGTTCTGTGCGAATCCCTGTGGGCGGCATTGTGCAGAGCGCGAAGCTGATCAAAAAACTTGTTCCCGTTTATCCTTCGCTCGCCAGGCAAGCACGCATTCAAGGGACCGTGAAGTTTACCGCCATCATCGGCAAGGATGGCACGATTCAGAATCTTACGCTCGTCAGCGGCCATCCGCTGCTGGTGCAAAATGCCCAGGACGCAGTGAAGCAGTGCCCCCTAGCCGATCGACCTTCGCTTGGCCTTAGCCGGCAGCGGGTTTTCCCTGAGATTGTCGCGTGAGCGCAAAGAATAAGAGATCCAGATTACCGGGTTTCCGATCAAACCGTCGAATCGCCGAGACGATCTGCGCCCGCGTGTGAGTCCCATGATTGGCAACATGCAGGAGCAACTCCCCAAGTGGTAAAGATATCGTGGGACTGCCGGGAATCGACGCCGTCCACACTTTCGCGAGCATATCTTGGGTCAGAGGAGTCAGCACGTTCTGCGTCAGCCGATCGACGGTTTGCCAGTGCTCCTTGGCCCTGGCGATCGAGGGGACATCCGCCCCCGTAAGCCGCATTGCCATGAGCTGCTCCATCGAAGAAGACCCGTCCAATTTTACAGTCCCGTCAAACCACCAGAACCAACCCCTTTGCGCATTGATCAGGTGCGCCAAGGTGTCGCGGATAGAGCCGTGGCCGCTACAGCCCGGCGCGCCGTACTCAGCTTCAGTCAATTGCTCCAGAGTTTGAAAGATCCGGTCCATCGCCCAACGATTGTATTCGTACAGCAGTCGAATAGTTTCGAGCATGATTTTAGATTAGGACGAGTCAATCCACCGCCGTAATCGCGCAAGCGAGAGCATCAACTTGCCGGGCGTGAACGAATCGCCGCTCACGCTGTAATCTGCGGCCGCGATGATTCCACCTCCGCGGCGTCTAGTGCTCCAAACGGGAGATGTGGTCACGAAAACGGTAGATTTTGGGAGCGCCCCCATCCGGGTTTTCGTCGGCGAGGCGCACAATCAACTCCCGCAGTTCCTGGGTAATTCTCGGTCGGCCGCCGCGCGATCACTTTGGGGCTCCATTGACGCCACCTGACGATCGATCTATACTGCTCTCCCTGGGAGCATAATGACATCCACGACGAAAGCCCGACCGACGGTATTCAGCCTGGCACTCATTTTGTGCCTGTCGCCCCTAAATGGGGTCGCCCAATCCACCGCCTCAGCACAGAGCGCTGCTAAGTCGGAATCCATACCACGTATGCCGGATGGCAAGCCCGACTTCTCCGGATACTGGAATATCCCATACACGCCGAATATGGCCGCCGGCAAGGAGGATCAAGTCCCCTATACCGACGCTGGGCGTGAAGCGTATCAGAACCATGATGCCAAGGATGATCCCACCTCCAATTGCTGGTTTCCAGGAGTGCCACGCATTATGCAATCGCCCTACCCCTCCCAATGGGTGCAGACCCGGGGCTACCTCGTGATTCTATTCGAGTACATGCATACTTTCCGCTCCATTCCCCTCGATGGGCGTCCCCACCCGCGGAATATGGAGCCTTCGTTTCTGGGGGATTCTACCGGCCATTGGGAGGGTGACACTCTGGTGGTGGATACTTCCGGCTTGAAGGGGCCGCCTTGGACCTGGTTGGATACCTCGGGCCACCAGCACAGTGACGCGATGCATGTCATCGAGAAGTTCCAGCGCACTGCTGACAATATTCAATTCGAATTCACCGTGGACGATCCCAAAATGTACAGCACGCCGTGGAAGCTGCAGCGTACGATTAAACCGTTAAAACCCACTCCCGGTCTCCCTGAGCTCATCGAGTACAACTGCGATGAAAATAATCGGGACCTAAAGCATTTGGTAACCACCAAGCCGGCGGCTAAGCCGTAAAGCCGGCTCGCGAAGCGAAGGCAACCAGTCCGAAGGAGGACATATGAAAGCAGCTCTCGGGAGTTTTGTTGTTGGAGTCATTTTCTGCGGTGGAGTATCGGCACAGGCGGTATCGACTGCCCAGGTAAATGGTACGGTGCGCGACGCGAGCGGCGCGGCCGTCCCCGGCGCCGGGATCAGGGTCACTCAGACCGGTACTGGGCAGGTGCGCACCGCCAACAGCGGCGCCGATGGCAGCTACGTGTTGCCGAACTTGCCCGTAGGACCGTACTTGCTCGAGGTGAGTAAGAGCGGCTTCGCCAAGTACGTGCAGACGGGAATCGTGCTGGAGGTCGGCGGCAATCCGACGATCGATGTGAGCCTCAAGATTGGCCAGACGACCGAGCAAGTAGTGGTGCAAGCCAACGCCGCTCTGGTGGAGACGACCAGCGATAACCTCGGCACCGTCGTTGACCAGCAGCGTGTCATCGAGTTGCCCCTCAACGGGCGCGAAGCCACGCAACTGATCTTTCTTTCCGGCATGGCCAATACCGGCAACGGAACGAATCTCAATACCATCCGCAATTACCCCTCTCAATTGATTTCGGTCGCCGGTGGCCAGGGCAATGGAATCACCTACCTGTTAGACGGGGGCACTCACAACGATGTGATGAACAGCTTGAACCTGCCGCTGCCGTTTCCCGACGCTCTGCAGGAATTCAAAGTCGAGACCAATGCCCTGCCCGCCCAATATGGACTCCATGCTTCCGCTGCTGTCAATGCCGTGACCAAATCCGGAACCAACGCGATTCACGGCGATCTTTTCGAGTTCTTCCGGAATGGAGACTTAAACGCGCGCGACACTTTTGCCACGGCGCGCGATTCACTCAAACGCAACCAATACGGCGGCGTTCTGGGCGGACCTTTAAGAAAAGACAAACTCTTCTTTTTTGCCGGTTACCAGGGCACCATTATCAGGTCCAACCCGCCGCAGACGATCGCCTATGTCCCGACCGCGGCTGCGCTACAAGGAAACTTCTCCGTCCTCGCCTCTCCCTCCTGCAATGGAACCCGTCAAATCAATCTGCCGGGATCGCTCGGATTCGTGAACAACACCATCCCCGCTACCATGCTGAGTCCCGCCGCACTCAAAATCAGTACTTTTCTGCCCGCCACTAGCGATCCCTGCGGCCGGACCACCTACGGCCTGCTCTCGAATAGCGATGAAAGCCTCGGCGTTGCCAGGATCGATTACCAAATCAGCCCCAAGAACAGCTTCTTTGGCCGGATTCTCCTGGCCAATCTCTCCGGCCCGGGATCGTACAACGGCGCCAACGCGCTCACGTTCAACAATGCCTCCTCCCTTGACCGCGACACCGCGGTAGTGCTGGGCGATACCTATCTGATCGGGAGTGGAACCGTGAATTCCGCGCGCGCCACTGTGACTCGAACGCGGGTTGAGAAGGTCTCCGACCAGTTTGAAAGCTGGGCGAACCTGGGAGTCACCGGCATCTATCAATTCATACCGGACTTCTCCCGCGTTACCGTCTCCGGCAATGGCTTTGGCTTCGGCAATGCCAACGAGACACCTAGCAAGTTCAATACCGGCCCTACCATCCAAGGAGCCGACGATCTCAGCCTCGTACGAGGATCGCATCAGCTTGGCTTTGGTGTGAACTATATACACGAAGTGATGAACTTCAAATCGGGGCTGAACACTCCGGGTGGCTTCACCTTCAGCGGTCAAGTCACCGGTTTGTCAATGGCGGACTTTCTATTGGGCGACGCCTCCTCCTTCACCCAGGGCAGCTTCTCTGTGGGATACAACCGCCAGAATTATATCGGCCTCTACGCTCAAGATACATGGAAAGTAACCTCCCGCCTGACTCTCAGCTACGGCCTGAGATGGGAGCCGTACATCGCCCCGTACAGCACGTTCGGCCACATCTCCAACTTCAACCCGGCCTTGTTTGCGCAGGGCGTGCACAGCACGATTTATCCGAATGCACCGGCGGGCACGATCTTTCCCGGCGACCCCCAATATACGGCTGGAAACGCCCCTGAGAATTCCACCTGGAACCTCTGGGCGCCGCGGCTTGGGATCGTCTGGGATCCGTTTGGCGACGGGAAAACCTCCATTCGCGCCGCGGCCGGGATCTTCACGGACCGCCAGCACCTGTTCTATCTCGATGCTTACGCCAACGATGCGCCGTTCGGCAACAGTGTGACCACAGGAGCCGTCAACTTTTCCAATCCCTGGGCCACCACCGCTGGCGGCAACCCCTTCCCCATCGTACTCAACGCCGGCACCAGATTTCCCATAGCCGCGGGGGTGGTCACTCATCAGTTGAATGCTAAGCCGACCATTCTCCAGCAGTGGAATTTTAACGTGCAGAGGCAAATTGGAACAGACTGGCTGGTATCGGTGAACTACATTGGAAACCAGACCACGCACCTGTGGACAGGAAATCAGGAGGACCCTGCTGTCTTCCTCGGATTGGGCCCTTGCGCCATTAACGGCGTCAACTACAACCCGTGTTCTTCTATTGCGAATACCAATCAGCGGCGCATGTTGTACCTGCAAAACCCGGCGCAAGGACAATACTATGGCGCGATCGCTCAACAGGACACGGGCGGCACTGCCACCTACCACGCACTGTATCTGCAGCTTCAGCGCCGGCTGAGCAAAGGCTTGACTGTTCAGGCGAACTACACCTGGTCACACTGCATCAGTGATGTCGAGAATACGGAATTAGGAACTGCCGGTCCCACTTACAGCGTTCCCTTCAATCGAGAAATTGACCGGAGTAATTGCGCCCTTTCTGATGTCCGGCGGATCCTCAACCTCACCACCGTATACCAGACGCCCCAGTTTTCCGGTAAGATGCTGCGCGTCCTTGCGAGCAACTGGCAGGTGTCCACCGCGATTCAGGCGAAGTCCGCTCAGTTGTTCACGGTTACCAGTGGTATCGATTTTGCTCTGGATGGACAAGGCGCCGAAAGGCCCAACCAGGTCTTGAGTAACCCGTACTTGCCCCATGCGGGCCCCAACGGCTGGCTAAATCCGGCTGCGTTCGCCAATCCCGCAACGGGCTCCGTGACTGGAAACCTCGGCGCCGTCAACTTGGCGGGACCGGGCAGCCTGCAATTCGATATGGCTCTCTCCCGCCTGTTCGCCATCCGCGAGCGGACGACGCTACAAGTCCGCTTCGAGGCTTTTAACGTCCTTAACACCGTGAATTTCAGCGCCCCGGTGGCCACTCTCAACAGCGGCAACTTCGGCCAGATTATCAGCGATATCAGCGGTTCGCAGACTGGCGGTCTGGTGGCCAATACGGGCGACCCACGTATTCTCCAGCTCGCCATGAAACTTCTATTCTGAGCTCCCGGTCAGTAATGGTTGCGAACTGGAATCGTCCCCGCCGTTCCAGGTGACCGTCAACTGAAGCGGATCTAGCATTTGGCAAGTGAATTCTCGATAATGCCGCCGTTCTCCTTGGTGCTTTTGGCGCGGCCCCGTCCGGCTGTCTCGAAATCGGTCCTTTTCGCCACACAAATTTTTAAAACAGACTTGCCTGTAGTTCAGATTTAGTCGCCCGTCTTCATGTTTGATGATGGGGAACAGCGCTCGCATTCACCCTGTCGGGCTTTCCTCGCCGGACACATTCCATCCAGCAGGCTGAAACGATCCCGGCTTTCGTGTCACAATGATTCAGGGCCGGGATGCGGCCTGGAGGAGAGTACATGAAGAAAAGCAGCCGGGTTACCGGTTTAGTGGTGACGCTGCTGGGAGCGTTTGTGCTCCTGAATAGTCTGGACAAGCCCCGTATAGCGGCGCTGCACGTCCCCGATGTCTTGAGACTCGTCGCTTCCGGCATGGGGTTGGGGATAGGCTTCGCTGGCCTGATGGGCATGCTGCACTTTGGAACGAGTACGGGGCAGGGAGAGGATCGGTCATAACATTCCGTCCCCATCGTGAGTTCCGAATATCGACGGTCTAGATTCGATCATCCGGCGCGAACCGCCTTCACGCGTCTCAGAATGGGTCCATTATGCATCGCGACTACGGGCAGGTGTAGCATTCGTTCATGAGGAACTTGTTCGGTAAAATTGTGCACGGGTTGTTAAAAGACGCTCTTTGGCTGGCGCTGTTTCTTCTAATTACGCGATGGCAGTCTGTTTCCGGCGAACCGCTGACAATCCGAACCGCAGTCAGTGTGGCGGCAGTTGCAGTGGCACTCTACGTCATCTTTCAAGTCGGCTGTTGTGTTCAGCTCTATCTGATTTCGTATCGGGATACGCTTTTCCGATTGTCGCAAAAAGGGTAGGTTTCGGGACGAGCGGTGGAGCCCCAAAATCAAGCGCCTTGGCACCTCAGAATTCAGTCCCAAAACCGCACTGGATTTGCGGCGCCGCATCCGCAGCCGGATCACGCCAAGTCGGAAACTGAGGCTTTTCGCGTTCGGTGGATTGATCCCGTAAAACGCAGCTTGAGCGCCTTGCCGAGGCAGAAGCCAAGGAATAGCAGACCCTATTCGCCGCGTTTTTCAGCCGAAGATCCCGCGAAGACGCTTCGACCATCCGCCAACGTTACTTTCTTTGCATTCGCCAAATTGGATTGGTCTTTGGCCAGGTAGCCTTCGACCGTCACCTGATCGCCGGTCTTCAGCGAATTTTGCCGCCATCCCAGGTGGCTCAAGATTAGCGGCGGCCCAAGTTCGATATTCCAATTGACAAGTTCGCCTTTATTGTTCTTCACATCCACATAGAAATGGACGTGTGGATTGGTCCACTCCACCTTCGTGACCGTACCGGTGATTTGAACTGGCTTATCGGTATCGTACTCGGCGGCGAACGAATGATGCGCGTATGCGCCCGAGGGTGAGAGCAGCAGCGCCACAGACAGGAACAAAAAAGATGCTTCGTATCTCATTCGCTTTGTTCTCTCCCAAACGCGTAACCGGTTAGTTGGTGCTCACGTGCTCGCGGTATTGATTATTCTCCGCGCAAACGTACTCCTCGATTTCCTCATCAGGCGAGAGGACATTTACGATCTTGGTTTGGAACGGCGTTCTAAAGCTTTCTGGATCGTCGTATGTGGTTTCCACTTCAAAATGACCCAGATCCGGCCGCCGCAACCGTTCAGTAATATGCAGTTTGCCGGTATGCGGGAACATATTCAGCCATGTTTTATCATTCAACCCCAGTGTATCGACGACCAGCGTGTCGCCTTCCCATTTGCCAATCGAATATCCCTGCCAGGACGATTCCAGATCCTTGGGGAAACTGCGTCCATCCAGGTACACCTGATGGGCGGAGATCACATCGTCGCTCCTAAGCGTCACCAGGAGCCTGGGAGTCTGGACGATTTTGATAGGCCAGCGAGCCAGGAAATTCGCGAGCTCCGGCAGGCATCGAGCGGAAGGTTTATCTTTATAGTCGTTGAGTACGCGTTCGCGGTATAAAGCTCTTGCCCACGGCAGTAGATCCGGTTGTTGCGAACGGCCCCCACCGGACGCAGGAGATATCAGCCAGATACCGGAAAAATCCGGCTTTCCATCCGGAGTTCTAGGCGCAGGCCCTTCGGGAGGAGGCGGCTTTTTAGAAAGAAGCTCAAACAACGCCGGCATTTCTCCGAGTGTGGCCAACATACCGGCATTGGACGCGAGCGGAATCTCCAAGGCTGCCGGCCGGCCCGCGCGGACCACGATGCCCCTACGCACAAAAGGCCGGTACTTGGCATCGATAACGAAGATGTCGTACTTTCCGGGCGGTAGTTGCACAAGAGTGTATTCGCCCTTGGCCGAGCTTACAGCCTTGTAGTCAGTTCCGGTTTCGGTGTTCCTGGCCTCGACACTCACACCCGCCGCCGGTGCGTGCGCCGGGTCGAAAACGGAACCCGCAACGGAGCCGGATTCAGTTTGGCCCAACGCCACCATACAACAGCAGATACCGCCGACATTTGCCAGGAGACGCATCCGAACCCGAACCGCCACGGGCATTATACAACAGTGTACCGAAGCGGCGCGCTATTGCGGTCGTATCACTCGTACAAAGCTCGCATTGAAATGACAGGCGCCCGGGGTCGGCCTGTGGGAGATTAATCCCGTGAACGCCGTTCACGGAAGCCACACGAGCGAGAAGTCGCCGATTCGCGGAACTCATCGTGATCACGCACGAGTTGGAGTTGAAGCTTCGCGAAGGGGAGAGATCGGAGGCGTTGAACTGTGGTCGGCGCTCCGTCTTTAACCTGCCGGCATTCGTGATATGAACGGGCACCCGTGCATGTAACAAACCCAACTGGAGTACGAAGGTAGAGTGCCGAATCAATCCATTCGGATTGGCGATTCTAACCGATCGGTTAACGGGAAGTCAGTCGCAAATTTCGCTTTCGTAAGATTTCAGGGACTTGCGGATGAGCGTTTGGATTGCGGTTGGCACGATAGTTGCACCCCTTGCGGCGTTCAAGACGCGGACGAGGACATTACCGCGAAATCGACACGTCACAAAATGGAGGTCTTAGATGCACACTGCTGTCGTGATCGCGGCGGCTCTCTTTCTTCCCCTCGCGGACACTGCTTTCTGTCAGGCGCAATTGCAGCCGGCGAAAGAGCAGGTGAAGGCCTTGGTTTCGGTTGGGCAGAATGATTTAACAGTGGGACGCGTCTCCGAAGCACAAGCCAGTTGCGATGCCGCCCTGAAGCTCGACCCGGAAAACGAGGCCGCGAAGACTTGCATCCGGCAAGCCGCAGCGCGGCTGATCGACCAGGACCTCGAGTCCGCCGATGCGAAGCTCCTGGTCGGCGACAAAAAGGATGCTATCGCACTGGCCTCGAGGTGGACAGGCGGCTTTGCGGGGCAATCACAACAGGCGCGTGCAAGGGACATTCTGAAAAGAGCACGGTCCATCGGCGTTGTGGATGTTTTGAAACTCCTCTTTCCCGACTGGCTGCGGCACTTCCTGCTCACGGTCATCACCTTGGCGGTTCTCGGGCTGCTGCTCCTCCTGGCCCGCCTTCTGTGGCGCGAGTGGAAACGCGGGGAATGGTATGGCAGCCTCACCAACACGACGAGATGGAATATGCACCCTTTGAAGGAGGAGACTGCTTCGGGGGAGCAAACCGGCCTCGCCACAGATTTAGTGTTGGATGCCCTCGCCCGAGCTGGTCACGAGCTCGGGCTCCCGATATGGGAGCCACGGCTTCTGTTGCTTCGTCCGACTCCGCCCGCCAAGTACGAACCGGCGATTATCAGCGAATTTCTGTCGAAAGAGGCGGAATCGCTGCGGTTGTCGCCCCGGGCGGACGATCTCTGCCTGGAGTGGAAATTGCATGACGTCAGGCTGAACGATGCCATCCAAAACCTGCAGTTCAAAACCTCGAAGGGAATCGACATCGGTTCCGTGTTGCGTTTTCTAATGAGCATGTTGCAGTGGTTCAATGCTGGCGAACCCGTGATTTCCGGGACGGCGAGAACAGCCGGCGAAAAATCGATCACCCTGCATCTTGCAGCGCATGGAGGACGAGTGAAATCGGTGGCTGTGGCCGCTTCAACCGATATCGCGACAGGCATCGACGCCATGCAACTCTCCGCCGAGCGCGTAGCCTTCAAGTTTCTGTTTCGGATGCGCTATCCGGAAATGACCAACGACCAGATCGATGGCTTTTCGTCGTTGCGCCAGGGCGCCACCCTGTTTGCGCAATTTGCCGGGACGGCTCCCGGGATGGGCGAGGACGCCACGACGCGGACCTCCTCGTTGGAAACGGCGGCTTTTAACTTTAGTTTCTTCCGGGCTTCCATTCCCCCGCACTGCATTCCCGGCTGTGGGCGGCAGGGAGGCAGCAGCCTTCAGATTACGGATGAGTTGCGGCAGGCAGTGTTGCTCGCGGAGGGAGTTGCGCATGCTCTGGTCGGAAGCGAGAAGGAGCAAATGCGCGCCATCGACTGCTTCCGCCAATTACAGGACTTCCCCGGCTCTGAGAAGACCGAGCCTCTGCGCCGCCAGGCCGCATACAACGAAACATCTATGACCGGGGCCGTGCACCCCCGACGATGAAAATGGCCGCGCATCGTGCGCCGAGTCCACGCGCGAGCAGGCCGCGCAACGCCTTGATTCCAAAGAGGCGCGTTTTTATTTTCGTGAGAAGCCATTGTGTGGGCACAAACTGGCAATGTAGCGCGCTCCGTGCTCATGCTCACCGAGCTTCTCGGAGAGAAAGCTCCCGATACGGCCCCCCGGGTTGGGGATGCGGCCGCGCTTCCCTTGCGGGAAAAGAAAAGCCTACTTTCGAATTCAATATCCTTCCCTGCGCGCGTTGCGCGTGTAGCCGCGTTAGCCCGATACAACCGTGATGCCTGGTCTCTGGTTCCCGAATGCCGGATCGAACTGGTAGCAGGCGACGCAGAGAGGCTGGTAGGAGACCTCGACGGTGAGTGTAGCCGCTCCGGGATCTCTGCCCACGATCACCGCATGGTGCGCTATCTGTACGTGGAAACTCTGCGGGCATCCGGTTATATCGAGCTCATGCGCGTAATCCACAGCAACGCGAGCTCACTGTATGAGAACGCAAGGCCGACCGGTCTCCGCAGCCGGACCCTGAACGACGAAAGCAGCGCGCGGCTGGGCCGCGGCATATCGTACATGCGCGCCTGTGAGGAACTTTCGCCAAGCTCTGAACTCTACTGCGACTTGGCGGAGTCTTATCTGTTGCTGAAACAGTTTACGGTCGCTGAGGGCTATGCGCGGCATGCCATTTTAGAGAGCGATCCACCGAGCGAACGTGCCTACTACCTCGCAGTGGAGAGTCTTTGGCTGCAAAACACCCCAGCTTCCAAAAAGATGGCCAAAGAGTACCTCAGCAATTTCAAGCGCCCACCGGAACTTGAGGAATTCAAGTCCCTTCAGACCGAGATGGCAATAACAGATGAGGTCTCGCGCTCCAGGCCGGAAAAGGCGGCAGCCTGAGGGGAGCGACGATTCAGGCGTGATCGGCGTTTCGAAATCGTGGTCGATCCGGGCGCGCCGGCCTCCACGCGGGCCGCATTGCGGCACAAAAGTGCTCTGCTGAATACCACGTCTACCAGATCTCGGATGTCGTATAATCTGTTCCGGATCGCGCGTGTTTCGGATATCTTAAACATAGGAGAACTACAGTGCGAATCGTTTGGATCGTTACCTTAATCGGGGCCGTGGGTGTCATGAGCGCACAACAGCCCGTGGCGAAGAACTTCAGCAGTGCGGCGGATGTGCAGGCCATGATTGAAAAGGCGAAGAAGGAACGCAAACCGGATCAACCGAATTTCATTCAACCGATTCTACAGGCGGCTCCTTACAACGTAAATCTGGAGTACCGTGTGCAAGGAATCGACACCAACCCCAACATCCACGACGTGGAGGCCGAGATCGTTTACGTGGTGGACGGAGCCGGTGTCCTCACGATCGGCGGCAAACTGAAGGACGAACGCCGGACGAACGACAAAAACCGCACCGGTTCCAAGCTTGAAGGGGGTACCCCCCGGCGAATTGCCAAAGGCGATTACGTATTGATTCCGGAAAACACGGCTCACTCCTTCACGCAGGTGGAGGGTCGCTTGGTTATTATGTCGGTGCATGTCCCGAGGAGCGGCGCTGCGAATTAACCGTCGCCGCGGTTTCCGTTACATCATCCTCGCCGCCCATCGCAGCTTGCGCATCGAGCGCTCGGCTTTATTGAAGTCGAGCGAGCGATGTTGTATCGGAAACCGCTCTAGGCTACGCGGTCCGCATCAACTCCGACTTGTCCGCCCCTGCAAGCGCGGCCTGCGCGGCCGCGAGGCGCCCGATTCGGAACGCGATAAGGCGACCAGGAGACGTAGTTCATGCGGGCGCGATATCAGAAGCGATTAGGCTGTCGGCTCCCTTTTTATATGGGTGACAAAATGCACCAACTTAATGCGGGAGCCAAAGCTCACATTCGAAATAGGTGGCGGTTCGGTTCTACAGCGGTGGCGCCCCTGTGACCTTGAGAGCCCGTTCGCTGGCGCGGGTTGTATCTCACAACCGGTAGGTTTCGGGACGATCCGTGAAGCCCCAAATCAAGGGCCTTGGCGTTCCAAAATTCAGCCCAAAACCGCACGGGATTTACTGCACCACATCCGCAGCCGGTCGCGCCAAATCGGAACCTGAGGCTTTCCGCGTTTTGATGGATTAATCCCGTGAACGCCGGTCACTTCCGAACCGTCTACCCAAAAGCGGGCGGCGGCGATCAGGAATGGAAGGGGACCTCCCGGGAGGAATCCGATGGATCTTTCTCCGAGTGGCCAGAAATAACCGGCCCTTATCCGCCCGGAGCTGGTAAACCACCGGCGGCGTCTATCACGAACAATCTTCAAGGACCAGACCCAGAGCCTGAGCCTGAGCGTAGCTCGATGGATTGAGCCGAACAGGTTCTACGGTATACGAGCGGAAACATTCAGACGTTCTCTTCATGCGAGCGATTGAACCCGTTGACGCTGGCCGCAACTACAACCACGAGTTATGTGCTCGTAGCGGAGCACTCGCGTGTCGGCCTTCGTGGGGAGGGAGAAGATCGGATGTTCCATGGTCGCCGCGTCGTTTTTCGGGACAGTGTCGAGCACGTCGCAAACTAAAAGGTCGTCAGTTGGATTCCGCTGTGGGAGCAGGGCGGATCCGGAAATGCTTCTGTCCCCGCGGATAGCGTCATCGTCAGGAACGGCTTCAACTACTGTCGCTCGTCCGTCCATAGGCTCACGGTTCTTTTCACGCCGACACGCTCATCGGCTATCGATCTCATGCCGAAAGCGGTTCTGATACCCTTGCGCGAAGATGAATCGCTTCAGAAACCCCACGATTGCATAAGACCGTGAGTATTCGCAGGAAGGCCTGACGCAGAGCACTGTCCGTTTCCATTCGGCTACTCAGCTGGTCCCAGCATGCAACAAGGGCCTCCGACAATGTCTCCGCGAGGGCCTCATGCCGCCAGTCGCGCTCTTGGAATTCGTCGATGGCACTCGCCAGTTGTTTAATGCCTGACGGAAGGAGAAGACGACCCGATTCGGTCGTCAAAAACCGGGCGTACCAAGCTGCGGGGCTCGCGTAGGCCACCCAGACACCCGCCCATTTTTCGAAGGAAGGCACCATTGCCTGCACGATGTCCAGAGATGACCCTGAGCCCAGAACGGCCGAAGCCTCTTTGTGCAAGCCCATAAGATCGATCGCGAGGGTTTCGGTGCTGTACCAGTAACCGGGCGTTCCGGCCTTCCAGAGGGCTAGGCTGTGCGCGTATTCGAACATAGCTACCCAGGTTTCGACATATTGAGCGCGATTAGGCGTCGAGGGAAGACCAGAAACAATCCACGAATGGAGGAAGTCTTCGACCCAATAGCGAGCTGCCGGGCCCCGCCGCAACAACGGTTCGTAGAAATACCGCGCCGCCTGCGGCGGCAGAAACGCACTGTATTCGGCGGCCAAATCCAGCACCCATCCGTCGAACTGATACGGCCTTCCTTCGATTTCGTAATGGTCATCCTCTGGCGGTACCGGCAGACTTTCCATTTCGGCGTCAAACAGCCGCTTAATATACACGCCGGCGCGTTCGAAATCGGACGGCGCCGTATCCTTAATCATGACTTTGAGGAAGCCAAACCCGGCTGTGATGATGCCCATGTCGAGATGAAGCCGTTCTCGGTAGAGCTTGTGCGGCTCCCGGCGCTGTTCCACATAATGCTCGTGGCGCTGTCGCGCCCGGCGCTCGTCTTCCGACCGCGACCGACGGTAGATCCGCCGCTTCAGATGACGAGACAGACGCGCCGCCAACCTGATTGAGATCGTGGATCCTGAAAGCCTGCCTGCTTTGAAACGCCGAGTGACGCTCTCACGATACCGGGCCAACAAGGATTGACGCTCGCCGGCCTGGCGACCCGCCGCCGCCCGTAACGCCGACCAGAGGATAACTGCGTTCACACATTCGTCGAACCGCGCTCCGAGGCGGTTGCGAAGCTGGTATACCCTCCACATGACGAAAAAGGTCGAATTGTAATGAAATCCCGTGAGTCCTCCGATCGCCAGACGGATAACCCAGCCCTCCGAAGACTCCAGTAACAACGCAATTCCTGCCTCTCCCAGAAACGATTCCGCATAGGTGTTCATAGTCGATTCAGGGGTGTCCTCGTCCGACAGCTCAACAGCAGAAAAATCCCGGAGACTCTGCAACACCCAATGCTCCGTATCGGGATGCTCGGCGAGCCACTGGCGGTGAAGCACTACAATGGCTGCGAGCCCACCTGCGATCGAGTTACGCCGATAAACTCGATACGCTTCGTCGATAGTGGCAGGGTCACAATCGGCTAGGCGACGCACCTGCGCGGCAAAATCGCCGACTTGACTCTCCGCTAAGGAAGCTTCGCCCGATAGGTACTCGCGGGCGTCTTGCGCCATCGTAAGCGCCAGCATCGACAAAGTGCGTGGCTCCGCCGTGCTCTCTATCCGCTTCTCCAGATGGGAAGGCCACCGCAGATTGACGGTGCAACTGCCGTCAGGATCGGAAACAACCGTATAGTTCGCCGGATCGAATCTTGCGAGAAAGCAATCATCCTGGTTGTTGGGCTCGCCCCGCGCAGCGAGTTCCATTTGCCACTCCGCCTTCTTCTGCAGCAGATAGCTCCGGGTATCGCGGTGCAATAGCATGAGGCGCGGCACCACATCTTCGAGTCGGAGAAGCCGATGCGGGAGTCTATGCCAGTCCATCGCGAGTTTGAAAGCGTATTCTCCTTGATCCGCCCAGCCGTACATTTCCGTTTGCCACGCTCCATTGAGAGCGAGATTACGCTGGAGGTTATAAATGGTGAGACTGCCCGCTAGCGGTCGAAGCGCGGTAGTGAACAGGCCAGGACGCTTCAAACCTACTGCAACCAGCACGCCGGCAAACGCCAGGGAGGAAGATTGAGCACAGATAGGTTCAATCCAGCGTGCAACATCACGGCCTGCATCGGTTTCGTCGTAAAGCCACTTCTCCAAAGCCATCAAGGCACACGTGACTACTTCTCCATCTAGCCCAAGATTTCTATACCAGGCATAGACGTAATAATTCCCGTACCAGAGCTTCAAACCGGCTGGCAAGTCAAAGGACACGCCGAACAACTGGCGTCCCTCGAGCGTGCTCTCGGCTCCTGCAGCCACCTCCAACCATCGATCCGTCGCATAATTGATGAGCCGTAAAATAGCGTCGATTCCGTCCTCGGGCGAATTCTGAAGGAGCGTCAGGAACGGCGTTTTCCAGTAAATTGGCGGATACCCCCTCTGCCAATGTGCGAGGCCAAGATCTTCCAGCGATGGCGTGGGAGGGCCATATTCGATCTCCTTGGGCTCTTCAATGCACGCCGCCAGCAGCACTTCTCTTGCTACGGCAGGGCGCTTGAGAGTCAGGGGTGAGATTGCAGCAGTGTCAAGAACGGCTGACTGAAACCCTCGTGACAGCCGTTGGGCTGGGCCATCAGCAGCGGCTGGCCGCATATGCCCCCGGAAGGAGCCGGGAATCGGATATCGTTCCCGTCGCGCGTACTCATCGGGATGGTCCTTTATCCACTGGGCATGCCGTTCTGCTTCGATCCGGCGAGCCTCGGCTCGACGCGCGGTCGCGTGCTCCGGTTCACCCCTACGACGGGCTAGCTCAAGCGCGATTTCCGACACTTCATCGGGGAACTCCAAAGCCGCGTATAGAAGAGCTTCGCAAACGACTCGGTCTACGTCCACAAACAAAAAACCCTCAGCGATGAGTCCCTGTAATTCTTTCGCAAGAGCCACCGTGACTGTCGCTGCCTCCGTTCGCCCCGGCATCTCCGGAGGCATCGTCCGAAGCCACAATGCGCATGCCTCAGCTGCGGGAATCAGTGCCCGTTTGGCTACATCCTCGGCGTGCCGAGCCATCACCAAAAGCGCGGGATACCAATAGATCGGATTGGGTATCCGGAACCACGACTCGGCCTTGTCCGCGTCCCTCTTGTCCATGAGATCCCGAAAGCGGGGGTCAGGCAACGAAGCAATATGCATCATGCGCTTCAACAGGCGTCGCAACACCTGGCCTTCCTTGTCGATGAGGTCCGGCCAAACGCGCTCCAGCAGCAGCCTAGCGTTCGTTGCGAATAGAAGACCATCGAGAAATAAGTCCTGCGCGAGTTGCGTATCCTCTCCCTTCTCAGGGAACTGCCCGGAAACTGCCTTCCACTGATCCAGATTGCCGCCGCCCTCGGCGAGCGACTGAGCGAAGAGCCGAATGGCCCGCCCCCAACGCGGGACCGGAGCAAAGTCGACGATAGTCCCGGCGGCATTATCAGCATTGAAGACTAACGCCCGAAACCTAGCCAAGTCTCCCATAAGATCGTGAGAAAACTGAACGGCCGGGCCGGCGACGCGGATCAAGCCGTCATCGGCAAGAATTCCGAGAAGGCCGAGTTGTTGCGGGTCGATGCTGCTCATCGGCACCGCTCCGCTCAATCTTTCACCCTCGTGGCGTCCCAGCTGCTGAAGAAATACGTCTCGAGCGAAGCGCGTGGCATCTTCCCCCATCCAGCGCTGCCAAATGTAGGAGAGAATTTCTGTCTCGCCGATCCACGGGCGGTCCAGCGTTTGGAAACGTTGTCCGATGTCGGCCCGGATTACCCAATCCAGAATCAACAGATTCCGGAGCAGTTGCTGAAGCTCTTGTCTGGCGAGAAGCCTGAACACATTCGGAAGAGATCGAACTGCCTCGGCTATCTCGGACGCCGCTGGCTTGTCCACCGATACCGTTTCCACGTCGGTGATGCCCGCGTCAATCAAAATCTCGGACAATGCCGGTTGCCGGAAGGGCTGGCATGTGATGACGACTTTCCATTCGAGGAAGTCCTGTTCCCGCACCCCCCTTAGGATTTCAGTGATCCGCCTCCGGGCGTCGCTGCCGAATTGCTCGAAACCGTCAATCACTACCAATCCCCCCCGTTGGCTGTTCATCGCGATCAGGTGAGGTAGTGAATGATGTAGGCGCAGTGACTGCGCCAGCTCTGTCTGACTTGTCTTTGAGAGCTCTCTCCCGTTCACCCAAAGTACATTGGTATACCCGTCGTCCGCCACTGCTATCTGGGCAACGAGGGCGGATTTCCCGCTTCCAGATTCGCCCGTGACGACCGTCGTTGAATGCTCGGCGATTGCCGCTGTTATCGTTGCCAACAGCGCGGAGCGCGGCAGATGAATGCCGGGCCCAAGAACCCTGCGAACGTTTGCTAAGTTGTCCGCGCTGACGGCGCCCAGCTGTTTCCAATCCGGGTCGTAATCAGGGTAGTGCTTCAGCGCAAACTCGGACTTTAATGCGCGAATAAGTTTAGGCAGATCGAAATGGGCACCGACACCGCGGCCACCCGCGGCAAGGTGGAGGAGGCGGCTCCACAGTTTGCGGCCTTCTTCTTCCGTTCCAGCGACGACCATGTCGATGCAGAGCTGAAGCGATTGCCCTTCAGTGTGATCAGAAAAGGGGATGACCCACAGGCGCGAGATGAGCTTGGCCGTCTCTAACCGATCCAGCTCCACGTCGCCGAGATGGCGCAGGCTCTTGAACAGCGCTCGGTCGATCGCGGACGACTGGCCACTGCTATCCGCCAGCCGTGCGACAAGTCGTTCAGGCGTCGTGGAGGCTGCCTCCTTCTGCAGTTGGCCCCACTCCTGTAAGGTGAGGTCGTCAATTTGACCAACGGCAATCCCAATTAGCCGCGCTAAGGGATCATGGCCCCGACTAACGGTATCGTTCCACTGGGCCCACGCGTCACGCACGAAATCGGCGCTGAATCCGGATTTTGTAACCTGCCTGTTGCTTTTGATCGACACGAAAAACTCGGTCGCCTGTTCGCCACGGCTGAGTATCAGGAGCAGGTCGTCAATTGGGTTCTGGAGGTCGTGGGTCTCAAAATGAAGTTGGGTGATTTGCCCCTGGTCGATTCCAAAAGGAAATGTGCGGGCCAGCATTTGCGCGAGCAAACTCGCGGCCACCTTGTCAGCGAAAGTGAATCCTCCGCCACCTCTCGATTTCGTGGATGCGCTGTTTCCGGCCATGAATTTGCAGAATACCGCGGAACTATCGCGCGCTCAACCCGAATCCAGCTACGGCCTTCAGGCTTCCGTCAGAAGCGTCAGCTGCTAAACATCGTCTAATACGTCGATGGCATAGCCGCGGCAGAAGGCCACAACGTCATCGCGTAAAATGCGCCGTACCGCGCGCAGAGTATGTTCGCGCCTGCTACGACGGCGGCGTAGACGATAGGCTCATCATCCGGATCGTTGAGCACGACCGGAAGGCCGCGTGGCGGCTCGACAATTCGGGCGATCCGACTAACGAAAGAGCGGGAAGCGGACTCTGGGAGATTATCCCTCCTTGTCGCCCAGCGTTGACGAACTCCGACCGGATGACTGTTTCAACCCGGCCAATCTTCCTCGCTCCGAAATTTCAGCGTAAGCGATCTAAAATCAAACAGATTGGCTGAAGCCCTCATCTGATCCAATCTGTGCACGCGCCGCATTCCAAACGCATCACGATTGGCCAGATAAGGGGCCGCTCGTACAAAGCTCGCATTGAAATGACAGGCGCCTGAGGTCGGCCTGCGGGAGATTAATCCCGTGAAACGGCGTCCGAGGAAGCCGCGCCAACGACCAGATCCCCACGCCCAGATGGAAGGAAATACAGAATCCGTATCCGCTCTCTCACGGCGCACGGCCGGCGCTCATCCTCAGGTGGGCCGGACGCAATTGGGGCGGAGCCGGCGCGTCCTGATTGCCCTGCCGGTCCGCCTGCCACTTCAAGACGAAGCTGGTGCCGCGGCGAACAAAGCACTAAGCGAACGAGCGCCTCCCCGCACGGTTCCGAACGCCCGAGACCGCGAAAACCCGAATCCCAGACCTCTTTCACAAAGCGCCGCTCTTTTTTCGCAAAGCGCCACCTTCCCCGTAGTACGGACGGGCCGAGAACCCGGCTCCCCAACCCTCCACCTGTTTCCATCTGACTCCACATCAGAATTTCGAAACCACCAGCGCCCCCCAAACGTTCGCTGCCTAAACACTCCAATTTCTCCTACCGCCCCAACAACTTGCCGCAGACTGCACAGAGGGTCGCCCACTTCGCCGGTATGGTCTTCATGAAGGAGCTTCTCAATGACTGAAGCACAACTCAAAGCCCGCCGCGAAAACGCGAAGCG
>DATDGT010000167.1:0-12127 GCA_036521975.1 Bryobacteraceae bacterium
GTTGGCGCGTCAGGCTCTCGCTGTTCTGCATGCGTATCTGCATCCGGCCGCAGAACGCCCGGCCCGCTCACCCTCATTTCATGATCATCTTGTATTGGAAACCGGTCCCGTTTCATGATCATCTTGTATTGGATAATTCTATATCTCGCCACGCGGCGAGCCGATGATACGATGAAATGGTTCGTGTAAGCCGCACGCGGTCATATCGTTATGTGGATTGTCCGGCTGGCCCTCCGCCGCCCCTACACCTTTGTCGTGATGGCGTTGCTGATCGCCATTCTGGGCGGCGTGGCCATCGCCACCATGCCGGTGGACATCTTCCCTTACATCGACATCCCCGTGGTAAGCGTGGTGTGGCAGTTTAACGGCCTCTCGCCCGAGGAGATGGAAAAGCGCATCGTCACCAACTTCGAGCGCGGCCTCACCTCCAGCGTCAGCGACGTGGAGCACATCGAGTCGCAATCCTACAACACCGTCGCGGTAGTCCGCGCCTATTTCCATCCCAACGTGAAGATCGACATGGCCGTCGCGCAAGTGACCGCGCAAGCGGAAGTTCAATTGCGAACCATGCCCCCAGGCATCACGCCTCCCAACGTCCTCAAGTACGACGCGGCCAGTGTTCCCATCCTGCAGCTCGGTCTTTCGAGCAAGACGCTGCACGAACAGGAGCTGTTCGATCTCGGTCAAAACTTCATCCGCACGCCTCTCGCCACGGTGCAGGGAGCTTCGATTTCTTATCCCTTCGGCGGCAAGCAGCGCCAGGTGCAGGTGGATCTGAATCTCGATGAGCTGTATGCGAAACAGCTTTCGCCCATCGATATTTCGAACGCATTAAATCTTCAAAACCTGGTTCTTCCCGCGGGCACGGCCAAGTTCGCCGATACCGAGTATCAGATCAAAGTCAACAGCAGCCCGGTCAAGCTCGACGACTTCAACAATCTTCCCATCAAGAATGTGAACGGCGCGACGGTCTACATGAAGGATGTCGCGCAGGTACACGACGGATTTCAGCCTCAAACCAGCATCGTGCGGACCAACGGATCGCGCGGCGTTCTCATGACCGTCACGCGAATCGGAAAGACTTCCACGCTGGCGTTGGTCGACGCCGTGAAGAAAGCTTTGCCGCGAATTCTGGATACGCTTCCGCGCGAGCTGAACGTGGTGACGCTAGGCGATCAATCCGTGTTCGTGCGCGCCGCTATTCAAGGGGTGGTGCGTGAGGCGCTGATCGCCGCCGCACTCACCGGACTGATGATCCTGCTGTTCCTGGGAAGCTGGCGCAGCACGTTGATCGTCTGCATTTCTATTCCGCTTTCCATCCTGGCCTCGATTTCGATCCTGAGCCTGCTGGGCGAAACCATCAACGTGATGACGCTCGGCGGCTTGGCGCTGGCCGTGGGCATCCTGGTGGACGACGCGACGGTGGAGATCGAAAACACGCACCGCAATATGGCTCTGGGAAAGCCGTTGATTCGCGCGGTGCTGGATGGAGCTTCGCAAATCGCCGTTCCCACCTTTGTCTCCACGCTTTCCATCTGCATCGTTTTCGTCCCCGTTTTGCTGCTCACAGGCACCGCCCGGTATCTGTTCACTCCCATGGCCATGGCCGTGGTTTTCGCGATGGCGGCTTCGTATTTGCTCTCCCGAACGTTGATTCCCACGATGGTGCGCTATCTGCTGAAATCCGAAATCGAACTATACCAGCATGGAGAACATGGCGAAGCCGCGGGCGCCAAGGGGATTTTCTGGCGGATGCATTACGTCTTTCATCATCTTTTCGAGCTATTGCGCTACCGCTACATCGGCCTGCTCGATTGGTCGCTGCGCCATCGCGCGTTCACGCTCACGGCGTTCATGGCGTTCTCGATCGCATCGCTTGGGTTGACGCACTTCATCGGCGAAGATTTCTTTCCCACGGTCGATTCCGGTCAAATGCGTCTTCATGCCCGCGCTCCCGCCGGAACCCGCATCGAGCAGACCGAACTGCGATTCGCCGCCATCGACCGCGAAATCCGCGCCTCGCTTCCCCCCGGCGAAGTCGACTCCATCCTCGACAACATCGGAATCCCCGCAAGCTGGACCAGTTTGGCGCAAGGAGACGTCCCCAATATCTCCAGCGCCGACGGCGAGCTTCTGATCGCCTTGAATAAGGACCGCCGGGACTCCACACGCGACTACGAAACACTATTGCGCCGGCGGCTGCACGAAAAGTTCCCCGACATGGTCTTCTTCTTCGAGCCCGCCAACATCACCAACCAGATTCTGAATTTCGGTCTGCCCGCCCCCATCGATTTACAGGTAGTGGGGCGCGACGCGGAAGCCGGCTACCAGATCGCGCAGCGGCTGGCTTCGAAGATCGAGCGCATTCCCGGCGCGGCCGACGTTCATGTCCATCAAGTGATGAATTCGCCGGAAATTCAGTTGAATATCGATCGCGTCAAGGCTGCCGAATTGGGACTCACTCAGCACGACGTCACCAGTAGCATGCTGATTTCCCTTTCGGGAAACGCTCAGATCGCGCCGAATTTCTGGGTTAATGAGGCCAATGGCGTGAACTATAACGTGGGAATACAAACTCCGCAATACCGTATCGATTCCTTGGACGCTTTGCTCCGAACGCCCATCACGGTGCCGGCCAGCGCCGTGTCCGCAACCACGGCCGGTTCCATGGCTGGCGCATCGGTCGTCACAGCCGCTTCCACCGGCGCGAGCCCCAACACCGCTTCCCAAGCCTACGGCAATCCTGGCGCGGTTCCTAATCCGACGCAGTTTCTCTCCAATTTATCCACGGTGCGGCGAGGCTACACCCCGGTGATCGTCAATCATTACAACGTCTGGCCCGTGTTCGACGTGTATGCCAATGTCGACCGGAGGGATTTGGGCAGCGTCGGCGCTGCAGTCCAGCAAATCATGCAACAGGAAGAGCCGAAGCTGCCGCGCGGCACCACGTTTTCCCTGCGCGGCCAGGTCGATACCATGCAATCGTCCTTTTACCGCCTAGGCCTGGGACTGGCCTTCGCGGTGATCCTCGTTTATTTGCTGATGTGCGTGAATTTTCAAAGCTGGCTCGATCCGTTCATCATCTTGACCGCGCTGCCCGGGGCTCTGGCCGGCATTCTGTGGACGCTCTTCGTCACGGGAACCACCCTGAACGTTCCCTCGTTGATGGGCGCTATCATGTGCATTGGCGTGGCGACGGCCAACAGCATCCTGATGGTGACGTTCGCCAACGATGAGCGCGCGGAGCTGCCTTCGGCTCGCGACGCGATGCTGTCGGCGGGCTTCGCTCGCATCCGGCCCGTGCTGATGACCGCCGCGGCGATGATCCTCGGCATGCTTCCCATGGCGCTGGGTGTGGGGGAAGGAGCCGAGCAGAACGCTCCGCTCGGCCGCGCCGTCATCGGTGGACTGATGTTCGCCACGGTCACAACTTTGTTCGTCGTCCCGATTTTTTATAGCTATCTCAAGACCGAGGCTCCAAAAGACCGCGACTCGATCGTGACGGAGTAAATGCGCTATACCGAACCAAAGCCGGCCGAGGAAGAAATTCGTAGACCTCCGCACCCCGCGTTTGCGGGAAAGCGCTGGCGGCCCTCCGGTCTCACCATCGCGGTCATATTTTTGATGGCGGTCGCCCTGGCTGTCTTGGCGTTCCTGGCCGGCTACATTCCTTTGCAAAAACGCGAAGCGTTGCTTCAAAGCCAGGCTGTGGAGCAGGATCAGGCCCTCCCGCGGGTCGAGGTGATTCGCGTGGAGCGCTCTTCTACCGCGAGCGAACTCGAGTTGCCCGGAAGCATTCAGGCGGTCACCGAAGCCCCCATCCTGGCTCGCGCCGACGGCTATTTGAAACGCCGCTTGGTCGACATCGGCGACCGCGTCCGCGCCGGGCAACCGCTGGCGGAAATCGAAGCACCGGAGCTCGATCAGCAAGTCCGTGAAGCGCAAGCCGCGCTGGATCAGGCCAAAGCTTCGCTGGAGCAAGCCTTGGCCAATCGTGAGCAAGGCAAGGCCAATCTGGAATTAGCGCGCGTGACGGCGGATCGCTGGAAGAATCTCATGGAGGAGGGCATCGTTTCCCGGCAGGATAACGATCAATATCAGGCGCAGTTCGCGGCACAAACGGCCACGGTGAATGCGCTCGACAAAGCCATCGAGGCTCAACGCAGCAACGTCGCCGCCGCTGAGGCGAATCTCGCCCGTCTCAACGACGTTCAAGGCTATCGAGTGGTGACCGCTCCCTTCGACGGCGTGATCACCCTCCGCAACGTGGATGTCGGCGCGCTGGTGGTTTCGGGCAACACTCTGCTCTACCGCATCGCGCAGACGGCCTTGCTGCGCACCTATGTGAACGTTCCGCAAGCCAACGCGGATTTAATTCACACCGGCCAGTCCGCAAGCATCACCGTCTCCAATCTTCCCGGGCGCCGTTTCTCGGGCACGGTGGCTCACGCCGCGAACGCTCTCGATCCTACTAGCCGCACGATGCTCGTGGAAATCGACGTCCCGAATAAAGATGGAGCGCTGTTTCCCGGCATGTACGCGCAGGTGGATTTGCATGGCGCTCGCGCCGAGCCTCCGCTGTTGATCCCCGCCGAAGCCCTGATCTACCGGGCGGAGGGAACGCAGGTCGCGGTGGTGCGTGGCGACGGCACCATTCATCTGCAAAAGGTGACTGTCGCTCGCGACTACGGCGACAAGATTGAAATCTCCGATGGTATTCTCGCAGGTGACACAATCGTCGCCAGTCCTACCGACGCCACACGCGAAGGGATGAAGATTGAGGTAGCGGCGCCGGAGCGAAGCGTGAAGTGAAGAAGCTCTACTTCAACTGGTGCTTCCAATAATCCCAGGCGCGCTCGAAGCCGTCTTGCGCGCCGGTTTTTTGTGCTTCTTCGGGATCGAGATAAGTGACCGAGCCGCCTAGCGTAATCGCCTGCCACTGCAAGCGCGCGTTCATATTCATGTAGTAGGCCCGCCCCACCACGACGTGCAGCGAAGGCGCCACCACCACCGCTCCATGGCCGCGCATGAGAGCCGCCGGCTTGGACCCCAGTGTTTGCGCCAAAGCCTTCCCTAATTCCGGAGTGCGGATGAGCATGTCGGTCAGCCCGGCCGCCGAACGAATCTCGAAGATCGGCACAGGCGTCTCCAAAAAGCCCGCCATGTGATAAACCGGCCGCAGCGCCACCGAGCTTACGCTGAACGGAACCAACTCCGGCGAATGGCAATGCACCACCGCCATGACGTCCGGCCGGGCACGATAGATTTCGCCATGAATGAACCGCTCGGTGTAGCCGGCGGAAGGATCTCCGCTCACGGGCTTGCTGTCGAGATCGTATTCGATAATGTCGGCCGCGGTGACCGTCCCCGCCGCCATATGGCGAGCCAGCCAATAATGTTGAGGATTGTTAGGATCGCGAACGCTGATATGGCCGTAGGCGTCCAAAACGCCCTCGTTCGCCAGAATGTGGTTCGCCACGACCAATTCCTGCACCAGCGGCGTTGGGGGTTTTTTGGCCGCAGTTTGGCAAAGCGCGGGCAGGGCGCAAATGGCGAAAGTAAGATATTTCATCCGAGCCTCCTCTTGAGGAGTTTACCGCCCCTTTTTCCTCAACACTTCCTCCAGAATCCCCGGGATCTCAAACACCGCTCGATTCTCGATGCGGGCGACGGCCGCGCGGTAGGACTCGAGATTCTCAATCATCCGATGGACTGCGGGTGCGATGCTTCGAAAGTTTTCGAGGACAATGCCGGCGCGGTGCTCCCGCACCCATTCCGCGTTATAGCGTTCTTGCGGCAGAGTCCGGGCGTTGCGCTCGACGATCACCGGAAGCTTCATCGCCACCGCTTCGCTAATGCTGCCCGGACCAGGTTTTCCGATGAAGAAGTCCGCCAGGTACATGTAGTAGGGAATTTCCGAGGTAAAGCCTTCCACCAAGCGCGGGGCTTTCGCGGGAAGCTCCCTCAGCCGCTCCACCAGTTTGTGATTCCTCCCGCAGAGCAGGATCAACTGTGTCCCACTGGGCTTTCCACTTAGCCGGCGGGCGATATCGACCATGGTTTCCGAGCCGTGGCCGCCGAACAGTACCAGCCCAGTGGGCCGGTCCGGATCGAGGCCCAGCCGCCGCCGTTCCGCCCTCCGGTCAATGGTGATCGCCTCGTAGAATTTGGGCCTCAGCACCATGCCGGAGACGCGAAAAACGGAATCTTCGCCGTGGCCCAGGGCCTTGGCTTGCTCGACAGCTCTCGGGGTGCCGCAAACCAGAAACTGTTCAAAGCTGGAATCGATGCGATGCTCTATCCAGAAGCGCGGCGGGTGATCCGCTAAATCTGTGAGAATAGTCACAAAGGGCGCGCGAGGGTTCGTCGCCTTCAAACTTTGATGCAGTATGCGATTGAAATTCGGAACCAGCGACACCACCATGTCGGGCCGGGATTCGCCCCAATGCCTCTTCAACAGCGCCACCCCGGGTTCGTGATACAGGCGGATGATCGTGTGCATCAACCTCAAGCCGGGCCCCGCGCCCAGGGTCCAGCCTTTGGCGAGCATTTTGTTATAGATATCCTGCAGCCGGACGCCGGTGATCTTGCGGAAAACGTCCAGCGGATCCAGCAACTCCTGAAGATTCACCATCTGAATGTCCCAGGGACGTTGTTGCTGCTCGATGACGGCTTTCAGCGCGGTGGCCGCGGCCCTATGACCTCCGCCGGCGTCGAAATAGATGAAATCAATTTTAGTCACGATTGTTTTATACCATCGTCATCCCTCTGTGACGCTAGGGGTTTAAAAAGGTAGCATGGCGGCATACCCCGTTTCGGTTCATCATAGGGTGACGCGAGCCATCGTGGGCTTCGGCCGGCGCACGGATTACGGCCTGATGCGCCGCGTGAATCGCTGGCGGGCGCCGCTGTGGCTCCGGCTGTGGATGACCGCCGCGACGCGCGGCGGCGACGGCTGGCTGTGGTACGCCATGGGCTTGGTGGTGGCTGTCTTCGGAGGAGCGCGTCGCATAGCCGCCTTGCTGGCCGTGGCTCTCGCGGTGGCCGCCGGCATCGCGTTGTTTCTGAAATTGAAGCGGCTGTGCGGACGCCCCCGCCCCTGCGTCATCGAGCCGCATTGCTGGGCCAAGCTCCTTCCGCCGGACCAGTTCTCCTTCCCCTCCGGCCACACGATCACGGCATTTGGGGTGGCAATCTCGCTGGGGGCGTTCTATCCCGACGCGCTCCCGGGCCTGCTGTTCTGCGCCGCTAGCGTGGCCGCCTCGCGCATTCTGCTGGGGATGCATTTCCTGACCGATGTGATCGCGGGGGCGATAGTAGGATCGGCGCTAGGCGCGCTTTCGTTCTTCATCGTATCATCGTACGGCCCCGGCCTCGGCTTGATGGGCTAGCCGATCACAAACTGCGCCTCAGCCCCCCGTCTTCTTCGGCCTGCGGATCTCGATCACCGGGATCAATGAGTTCGAAGGTTGCGGCGCGGCAGACCGGACGCGATTGCCGATCTCTGCGTTCAACCCGGAGACGAAGGCTTCGATCTGCCGCTGCATTTCCGCCATCTTCTCGCGCATATTGAGAATGATCTCTACTCCCGCCAGATTCACTCCCAAATCGCGCGTCAGCTTCAGAATCATCTCCAGCCGCTCCAGATCCTCGTCCGTGTACAGGCGCGTGTTGCCCTCGCTGCGCGAGGGTTTCAGCAGTCCTTCGCGCTCATACAGGCGGAGGGTTTGGGGATGGAGCTGGTACTGCTCGGCCACGGCCGAAATCATGTACGCCGCTTTACCTTTCTTCGCCATCGCCCTTCTTCGACATCCCTATGTCATCCCTATACTTGGGGCCACAGCGCGGCGCGAGGGTCTTCAGGATGGAGCTGCGCATACTCGCGCAGAATCTCCTTGGTGCGCTCATCCTGCACCACCGGCGCCTGCACCTCCACTTGCACGATCTGATCGCCCCGTTTTCCGGTGCGCGAATTGAGCACGCCCTTTTCGCGCAGACGGAACTTTTGTCCATTCTTAGTTCCCTGCGGAACCTTGAGCAGCGCTCGCCCATCGATAGTCGGCACTTCGATTTTCGCGCCCAACCCAGCTTCATCGATGCGTACGGGAACGGAGATCTCGATGTCGTCGCCGTTGCGATGGAAGAACGGGTGCGGCTCGACGCGCAGCGTAATGTACAGATCGCCGGGCGGCGCGCCCATCGTTCCCGCGTTGCCCTTGCCCGCGACGCGCAGCCTTGATCCCTGCTGTGCGCCCGGCGGAATTCGCACCTCGACGGTTTCCGTAACGGAAACCCGCCCATCGCCCTGGCAATTCGGGCAGCGATTCAGGAACTGTCCCGTTCCCCCGCAGCGCGGACAGGTCAAGTTGAAGCGCATCGCCCCGGCGGCCTGATTCACGTTGCCGCTGCCCTTGCACTGGGGACAAACGGTGGCCCCCCCACCCTGTGTTCCCGAGCCATGACACACCGGGCACACATCCTGCCGCGTGATGTTCAGCCGCACCTGCGTGCCTTTGATCGCCTGCCAGAAATCGATGCCCAAGCCGTATTCCAGATCTGAGCCAGCTTGCGCGCTCGGGGCCGTCTCGCCGCGCGTGCGCCCGAACCACTGGCTAAAAACATCCTGAAAATTCTCCGCGCCCGCGCCCGTTCCTGCAGCGCTGCCGGCGCCGGGACGAGCGCCGCGGCTGAACAGATCGGAAAAATCAAAGCCACCGAAATCCATGTGTGGGCTCTGGGCTCCGGCCCCCGCTCCCGGCATTCCGTTCTCCGAATAAAAGCCCACTTGATCGTACATCTGCTTCTTCTTCGGATCGCTCAGGACATCGTAAGCTTCCTGGACTTTCTTGAAGCGCTCCTCGGCGGCTTTATCGCCGGGATTCAGATCGGGGTGGTGCTTGCGCGCGAGTTTCCGGTAGGCTTTCCGGATGTCGTCCGCCGCGGCCTTCCGGTCCACTCCGAGCGTTTCGTAATAATCCTGCGCCATAGCTCAGTACCGCTGTATTCCGGTGGAGCAGGCTCTAGCCCGCAACGGAGTCTTCAGCCTCCCCCCGGACCTGGGCTGAAGCCCAGGTTGCAGGCTGAAGCCTGCTCTACTTCTTCTCGTCGACGTCGACAAACTCCGCGTCCACGACGTTATCCTTGGGCTTGCCGTTGCCGGGCTTCTCAGCTCCATCGCCGGAAGGTCCATTGCCGCCCGGCGCCGCGCCCGCAGACGACTTGTACATCTCCTCCGACATCTTGTAAGCCGCCTGATTGAGCCGATCGTTGGCCTTATTGATTTCATCCACTCCGCCGCTCTGGATCGCAGTGCGAGCGCTGGCCAGCGCGTCCTCAACCTCCTTGGCTGTCGCGTCTTGCACCTTTGCGCGATTGTCCTTTAGCATTTTCTCGATCTGATACACGAGTTGGTCGGCCCGGTTGCGGGCGTCGATTTCGTTCTTGCGCTTCTCGTCCTCGCCTGCGTGCGCTTCGGCGTCCTTCGCCATCTTGTCCACTTCCTCTTTGCTCAGTCCGGAGGAAGAGGTAATAGTAATCTTCTGTTCGTTGTTGGTCGCCTTATCCTTGGCCGTGACGTTCAGGATTCCGTTCGCGTCGATATCGAAGGTCACTTCGATTTGCGGAATGCCGCGGGGAGCGGGCGGAATGTTCATCAATTGGAAGACACCCAACATGCGGTTAGCGGCCGCCATCGCCCGCTCGCCCTGGTAGACTTTGATCTCCACGGAGGTTTGCGAATCCGCCGCGGTCGAAAACGTCTCGCTCTTGCGGGTGGGAATCGTGGTGTTGCGATCAATTAGCTTTGTGAAAACGCCGCCCAGCGTCTCGATGCCGAGGGAAAGCGGCGTGACGTCCAACAGAAGCACGTCTTTCACTTCGCCGCCCAGGACTCCGCCCTGCACCGCCGCACCCACCGCGACCACCTCGTCCGGATTCACGCTGCGATTCGGCTCTTTGCCGAAAAGATTGCGCACCATGTCCTGAACCTTGGGGATGCGCGTCGAGCCGCCCACCAGCACCACTTCGTCGATTTGCGAGGGTTGCACGCCCGCATCGGCCAGCGCCTTCTTGCACGGCTCGATCGAACGGTCGAGAATATCGGCCACCATTTGCTCGAACCGCGCCCGGGTCAGTTTCTGCGTCAGGTGCTTCGGTCCGGACGCATCGGCCGTCAGGAACGGAAGATTGATTTCGGTTTCAAACAGCGTGGAAAGCTCGATCTTGGCTTTTTCCGCAGCTTCCTTCAGCCGCTGCAAGGCCATTTGATCGCGCGACACGTCCACGCCCTGATCGCGCTTGAACTCCTGGATCAGCCAGTCGATAATGCGCTGGTCGATGTTATCGCCGCCCAAGTGCGTGTCGCCGTTAGTGGACTTCACCTCCACCACGCCCTCGCCGACTTCCAGAATCGAGATATCGAAGGTTCCGCCGCCGAAATCGTACACAGCGATGGTTTCGTTCTTCTTTTTGTCCAGCCCGTACGCCAAAGCGGCCGCCGTCGGCTCATTGATGATGCGCATCACCTCCAGGCCCGCGATTTTGCCCGCGTCCTTGGTCGCCTGGCGCTGCGCATCGTTGAAATATGCGGGAACGGTGATCACCGCCTTGGTGACCTTCTCGCCCAGGTACGCCTCGGCCGCTTCCTTCAGCTTGCCGAGGATCATGGCCGAAATCTCCGGCGGCGAATATTTCTTCCCGCCAATCTCGACGCGGGCATCGCCGTTTTCCCCCGCAACCACCTTATACGGCACCAGCTTCATCTCTTCCGTAACTTCGTTGAAGCGCCTCCCCATAAAGCGCTTAATCGAATAAACCGTGTTTTCGGCGTTCGTAACCGCTTGACGTTTCGCGACTTGCCCCACCAACCGCTCGCCCGACTTGGCGAAACCCACCACCGAAGGCGTCGTTCTTCCACCCTCCTGATTGGGGATCACAATGGGCTGCCCGCCCTCCATCACGGCTACGACGGAATTGGTCGTGCCAAGGTCAATTCCTATGATTTTGCTCATTTTTTAAGATCCTTCCGACCGCTTGCTCATGCGCGCGGCTCCGTAAACCTCTTTAGCCTATGCCCATTATGCAATCTTAGTGGCATCTTGTCAAGTTTTGTCGTTCTTATTGATGCTGCGAAAGCGCGGGAGGATTCAGCAGGGCGTAGACCTCATCGTCCGTAATCTGTGAGAAGTCCTCGTACCAGAAACCGACGGCGTAGAAGGGGTCAGGTTGGGCGAGGGAAACCACCTCGTCGGCGCTTTCGCGCAGCATGGCGGCGGCTTCCACGGAAACCACTGGCGCGGCGACCACGATTTTTGATGGATTTTGGGAGCGGAGGGCTTCCACCGCGGCCTTCATGGTCGATCCGGTGGCGATGCCATCGTCAGCGACGATGACGATGCGGCCGCGAATTTCCGGCGCGGGGCGCCGCTCGCGATAGCGCAGATTGCCGGCTTCGAGGAGCCGCAATTCTTCGGCCGCGATCTGCTCGATTTTCTGGGGTCTTAAGTGGGCGGAGCGGATAATTTCCTGGTCCAGCACGCGGACGCCGCCCGCGGCGATGGCGCCGAAGGCTAGCTCCCTTTGGCCGGGCACTCCTAACTTGCGCACCAGCAGAACATCCAGCGGAGCGTCCAAGTGTTCGGCGATTTGGTGCGCGACTGGAAGGCCCCCTCGCGGCAGGCCGAGCACCAACACATCCGGGCGATGACTGTACATCTCCAGTTGCCGGGCCAGGAGACTTCCGGCAGACTGGCGGTTCACGAGAGGGAGGGAGACGGCCTGGGACGATGTTTTCATCGCGGTTTTCTATAACAGGCTAAGCAACTGCTGTGCCAGTACGCGCTACTCAGCTATCAGTTTTCAGTTTTCAGTTATCAGTGATCACTCTTCAGTTTTCAGTCGGACGGACACCGAATCGCCAAGCTGAAAAATTGAGAACTGAGAGCTGGCATTCGCAACTTGGTACTACTTTCGTTTCACCTGGGCGGGTGGAGCGGGGAGGCAGCCTTCAATGCGGAAGATTAGGGCAGCATTATTGAGCTCTCTGCGGCGCAGCCAGGCGGCCAAATCTTCAGCCGAAAATTCAAAGCCATCGTCGCGAGGGTTCCAGGGTTGATGGAGCGCTTCCTTG
>DATDGT010000168.1:0-2548 GCA_036521975.1 Bryobacteraceae bacterium
CCCGCCCCGGCCGTACCGGTGGCCGGCAGCGCAGTGCCCGCGCCGGCGCCGGTGAAGACCGAGACTGCCAAACCACAGGCTGCTGCGCAAACTCCGGGAACCCGCGCGGCGCCCAACTATAAGGAATCCGGATCGCCCGACGCCCCCATCACCTGCGAAATCTATTCGGATTATGAGTGCCCCCACTGCGCCGTATTTTTCCGCGACACTCTGCCGATGCTGGTGGCCGATTACGTGCGCACCGGCAAGGTGAAGGTACTTCACCGGGATTTTCCATTACCGCAGCATCCTTATGCAAAGCTTGCCGCGCGCTACGCCAATGCGGCGGGCCAAGCCGGGCGATACGATGCCGCCGTGACCCAGCTTTTCAAGACGCAGGATGTCTGGAGTAAGAACGGCGACGTCGATACGCAACTGGCGGCGGTCCTTTCACCCGCGGTCATGCGCAAGGTGCGCGAATTTGTGGAGCACGACCAACAGCTTGACGACACTGTGACAGCCGACCAGGCAATGGGCGTTAAAGACAACCTTACCGCGACGCCCACTCTGGTGGTGGTGTGGAAAGGGAAGCGGCAAAACATCTCGCCCATTCCTTCTTATACCTTGTTGAAAAGCTATCTCGACGACTTACTGGCGCAGCACTGATGTTCGGCTCATGGGGAAGACAACGGGTTCACACGAGCGGGAGTCTGCCCTGGCGGGAAGTCTCTAGCGTCAGAAACCGACTCTTCGGCATTGCGCTTATGGGCGAAAATTGGCCGATTGACAACCTGCTCCACAAAGGGCCTTAGAATCAGTAACCTAAGGATATGTTAGGAAATAACATTTCCATATAGGAGTGTTTTGGGCTATCCTGGACTGGATGGGAGATCTGACAGGCGTCCGAAACCGTTTCCGTGCTCTGGAGGGGGTTCTGGACGAACGATCGCGGCGGTTGTTGGCCGCTGCAGAAAGTAGGGCGTGGGGCGCAGGCGGCATTTCGGCGGTGTCTCAGGTAACAGGCATGTCGCGGCCGGTGATCCGCCAGGGATTGAAGGAACTGTCGGAGCCAGCGGTCCATCCGACCGGACGAATACGCCGTCCGGGTGGCGGGCGAAAGAAAGCCCGCCAGAAGGATCCCACTCTGCTCGCGGACCTGGAGAAGTTGGTTGAGTCTACGACGCGCGGCCACCCGGAGACCTGTTTGCGGTGGACCTGTAAGAGCGTGCGCAAGCTGGCCGAAGAGCTCAACCGGTTGGGGCACCAGGTAAGTTATCCAGTGGTTGCGGAACTGCTCCATGAGTTGGACTATAGCCTGCAAGCCAACCGCAAGACCAAAGAGGGAGATTCTCACCCAGACCGCGATGCCCAGTTTGAGTACATCGACAGCCGGGTTCAGTCCTGCCTTGCGCTGCGGCAACCGGTGATCTCGGTAGATACCAAGAAGAAGGAATTGGTGGGCGATTTCAAGAATGGGGGCCAAGACTGGCGGCTCAAAGGACATCCGGAAAAGGTTCGCGTGCACGACTTTGTGATTCCGGAACTGGGGCCAGCCGCCCCTTATGGAGTGTATGATCTGGCCTACAACACGGGCTGGGTCAGCGTGGGAGTGGATCACGACACGGCGTCATTCGCCGTCGAAACGATTCGCCGCTGGTGGTACGCGATGGGCCAGGAAAAGTACCCACGAGCCGAGAAGCTGTTGATAACCGCCGACGGTGGTGGCAGCAATGGTTCGCGCGTACGCTTGTGGAAAATCGAGTTGCAGAGGCTCGCCGACGAAACCGGGCTGGTGATTGGGGTGAGTCATTTCCCTCCCGGCACCAGCAAGTGGAACAAGATCGAACACCGTCTTTTCTCCTTCATCAGCAAGAACTGGCGTGGTCAGCCTCTCACCAGTCTCCAGGTGATCGTCAACCTCATTGCTGGAACAACGACCCAAAAGGGCCTGAAAGTTCGCGCGGAGATTGACCCGGCCAAGTACCCGGCAGGAGTAAAGGTTCCAGATTCGGAAATGGACGAGGTCCGCCTCCAGCGGCATGCCTTTCATGGTGAATGGAACTACGACATTCTGCCGCGGCAATGACAACATTATTTCTTAACAGATCCTTAGTGTGGGCGCCGCTCCGGCGAAAAGCGCCCCGCACTCGTGACGCTGTGTTACATCACGCGGGGGCGGTTCTGCTCGTTAAGGATGAGACCGTCGAAGATGGCGAGCACCTGTTTCCGGTACTCATAAATACGCTGGAGGTTTTGCAGGAAATTAGCCTCGAAGTCGCGGGCGCGCATCCACTTGTCCAGCATTCCGGGAGGCACATCGATATCCTGTCGCAGATCTTCCACATCGTGTCCGCGCAGGAAGAGGCCGTAGAAGAACGCCGCTTCGCGTTGGGGAGCTAAAGGGTCGAAATCGTCTCTCGCCGTCATAGACGTCTCAGCGAAAATGACAGTATAACGGCGTTCGCGACCCTCTGGCAAGTCCCGCAAGCACATTTCGAGATTTCGGCGTTTGGTACCTTAAATGTTTGGAGGATCGCCTGTGCCAACTCTAATCGCCTCTCCGGCTCGC
>DATDGT010000169.1:0-23640 GCA_036521975.1 Bryobacteraceae bacterium
ACATGTATACATCATGCCACCAATCCGCCCTTATTACAACAGTAATATTTCCATCTACATGACTACATTACGAGGCCGAATCCCCGGCAACCTCAGTTAAATCAGGAGGTTCACATAACTACGCTGTGGAACTTCAGACTAATACAAACGCCACGCACGCGACGCTGGGCGAGGCCGCGACGCCGAGGATCGGATCGGAGGCCGCCGAGGCGTCGGCTTCGCATTACGTCACGAGCGCTGACGAGCGGCGGGCTGGCTTCACCCTGAGCCGGCCCGCCGTGTAACTACGCGCGACTCCTACATCGGTATTTCAAAATTGCTCGAGGCGCGAAAGTGGCTATTCGGGTAGGATAAGGCTATGAAACGACTCCGTTGGGTGCTGATGGCGCTGTCTGTTGTTTCGGCGGGTGCGTGGGCGCAGGAGCGCGGTTATCCGGCGATTCTCGTTCCACCGGGAAAAGGGCCGTACGAGTTTCCGGCGGGATACCAAACGCCCTGGGACAAGATCGAGATGCTGGTCACGGAAAAGCTGGCGCCCAATCTCTATTCCCTGCATGGCTCGGCGGGACTCGATCCGACACATCCCGACGCGGCCGGCGGCAGAGTGGAGGTGCTTTTCGGCTCGGATGGCGTGCTGATGGTGGATACGGAAGACCCCCAACTGGCCTTGAAGACCTTGGATACGATCCGCACATTCACGAATGCTCCTATTAGGGTCGTGGTCAATTCGCACATCCACCCCGACCACACCGGTGGCAATGCGTTTTTTGCCAAACAGGGCGCGGTGATTTTCGCGCAGGAGAATTTGCGCGACGAAATGCTCAATCCGCCAGGCAATGCCGGCCGGGCGCCCGATCCCGCCGGCGTTCCAACGGCCACGTACCGCTACGGCTCGCCGGGCGTCCCCGCGGTCACGTTACGTATGGACGGCGAGACGGTGGATTTTATACCCATGATGCCCTCGCATACCGCGGGCGATACCATCGTGCGGTTCCGCAACGCCAACGCGATCTACATCGAGGATTTCTACCGCAACTTCGGCTACCCTTTCGCCGACCAGGCCAATGGCGGTTCGATTAAGAGCATGATAGAGGCCATCGACCTCATTGAAAAGATCGCCGGGCCGGATACGACGCTGGTTCCTGGTCACGGCACACTCGTGACGAAGAAGGACCTGCTCGGCTACCGCGCCATGCTGGTGGATATTTTGGCGAAGGTTCAGATGTTGCGCGATCAGGGCAGGTCATTGCAGGAAGTTCTGGCCGCGAACCTGACGGCGCCCTATGACGCGACCACGCTGGGCGACACCAAGCAGAGCAAGGACCGGTTCATCACCGAGGTCTACGACGAATTGAAGGACTTTCCCCCGGTGGTGAACGGGGTGCGCCGGATGCCGGGGCGCGGGGCGGGAAGATAGGCTTGCCTATCGTTTCGCGCTTCGGGCCGATCGTTTCAGGGTTCGGAATCGATTAGCACTGCGTCCACGGCTACGCGCCGCGGGTCGGCCAAATCGTCGCGCGGTTCCGGTTCTGCAAGACGTTCGCGGGTCCGAAGCCCTGCCCGCTCCGGACCCGCTTCAGCACTGAAATCGAATTTAGCGCCGGAAATGCTCGAACCGATGGTCGAATCCGCGCGGATGGACGACGACTCGCGGACCGACCACCACGGCCGGAGGCGCCCAATATCCCGCTATCCAAACGCCACTGGGCGCATAATAGCCATCTAGCCAGGTGTATCCCGGCCCGGGAGAAGGCGGAATCACGGCTACAGGCGCCGGAGCGCCAACTCCAATACCCACCGAAATTCGCGGAGCCGCGCACAAAGCGCCCGCCGCCAGAATCATCATCGCGATTGCCTTTTTCATTTCCTTCAGCCTCCTGACGCCCATACAAAGGCAAGGATTTTGCCACATAGTAAGTTCATGAAAAAGCTGGAGATATAGTGCGCGGTTGTCTTTGAGCCGGTGGATTTCCGCCACCGGGCGGTGCTGATCGGCCACTCGAGCCTTCAGGCGCGATGGGGGCCGTGTCTCAAACCGCGCCGATGGCGGCGGCGTTCCAAATGTTGCTTCCACGCCGCAGTGCGCCCCTGGATGTAGTCGGCGATAGCCGCGCGTGACGACAAATCCGGCGGCGTGTGTTTGTCATAGCTGGCTCGAGGGTTCGGCACCGGCAGCCGCGCGACCTTCGCGGCGTGAACCTGTTCCAGCACGGAGGGTCGCGAGGCATGTGGGTGTTGGGGAACGTTGGAAACTGGCACTTCGATGCCGTCCAGCGGATCGTCGGTTCGGGGATGGGCCAAGGTCAGCGCGTTGCCCAGATCGGGCGCTGCCTGGTCGCGGGCGGTCAGCGGATCGAGCCCCCAACGCAATTCGATGGTCTTCAACAGCGAAGTATGATCTATGGTCCCGGAGCTTGCGCGGAACACCGTGCCTGCCGCGATGCGCGGAGACACCAGGACTGCCGGAATCCGAACGCCGAAACGCGTAAAATCGAATCCGTACTCGCCCGCCGAATCATCCGGCGGCACGGCGCCAGCCGGCGGCGGCACATGGTCGTAGTTGCCGCCGTGTTCGTCATACGTGATCACCAGCAGCGTAGCGTTCCAACCAGGCCCGTTGCGAAGCGCGTAGTAGACGTCGTGAATGAGCTGTTCGCCCAAAGCGACGTCATAGTTGGGATGCTGGCTATTGCCGGAGGCGCCGAAATCGGGCTCCAGAAACGTGTAGGGCGGGAGGGTTCCCGCCGCGGCTCTTTGCTGGAAATCCTGGAATGTGCCAAAGTGGCTCTCCGGCGCATTCTGCGTGTCCGGAAAATCCAGCCGCGTCAACGGTTCTTGATTGTAGCCGCAAATCGCCCAATCCAGGTTTTTTTGCGTGAGACTTCCGTAAATGCTGGGGCACGTGTAGACCTTGACGGTATCGTCCAGGTGCCCTTGCGAAGTCGCGGCATTGGCGAAGGCGCGGTTGGGCATTGTTTCCGTGGGAACGGAGGCGAACCAGTGATCGCAAACGGCGAACCCCCTGGCCAGTCCACAGAGGATCGGCAACATCGAGGGGTCGTAGGCGCCCATGATTTCCGATGGCACGGTACCGGGTAAACTGTCCGAGAAATGTTTGGCCGCGTCGGAAGCGATCGCCGCTTTGAAGTTCAGGACGAAGCCTTGATTGGTGGGAATCGCGCCCGGCGCCGGATCGTCGGTCGAGAATAGTTGGATATTCGTGTTATAGAAGCCTTCACCGGGGTCCGCGCCGGGCATCAGATAAGGATGTTTCGAGGAGGCATTGATCTTGAAAACCTCGATTTCCTGGCCGGTATCGTCGGGGTTGGATTCGTTGCCTGTCAGCCCTTCAAAAGGTTGACCGGTGGGTGATCGATTCCCGGAACTTTCGTAGAGAAAGCCCAGCATCTGATCGAAGGATCGGTTCTCCAGCATGAGCTGGATGATGTAGTTAATCGCGGGAAGTTGATTCGCCATATGTTTCGATTAAGTTTCTAATTGAGAGTTGGGGCTGAACGATTTTACATCAATTCGGATCGGGCTATTTCCCGACCTTCACCACCCGCCCCTGGCAGTGGGCCTCGCGCCCCTCGATTTCGCAGCGGACCAAATCCCGTTGACCGAGGTCCTTCAGCCTCATCTCCCAACCCGCGCCCCGGCGGGTGAAGACCGTGAATCCGAACTCGCGTTGGTTCTCGCTCGCCGCGACCATCACCCCATGAATCTCCATTCCGCTCACTTGCGCCGGAACCGGGTCGGCCAGATTCGTGCCGCCGTCTCCCGCGACAATCTGCAGCGGTCGCGTGGGTCCGTAACTCAGAAGCTCGAACAAATGCGTATGGCCGGAGAGCACCATATCGATCCCTTGAGGCGATGCCTTGTCCCAGGCCTGCTGAAGCGTCAGCGTCTGGCCGACCGGAGGAGCGTTGGCCTCGCCAGGACGCACGGCCCAGAACGGATGATGGTCCACCAGCCAGGCGTTGCGCGCGTGCAGAGCCGCAAGCTGTTTCGCGTAGGTCTCCAACAGGTCCGGAATCACCTCATTTTCGTTGACCGCCGAGGAGTCGAAATCGATCACCTGGAATTGGCCCAGCTCGACCGAATAGGGGGGAGACGCAGCCGCGCAGTTTCGATCCCAGTTTGCCGGAAGCGGGCGCGGGTCGAGGTAATAGAACCAGCCGCGCCAGGAGCGTTGGCAATCCTCGTGATTGCCGCGTACGAAAACCCACGGCGCGGCGGCGAGGAGCTTGGCCGCGGGCTTGAAAAAGTCGGCGTTCCACGCGCCGTAGTTATCGCCGGAGGGAGTTCCTCCACACTGCGCTTGCGCGGCGGCGGGGCAAGGATCTTCGCGATAGAGATAATCGCCCACATGGATCACCAAATCCGGGCGCGCAGCCGCGGCCGCTCCGGCGATATGCTCGAACGGCCATTTAGCAGGATCGTTGCAATCCTGCAAGCGCACGTCTTTAATGCGGCAGCCGGTGTCGCCGAATACGGCGATCCGCGGGGGATCGGGCCGCGGCAAAGCCAAGGCTTGGCGATTCACTCGAGCCGCTCTGGCTCCGCGGGGAATCTCCAGCTCGCAGACCGGACGAAAGTCGGTCGGGACCGGTTGGCGCGGAATCATCGGACGGCTCGCGCCGTCGATTTGAACCTGCGGGCAATCCTCCGCCGCGGCCACAATGACGCGGGCGATTGCACGCCCGCCCTCGCCCAATTCGATCCACACGGGCGAGAGCGTCTCCGCGCGCGCCAACACCGCGGCGAGTACCAGCAGCAAGGCGATGAGGGACAATGTTCCACTTTAGCAATTTGCGAACATAGCGGCGCGGATGGTGAGCAGTGACGCGAATCAAGGTGTAAACTTCCGAAAATTGATTACAAAATGCGTAGGAGCGCGCGCCTGTGGAACAGACTAATGTCGCTGCCGAAATACAGGTACACCCAGGGCAGCCCACTGTCATTGCCCATCAAATAGAGCTTCCGCGCGTTCGGCGGAGCGAGGAAAGCGAGTGACGACTTCACGGATTCGCCGGGGTGGACGGTGACATCGGCGTCCACGAAGGACGCCTCCCGCAGCAGAGGATAGCGCCGGCCCTGGTCATCGAGTGCATAAAAGAAGCCTTTCGCTTGCTCCGCCGGTAAATCATGAGGGTGTTTGGAATCGACGAAAATCTGAACTTCGGCCGTGTAGAGAGTGTCCTGGCCCCTCGGAGTGGTATTCACCTGCTTCACGCCCAGGCACCAAAGGTCGTAGCAGTAACTGTCGCCAATATTGACGATAGTTCCGGGAGTCAACAGCGAGACCAGCACTAACGCCGCCAGGTACGGAACAATGATGACGGCACAAACCCAGCCCGCGCGTGCCGCTTCATGGAACTTACGGTCATGGATCCCAAGCAAGGCGGCCAAACCGGGGACCGCCGCGGCAATGAACACCAGAAACCCCGCCCAGGCTCCGGCGTTTGAAGCCTCGCGATAAATCAGGTCGTTGCCCGGCGTGAGGTGGTACGACCACTGCCTTGGCCACCAGGACGCGGCGCCTATCGCCGCCACTGCGAGAAACGCTACCAGTCCGATTTTCTTTCCCTTTTGAGTCGCCATAACGAGAACTCCTTTAGGAACGACGCCAATCGCCAGCCTCGTTAGTATAGGTGGCCACAGGGTAGCCGCGGGCCCACGCCACGGCTTCCAGATCACTCCCGCTGTTGTGAGTGCGTGCGCGGGTGGATCTTGACGTCGCCTCCCATTTTATTTCATAATGCAAATATTGCCGTCAGGAAATATCAGCCTCGCCGCCATTCTCAAGCGACCGCACGCCACGCTGGAGCGCCAATCGGTCCAATTATTGGGGTATTTCGATGCCCTGTTCCAGCGCCTGATGCTCGGCCCCCAGGCGCGTAGCGCCGGAGATGCTCCAAAGAGCGGTACGGAACCTTCGCTCGATTGTTCTCGCGAAGAGATCCGCGCGATGATCCTCCTGGGCGCCTCGGGACAAACCACTATGACGAGCCTGGCGGACCGTCTCGGAGTTCCGCTGAGCACCGCGACGCACACCGTCGATCGCCTGGTGGCGAAGTCTCTGGCCGTCCGCGCGCGCACCGAGGAAGATCGTCGTGTCGTGCGGGTGGAGCTGAGCGACTACGGAAAAAAGCTCCAGGCCAAATTCAGAATCAAGCATCTGGCCATGGCGCGGAGCTGGCTCGAGCCGTTGAGCGCCGGCGAGCGTGAACTGTTCCTGCATCTGATGGCCAAAATCACCAAGCTCGCCCAACCGGGCGAGGAGGAGGGCGCGCAGAAGCGCACAGGCGAAGCCGTTGTGCGCGATTTAGGGAGGAAGCGCACAGGCGAAGCCGTTGTGCGCGACTTAGGGAGGAAGCGCACAGGCGAAGCCGTTGTGCGCGATTTAAGGAGTTGATATGATCCGCGTAACCAATCTCGTCAAGAAATACGGCGACTTCACAGCCGTCAACGGGATTTCGTTCGAAGTCGCCGAAGGTGAGATCTTCGCGTTTCTTGGCCCTAACGGAGCGGGAAAAACCACCACGATCAAGATCCTCACCACGCTGCTGAAACCTACCAGCGGCGAAGTCGAGCTCGACGGACTAAACCCATCCGTCCAGCACAACGAAGCGCGAAAACGTTTTGGTATCGTGTTCCAGGACCCCAGCCTCGACGACGAGCTGACGGCTTACGAGAACATGGACTTTCACGGCGTTCTCTACAAAGTGCCCCGCAAAATCCGGGTCGAGCGCATCGAGCGGTTGCTGAAGTTGTTCGAGCTGTGGGACCGCCGCAACGATCCGGTGAAGCAGTTTTCGGGAGGCATGAAGCGGCGGTTGGAGATCGCCCGCGGCTTGCTGCATACTCCCAAGATCGTGTTTCTGGATGAGCCCACCCTGGGTCTCGATCCCCAGACGCGCAACCAGCTCTGGAACCACGTACGCAAGCTCAACGACGAGGAACGCGTGACCGTCTTCATGACCACGCACTACATGGAAGAAGCCGAGCGCGTCGCTCACCGGATCGCGATCATCGATCACGGAAAGATCGTCGCGCAGGGCTCCGCCGCGAAGCTCAAAGAGCAAACGGGCGCCGAAACGCTGGAGCAGGCCTTTCTGCAGCTCACCGGCTCGACGATCCGGCAGGAAGAGGCCAGCTCGCTGGATCAAATGCGCAACATGGCCAGAATGTTCCGGGGGAGGAGACGATGAACGCCATCTATATTCTTTGGCTGCGGCAAATCAAGCGGTATGTACGCTCCAAGCCGCGCATTATCGCATCGCTAGGCCAGCCGCTGCTATTTCTCATCGCGCTGGGCTTCGGATTCGGCCCCATCTTTCAAAGGGCCGGGCAGGGCAATTATATCCAATTCCTCGCGCCGGGTGTGATCGCCATGACAATTCTGTTCACCGCAATTTTTTCCGGCATCGAATTGATTTGGGACCGTCAATTCGGTTTCTTGAAAGAAACTTTGGTGGCGCCGGTTCCGCGCATCCTGATCATGATTGGCCGCACCATCGGCGGTGCCACCGTCGCGCTGATACAAGGCTGCATCGTAGTCCTGATCTGCCTCGCCGCGGGATTCCGCGTGACCAATTTCAGCTCGATTCCCTGGGCGATTCTGTTCATGGTTCTGATCGCGGTGATGTTCACCGCGCTCGGCACCGCCATTGCCAGCGTGCTCTCGGACTTCCAGGGATTCCAACTGGTGATGAACTTCCTGGTGATGCCCATTTTCTTCCTTTCCGGCGCGCTGTTTCCGTTGACCAATCTGCCGAAGCTCCTGGGCCTCGCCGCGAGCGTCGACCCGCTGTCTTACGGCGTGGATGGATTACGCATCGCGCTGGTGGGCATCGCGCATTTCGGCATGCCTCTGGACACGCTAGTGTTGGCTGTGATCGGCGCGGGACTGCTGGGGGCGGGCGGGTTCCTGTTTTCCCGAATTCAGCTCTAGCTCAGCTCATTGAATTGCGAGCGCCGGCCTGCGCGAGTTTTCCAGTTCACCTCTGTGGAACGGCGCGATAGATGCAATAACTATGGCTTTCCAGTAACGCCTTGAAGCGCGCACGGCTTCGGACCACGGGCGCCAGCTCGGGATAGGCGATCACGAGGAAGACATCGCGAGGATGGTTCGCCAAGGAGGTTTCTAAATTCGAGAGCATCTTCTCCATTACCCGGGAGTCGAATGGATTGCAGAGATACAGCACCAGGTTTTCCTCCGGAAACGGGTACTCGATGGCGTTCATATTCACGCATTCAATCCTTGTGCACTTCCGCCTCACTCCTCGAAAGGCCCGGAGGTTCTCCCGCGCCTGCACGTGCAGTTCGGTCGCGAACTCAGCTCCTTCGATTCGGCGAAACGGATATTCGGCTGCTACGAAGAGAGCTCGCCCCCTGCCCGAACCAATGTCGATGAATGTGTAACCCGAATGGTTGAGGATCGGCAGGCTTTTGAGAGCCCGGCGCTGCGTCGCGGCGCGCCCGGGGATATACCACTTACATCCGGCGCTTGGGCCGATCAACGTAAGTCCTTCCTGCGGCACATGCCCTGCCGTTCGAACGCGCCGGGTTGTGTCGAACCACCACTCCTCCGCCGCAGCGATCACTGTTTTCACGCCATTTTTCACACCATAGAGCTTCACATCGCTCACGCGTCCGCTCCGTGCGCGCGGTCAGTTTCCTTGTGGTTCCAGGCGATCCACTCGGTCATTGCTCGAAGGCGCGTGGGAAACAGACGGCTGCCCGCCAGCAGCAAGGTGCGAATACCCGACGATAGGAGGCTCCGCTTGTCCAAGAACGCCTTCATCGCGGGGACCGGGAGGCAGGAGCGGCGCACGGGGTCTCCGATACCTCCCCAGAAGTGTAGGGCTTGAACGCGTTCAGAGATAAGCTCTTCGATCAAATAGGCGCGCATCACCACCGAAAGAGAACTGGCGGCATTTTCTTTGTCGTCGTTCATCTGAAAAAACACGATGCCGTCATGCGATTGACGCCAGCCGCCCAGAATGCTGAGCCACCGCCCGTCCCGATGCCGCAATCCGGCCAATAGGGGACGCTTTATGACGGAGAACACCTGAAGCGCCCGCCGAATGCCCTCCACATCGGCGCCGACGACCGATTTCTTCAAGAACTCGGATGCGGCTGCGGCAAATTCCGTCGGTTCGATCCCGCGTACATATGTGTGGCCGGATTGCTCGAAGCGGCGGCGGTAGTATCTGAAATTGCGCCGGGTGCGAGGACCCAGATTTCCGAGAAAAGCCTGGTAGTCGCGCGGCAGCGGCAGCGTCCAATGATTCTCGGCCGGGCCGTAATTCAGGCCTGCACCCAGGCGTGCAGACGTTTCGCGGATCGCATCCAGCTCGTAGCTATCGGGAGGAACCAAAATACGCAGCCCCCAAATGCTTCGCCGGCTAAGGAGCGCCTGGAGCGCGATCCGCAGGACGCGCTTGCGGTTCGGCGGATCGGCAAGCACAAGGGGGGAGATCGTGGCGTCTCCATACAAAAGACCGGCGCCGAAACGGGAAATTCTCCGCTCCTTGAAGTAGGCCGCTCCCGTCATCCGATCTGGCGTACCCACGATGATGATTCGCGGAATCCACGCGCTTGCGTCGATACTGGACAGAAAAACGGACGGATCGAGCATGCTGCCCCGATGTTCCGGCCATAACCGGGCCATACTCGACGAGAGCGATTCGATTTCGGATCCTGAAGAAACAACCTTCGCCCTCTCATCCCGTTCCGACAGACAGATCTCCTCAGCCCCAGGGGCGCATGGCATCTGTTGGTTCCTCCATGGGCGCCGGTTCCCCATTGCCCGACGCCGGTTCGTGTCCAGAAATTTGTATCACAGATTTGTACCACAGAGCAACTTCAGCGTCAATGGTACTTCGCGCCTTGATGTCCTGGAATTAAGAAATGTCCATACTCTTCTTGAAGTGCGTCCCGAACAGTTTGTTTCAAATCAACGCAAAGGCACACCCCTCCCACGGGTTGTCACCATGTGACACCCGACCGCGAGGCGCGAGCGCAACCCCTCCCGCATCCGTCGAAAGAAAAACGTGGCAGTCCGCATCACGCCGGGCGGCGAAGCCAGCCGTTTCCGCGATCAATTGATCGCGGCCCATTGAAGCCTCTGCTCAGCCAATAGTTCGTAACACAAAGTAGCCCTGTAGTACAAAGTAGATCGCGGCGACCATTTCATCTGCTTCATTCTGCCTCATTCTGCCTCATTCTGATTCCAAAATTTCATTTTCCGCAGTCAACTTGACCGCAGTCCGCTTGAAGCTGCTAATTAAGCTGGAATGCTGTTCCACGTGGAACATTGGAATCTCTCCGATCAGTTCACTGCGGCCTACCGCCCGCGCAGGCTCAAAAGCAGGATATGGGCGCCCATTGCAGCCGGAGACCCGTATCAGCGCAGTCCTACAAGCCTATGTCGAAGCCCATCGCCACACCGGTGCTCGGTCAAATGCGGCCCGAGACAGGGGAGCAGGACACCCCAAAAGAGTGCGACTTCCCTGCCCGCTAGGCTTGCGCTACCGGAACCGGCGCGGATTAAACCGCCGCCACCAAGGGTTCCCGCTCCAGGGGCTTGCTCCGTCCATGCTTGCCGAGCAGAAAGACCTCGCCCCACAGTTGAAGATTGATCAGCCGCCAGAGCCGGTCGGTCGCGTCCTCTTGCCTCGCTTGATGGCGCGCGATCAGTTGATCGACCCGTTTCAGGTTCATATAGGCGGCCACAAGACCCTTCGGGTCCCGGATCAGCCCCAAGAGACCCGCGGCGTTTTCGCTCAGCAGCCAATCGCGGATGGGAGTCGGGAACCCCATCTTTCGGCGATACACGATATCCGCGGGCAGCAGATCGGCTACGGCCTTCTTCAAAATGTACTTCGCCTCGCTCCCGTGAATCTTCAGATCGTCCGGGACTTGCGCCGCGAATTCGACGAACGGATGATCCAGGAATGGCACGCGGCTTTCGATCGACGTGGCCATGCTCATCTGATCCTGCTTCATGAGCAACTCCACTAGATAGGTTTTTTGGTCCGCAAACAGCATGCGGGCCAGTTCGCTCGACCCCTTCCGCCGGTCCCAGTAACCGAAATAGGATTGGTAGGCGGAGTCCGGACCAGGAGGATCTCGCAGCAGGTTGCGTTGCTCCTCAGCGGAAAAGGCTGAATAGAAGTTATCTAGAAGAAGCGACTCAATACTATCCTCGCAACCTAGGGCGGTGTGCTTCACTTTGCGCCGGATCTCCGCGGACAACCAATTCGAGCCGGCGATCCATTCTCGCAGCGCACGTCTCGCCTGCGCCGGCACGATCCCATACCATCGCATCCAGCGCCGATTGCTCAGCGTCGTTCGATAGCGGGCGTATCCGCCGAACAATTCGTCGGCGCCCTCGCCGGTTAACACCACCTTGACCTGCTCCGAAGCCAGGCGCGAGACGTAATAGAGCGAGACGCTGGAGGGCCAACTGATGGGTTCGTCCTCGTGCCATACCAGGGCCGGCAGCGAGTTGAAGAACTCGGCCATGCCGATTCGCACTTCGTGATGATCCGCGCCAATATGTCCGGCAACGCGCCGGGCGAAGGAAAGTTCGCTGAACCGCTCCTCCCGGTAACCAACAGCGAAGGTTTTGACGGGGCCGGGCGCCATGCGTTTGACCAGAGCCGCGATGGCGCTGGAGTCGACCCCTCCGCTGAGAAACACTCCCAGAGGAACGTCGCTCATCAACCTCATCCGAACCGTCTCTTCCAGCCGGTTCCGGCATTCTTCGATCCACTCGCGCTCCGGGCGAGGGTCGCCGCGCTGAGGCTCGGGAACGTTCCAGTATTGCTGAATATCGAGACGGGCAGACCCGGCGGCTGGGTGCAATTCTAGCCGTAGCCAGTGTCCGGGCATCAGTTTCCGGATCCTACGGAATAAGGTCTGTTCGCCGCTGGTGTAGCCGAAAGCCAGGTATTCCGAGAGCAGCGAATCCTCAAACACCGGCGAGATGGCAGGGTGTTCGAGCAGCGCCTTGATTTCCGAGGCAAAGGCGAACAACCGGCCGTCCCAGTAATAGTAAAGCGGCTTGATTCCCAGCCGGTCTCGCGCGCAGAACAGCGTGCGCCGCTGCTTGTCCCACAGGGCAAAGGCGAACATGCCGCGGAACAATTTCAGACTTTGCGGGCCGTATTCTTCAAATGCGTGAACAATGGTTTCGGTATCGCAGCGGGAGCTGTAACGATGGCCGGCCCGTTCCAGCGGTTCCCGTAGAGATGCGTGGTTAAAGATTTCCCCGTTGTAGACGATCCACAGATTCTCGTCCTCATTGGCCATCGGCTGGTTTCCCAAGGCGAGATCGATGATGCTCAACCGGCGGTGGCCCAGAACCGCGTGGCCGTCGCGATAAAACCCGACGCCGTCCGGTCCCCGATGCTGGATCGCGTCCACCATTCTCTCGATCGGGGACGGCGCGTTGTCAGGTGAAACGGTAACGTAGCCGGCGATTCCGCACATAGTTCGTTACGGCACACGGGGCGCGGCGGCTGCTCGGGAGGCCGAGTGGCGCTGCTCCACTACTGACTGGATGACTGTTTCCAGTTCGTCCACGGCTCGCGACCAGGTGAACTTGCTTTCCACCAGGCTTCGGGCCTCGCTTGCCAGGCGGCGCCTCAAATCCTCGTCGCCCAGAAGACGCACACACTCGCGGGCAAACCCGTCTGGCGTCTCGGCCAACAGGATGTTCTTTTCGTGCTCCACGGGCAAACCCTCGGCTCCGATGGCCGTTGAGACAATCGCTTTTCCGCTGGCCATCGCCTCAAAGACCTTCAGCCGGGTTCCACTCCCACTCCTCATAGGAACGATGTAAACGGGGGCGCGACTCAGATAAGGCCGGATGTCGTCTACGACTCCGGTGATGCGCAGATCCGGGTGGGCACGCTCGAGCGCTCGCACCGAGCCGGGAGGGTTCCTTCCCACGATCCATGTTACAGCGCCGGGATAGTCGCGCCGGATCAGCGGGAGAATCTCCCGCGCATACCACTCGACGGCATCCTGATTGGGCGGCCAGTCCATCGCCCCCGTGAAAACCAGTTGTCCGGGTTGTTCGTCCCATGGGGCCGGACGAAAATAGCCGGAATCGACGCCGGTGCCGACCACGCTTATCGCGGATGGGCTAGCGTCACGGGCAAAATGTTCCTTGTTCCGCTCGGAGACCGCCACTACCGCCGCCGCCGCTGCAACGTACCGCCTCTCGTCGCGCGTGAGGGCCTTCCACTCCAGGTAGCTGGCCATCTTCCAGAGCCAGTTCCGGGCGACCTTACGGTGCCGGTCCCACACCTCCGCCTCCACGTTATGCGTGAACAAGACCACCGGTGTTGCCCCCGACCAATCCAAGAGCCCGGCAGGGTGAATGAAGTCGCAGACGATGGCATCGAAAGTTTGGCTCTGCAGGAGCGAAGTCACGGCACGCCTCACCTCCGGCCGATAATACTTCTCGATGGAGTAAGCATGCTCGGAAAACAGGAGCTTGCTGTAATTCCAGAAACCGGCCAGGCTGCGCGACTTCGGAATATCGATGGGCACAAGGACAAGCCCAGCAAACAGCGAACCGAGCGACGGATGGCGGTCATCGGGATCGCGGGGATAGTAAGTAACGAAGGTGACTTCGTGCCGGCGGGCCAGCTCGCGCAGCATTTGAAAGCTGCGAATGCGTCCTCCGTAGTCCGGGGGAACGAGTCCGCCCGCTTTAATCCAACAGATCTTCAACAGGCCTCCACGACCCCGGTCGAACGCTTCAAACCTCAAATTTACCATTGCCCAGGGACATCGCCTCACAACTGATATCCTTAGTCTTTATTCGATGTCGTTCCTCAACCTCAGCTTAGGCGAGCTGTTGGGGATCGCGGGCGCGATCTCGGCTGCCGTGGTGGCGTTGTATCTTCTCGACCGATCCAAGCGCAAGCTTGTCGTTTCCACCCTCCGCTTCTGGACGGGCGTCGACGTGCGAACGCAGTTTAAGCATCGCCGCCGCATCCAGCAGCCTTGGAGCCTGCTGCTGGAACTGATCAGCCTGTTTCTCCTGGTAGCGGCGATCGCGGGACCGCGTCTTGGCCTCATCGACAACTCGGGGCGCGATCACGTGCTTATCTTGGACACCTCCGCGTGGATGGGATCGCAAAACGCGCGCGGGCAAACTCTATTGGACGAGGCCCGCCAAAACGCGCTCGCGTATCTGAAAGCGCTGCCCAAGCGGGATCGGGCGATGCTGGTGCGGGCCGACGCATTGGCCACGCCCGCCACCACGTTCGAGTCCGACCATCAGGTCGTGGAAAACGCCATCCGCCAATCCCAGCCAGGCGCCTCCGCGCTGAACCTGGCGCAGGCGTTCGAGTTCGCACAGCGAGCCCAAAAACTGCAATCCCGGCGAGCCGGAGAAATCGTCTTTGCCGGAGCGGGGCGTGTGCCTGAAGAACAAGCAACGCTCGCCGCGTTGCCTTCGAATCTGCGTATCCTGCCAGTCAGCATGCCGAGAGAAAACGTGGGGATTCGCAAAGTGGGTCTGCGGCGTTCGCCTGGGCAACCCGACGTTTGGGACATTTTCGTGGTGGTGCGGAATTACGGTGTGCGGGAGCACGACGTCGACCTGGCCTTGCAATTCGCCAAATCGCCGGCGGGAGAGAAATTGTTGCGGCTCAAGCCCGGCACGGAGGAGCAGGCGGCGTTTGCCTACAAGACTCGCGCGGCGGGATATCTGGAAGCGCGCCTTAACGTGAAGGACGCGTTCCCACAAGACGACCGCGCGCTGATCGAGCTGCCCGCGCAGGCTGCCCTACGCGTGGCTGTCTATTCGGAGCATCCGGAGCTGCTGCGCGCGCTGGTGGCCGCCAATCCCCAAGTGCAAGCCACATTCGAGACGCCGGACCACTATCGCCCGGATGTGAAGGCCGACGTGGTGGTGCTGGACCACTTTGCGCCCGCCGCGCCGCCGCGCACCGGTTCACTGTGGATCGAACCGCCCGCCAAGGATTCTCCGATCCCGGCCGGTCCCCAGCGCGCCAACGTCCGGTTGGAAAAATGGCGCGGCGATAGCGAGCTCGGCGAGGGACTACGCACGCAAGACGTGGTGCTGGAATCGGCGGAGACGTTCCAGCCGGCCTCTGGCGACATCGTGGTCGCGGAAGCAGCCGCGGGACCCTTGGTCGTGGCGCGGGAGAACAAGGCCGGCAAGATGGTGGCAATGGGATTCAATCCCGGCCGCGCGCCCATGAAGTATGAGCTGGCCGCTCCCTTGCTGATGGCCAATGTTCTACGTTGGATGGCGCCCGGCGCCTTTCGACGTTGGGAAGTGCAAGCGAGCGCGGTGGGGACGGTGCGCGTGCCGGTGGAAAAAGGGATCGATCCCGCAAGCGTTCGGGTGTTGGACGAAAACCGCCGTCCGCTCCCATTCACCCTGGAGGGCGATACGCTGCAATTCTTCTCCGGAGCCCCGGGCGACGTCAGCGTCCTGATGGGCGACCGCGAGCTGGTCTATTCCCTCACATTGCCCGACGTGGCCGAGGCCGCGTGGACGCCGCCCGCCGGTGTTCGCCGCGGCGTGCCTCGCACGTCGCTGGAATCCGCCGCCGCCACGGACCTCTGGCCCTGGCTGGCGGTTTTCGGAGGATTGGGCCTGCTGATCGATTGGCTCCTCTATGGCCGCAGCCGCGCGTTGCGCGCACGCAGCTCGCGCATGGCCGCGCCCTTATCGGCGCGTATCGGAATGCGAGCCGGGCGCAGGCCGGAACGTAAAGCCTCGTGAGCACACAGGCTGCGGGGCGCGACATCAAACGCGAGTTCGTTGTGCGCGACTTTCTCCAAAGCCGCTATTTGACCTGTTCCTTCAACAGGCCTTCGACCGTCAGACGGGTCCCTCGCTCAGAAGCCTTGAAGAAGCGATCGTCGCCGTAATACTGGAATCGCACAATTCCTCGTTTATCGATAAACAGGAAAATGGGCGCTACGGGACGACGGCCCGGCGCGATATCGGCGAGCGCGATCATCTGGTCCTTGGTCAGATATCCCACCGGAAAACCGATCTTGTACCTCTGCACGAATCCGCTTACGGTGTACTGGGCGTCTTCGTCTCCTGCTCCGCCAATCGCCTGGAAGCCCTTTGGTCCCAAATCCTTCTGCACACGGTTCAGCATGTCCATGTTGTCGATGCAGTCCCCGCACATGGTGGAAAAGATAGCCAAAAGCACGACCTTGCCGCGATATTGCTGGAGCGTGATTTTCTTGCCGTCCGGCAGCGGGATGGGGATCTGTGCCGCCGCTCGCGGCTCGCGCGCGTGAGCCCCTGTGAGCATGAACACCGCGGCAAGCGCGCACACGATTATTCTTCGCGACATGGATTTCTCAATTCTACTCCAGGGCAAGCTGAAGCTTGTCCCACGACAGCGTTGCACCACCGGCGGCGGTGAACTCGGCGAGAAATTTATCCCGTTCGGTATCACTCAGGCTGCAAACCGCGTCCATCGCCAATTCCACTCTCCGGCCCGTTTTCAGCAATCCCATCGCTGCGCGCGCTACGCAGATCTCGGTCACCACGCCGTACACTACGCAGCGCTCGGCTGAGAGTCGCTCTAGCAGTTCGTTCAAGTTCACGTTGGTGAAACAATCCAGCGCCTGTTTTTCGAGCAGAATTTGCTCGATGCCTTCAATAGCCGGGAGCCCAGGCTTATTAGGGACGGTAGCGCGTTTATCGAGCAGCGTGCAGGCGGGCTTCGTTTGGCCCGCCGTGCCGGTCACGCAATGGGGCGGCCAATCGCGAAACTCCGGATCGTCTTCGGAATGCGCATCCATAGTGGAGATTACCGGAATCCCTCGCTGGGCTGCGAAGCGGTTGAGCGCCGCGATCTTTTCGACGATCCTTTCGGCCCCGGGCACATACAGCGCCCCCGCCGGATAGAGGAAATCGATCTGGGTATCGATGTCGAAGAATACCGTGCTCACAAATCTGCTCCCGCGCGAACCCGCTCGTCCAGATGCCTTAGGTCGGCGCTCAATTCCACCCGCCAGGCATGCGACTCGAACAGACTGTGGCAAGGCGCGGGCAGGAGGGCCATCGATTCGGCTGCATGGCGTCGGGACTTATACACGTCTGGCACCGGCTCGACGATTTTACCTTGCAAAATCACGGGACGCAGAAGCGCTTCCGCCTGTGGACGATCGTCTTGACCGCAGCCGGCGCATTCGCAGCTCCGCCCGAGGACGTCGCGATCGGGGAAGCGAAACACCTGCTTGGCGCCTGGCAGCGTGGCCTTGTCTTCGCTGAGCTTGAACGTATAACGGCGGCCGGACTGAGCGCTTTCCAGTTCCACAAGTTTGTAGACCACGCCCAGCGACGGCGCGTCCGCGGAGGTGGCCAGTTCCGTGCCGACTCCGAACATGTCGATGGGCGCTCGCGCCGCGACCAGCTCATGAATCTTGTGCTCATTCAGATCGCCGGTGGCCATGATCTTCGCCTCGGTCAATCCGGCATCGTCCAGAATCTTTCGAACCGCGGGCGCGAGCTCCACCAGATTTCCGCTGTCCAGACGCACGCCCCACAAAGGCCGCCCCAGCGCCGCGGCGCGCCGAGCCCCTTCCAGTGTGTCGTAGCTGTCGATCAGATAAACAGTGCTCTCGCCCAAGAGCCGCTGCAACTCCTCGAACGAAGCGCGCTCGGTGTTGAAGGCCATCACCCAGGAGTGCGCCGCGGTTCCGAACACGGGAACGCCATAGCGCAGCCCGGTTTCGGCGTTGCTGGTTCCGGCGCAACCGCCGATGTAAGCGGCCCGGCCCGCCAATACGCCGGCCTCGGGCGAATGCGCGCGGCGAGTGCCGAATTCCACCACCTGCCGCCCTATGGCGGCTTTCACCACTCGCGCGGCCTTGGTCGCGATCATCGATTGAAAGCCGATGGTGGAGAGCAAGTAGGTCTCGGCGATTTGCGCCTCAATCAGCGGAGCTCGCAAGGTCAGAAACGGCTCGCCCGCGAAGATCGGCGTTCCTTCTGGCATCGCGAACAGATCACCGGTGAAGCACAGTCCGGCGAGCATATCGAAAAATGCGCGATGCGTGCGGGCGAATTGCGGCAGCGAGCGAAGGTAGGCGATTTCTTCAGCAGTGAATCGCAGATTCTGGAGATACTCGACTGCTTGGGCCAGTCCCGCGCACAGAATGAAATTGCGATTGGGCGGCAATTTACGGGCGAAAAGCTCGAACGTCGCGCGATCGTTGGCTTTGCCGGCTTCGAAAAAGCCCGCCGCCATGGTCAGCTCGTAGAGGTCCGTAAGGAGCCCGGTCACTTCTACTATTTTGCGCAGGTTTCACGTCTGATGGCTTTTTGGCGTAAAGCCGATATACGCTGAGCAGGGATGAAAATACGAGATCTGATAAAGCTCATCGAGAAGGACGGATGGCGGCACGTTCGGACGCGAGGCAGTCATCGGCAGTACAAGCATCCGGTGAAGACGGGTTGCGTTACCGTGCCGGGACACGCGGGAGATGACGTCCATCCTGATACCTTAAAAAGTGTCCTGGTTCAGGCCGGGCTTAGGAGTAAGCCATGAAAAAATACGCGATCGTCATCGAAGAGGGCGAAAACAACCTTTCGGCCTACGTTCCAGATCTTCCTGGATGCATCACAACGGGAAGGACGGTCGATGAGATCGAACGGAACATGAGAGAGGCAATCGAGCTGCACCTCAGCGGGCTGCGCGAAAACGGCGAACCTATACCCGAACCCCACACGGCGGTTGCCTACGTCGAATTGCGAGAAGTGGCCTGACTACTGCTTCGCTACTTCTTGGTCTGCGGCTCGGCCGGCTTTACGTCCCCCGCGGCCTTCCGAAGGTCGGACACCGCGGTGGAATCGAGTTGATACAGCGTCGCATCGCCGTCGCGCTTCGCGAGGAAATTCGATCCGGCCGCGGCGATCTCAACCTTTTCGGTCTTCTTGCCGCTGTCGGAAACCACCGTCAGCTCCACCTGTGGCGTGGAGAAGCCGTTTTCGGCAAACTTGGCCGCTTGCAGATCGCGGAGCTTATCGAGCATCGCCTGCACCGAAACGGAATCCAGGTTCTTTCCCTGCGAGGTCCAGTTCTCGCCGCTCTTATCGATATCCGTCGTCTTGCCGTTGTCTTTGATTTCGATATGGCTCGGGTCGTTGAAGCCGAAATCGAACAACTTCTTATTGCGGAAATCGTCCAATTTCTTTTCGAACATTTTGCCGAAGTCCTGGGAAAGCTTCTGCACGCCTTCCACCTGACTGGATTTTGCGTAGTAGTCGTCCTTCGATTTCCGCACTTCCAGTTTCTGCGCGCCGCTGGGATCGGTCACCGTCAGCGTGGCGAGCGGCGGTGAGGAACCGAACGTCGCTACGTACTTTTTCTCGTCGTCGTCGGAAAGCGACGCGTTCATTTCCGAATCCTTCGCCCGCCCCAACAAGTCTTCCACCTGGAAGCTGTCCGCGCGGGCGGGTTTGGGCTTCAGAATCTGCCAGGTGTTCGAATCGATTCGTCCGAACTCGATCGGCGCCTGACCGGCTTCGGCTAGCTCCACGCGACTGGTCTTGTCTTTGTCGAACGTCATCAGGCGTTTGTCGCGCAGATCCTTGTATGTCTTATCGAAACTGTCTTTGCTGTAGCTGAAAGTGGTGAACAGGCGCGGATCGCCTTCCACTTTGGCGTAAACATCGTTGCCGCTGGGCGTTTTGTCGCCGAACAGCACCGTGGTGGCTTTCCCGTCCTTCATGGTGAACTTCACGGTTACGGCGGCGGGCGACAATCCATACGTGGAAAGATCACCGGCGCCGACGTTATCGTCTACCACGCGGTCGGAGCTGAGGTTCCCGGCAGCGCCCGCCACGCTCGATACCGAATTCTGATCGGCCGGCATCGCTTTGGGCGCGTCGATGGCCCACTGCCCGGCGTCGTTCTTCTTCAGAACAGTAGGATCGCCGTCCTTCTTGGTTATTTCGATCTGCTTAATATCCGCGTCTTTGAGCGAAACGATCTTGGGGCTTGTGTCCTTAGCGGGTTTATCCGCCTTGGCCTTCTCCGCTTTATTCGACCACAAAAGCACCCCGCCGAGGCCGGCCATCACCACGGCGGCGATTAAAAGACGAGTGAGATTCATAACGACCTCGTGGTTAGATCAAATGGACAAGCTGAAGCTTGTCCTACCTTCTCCCGACCTGGGCTGAAGCCCAGGTTGCAGGCTAAAGCCCGCTCTACCTGCGGCGCCACCAGACTCCCACGCCTGCGGCGAACACCAGCAGCGGAATCCCGATCACGCTTTCATAGAACAGCGCCGAAACCTGCCGCGCGTTCATGTTCAGCGGATTATCGCTGGGCTCTTTCGGGCGAATCGAAATCAGATCCTCGTCGGAAGAAAGCCAGTTGAGCATGTTCGCGAACAGATCCTTATTCCCGTTGAACTTCAGGAAGCTATTCGCCGCCCAGCTCGAAGAACCCACCACGACAAAGCGCCCGTTACCCGTTTCTTTGCCGGTGGTGTAGGTTCCGGCCGCCGCGAGCAGCAGCGGACCTTTTAAGTCGTCCTTGGTCTGTTTGATCTCGGGAGAGGAAAGATTCTTGGTCGCCATGCTGTCGTCGGGACTCGAGAACATCTTGTCGATGCTGGTCTTGTCCGTGTTCTTCACTTCCAGCGATCGCGCGATGGGGAATCCCGTCGGAATGTCCTTCATATCGCGCACGATGGGCTGGCTATCATAGCTGGTGACCAGCACGTATTGCGGGCCCAGGCCAAAAAGCTGACCCACGCCGCTCAGATCCAGCACCAGATCCTTCTGCGGAGTTACTCCCCAGCCTTCGAGCACGTTCGTAAGCGGGGCGTTGTCCTCGATAGTCTGCGCGCCGATCTTCAGCGGAGGGTCCAGCATGAATAGCGCGCGCCCCCCGTTTTCCACATAGGCCTTCAACGCGTCCGCTTCCGGCTGCACGTAATCAAGCTTGGGACCCGGCACGACCACGATGGTGCAGTCTGTGGGGATCTCCGATTTGGGAATCAGCTTGATGGTCTGCGTCTTGTAGCTGGATTTCTCAGCGGCTTCTTTGGCTTGGGAATAGCCGTCGCGATCCGTGTTGTCGATGGAATGTTCGCCGGAGCCGAGCACGAAGCAAACCTCGCGATCGCCTCCCTTCAGCGCCTTCACCAGCGCGCCGGTGACATCTTCCTCGGTAAGGCTCTTGGCTTCGACTTTCTTATTGCCGACTTCAACGAAGATCGCGCCGTAGTTCGACACGCCCGCGGCCTTGGCTTGCGCGAATTTCTTGTCGGGATCGGTGTATTGAACGGTGACGTGCGGCGACAAGCCCTTATAGCGGTCAAACAGATCGCGCGCGCGCGTGAACGCGTCCGGCCGGTCCCAGTAGGAGATTGTGACATCCTGCTTCAGGTTCTTGACGATCTTCTTCGACTGCTCAGAAAGCGTGAACTTCTTGTCGCTGGTGGTATCGAAGCTCTTGTCGTAGCGATTGGCCAGGAAGTTGACGACTCCCAGAATCGCTATTACGATCACGCTGTATAAAATGACCGAGGCGAACGTTACGGCCCGGCGGCGGTTGTGATCGGTTGGCATATCAGGCCCTCCACCTCATGGATTCCAGTGCCCGGGCTGTTAGAAACAGCCCGAAAACAATTGCACTCAAGTAAAACACGCTGTCCTTGAAATCGAGCACCCCTTTCGAAAAATTCTCAAAATGGTCGTTGATCGACAAATAACCGAAAATCCGCGACATGGTGGTGTTATCGAGCGACGAAGCCCAATTGATCACCCACAACAGCAGCAGCAGTCCGAATCCGCCCACCGCCGCGACAATCTGGTTCTTGGTGCAGGCGGAGATGAACGTGCCCAAGGCCAACATGCATCCACCTTGCAGGAGCAGCCCCAGATATCCGATCAGCAGCGGCTTCCAGGAGGGCTTGCCGTACATGTAGAGAATCGCGACATTCACCAGCGACAACGCCAGCATCGCGGCGTATAGCCCTACGGCGGCCAGCCACTTGCCTAGGATGATGTCCAGGTTTTTCAGAGGCGAAGTGATCAATAGCTCGATGGTGCCGGTGCGCTTTTCTTCGGCGAACAGCCGCATGGTAATCATCGGGACCATAAACAATCCCACTACCGCAACGTTCGATAGCACGCTGCGAATCACCCAGTCATCCACGCTCATAGGAACCGATTGGCCCCCCAGCGTGGCTTGCAGGCTTTGGCGAATGAAGATCGCCACGGCCGCGTAGAAGAAATATCCCGCGATCAGCGCGAAGAAAAACATGACTCCGTACGCGATCGGGGAGCGAAAGTAGCTGATTAGTTCCCTTCGGCAAATGGTGAGTGTATTCATCGTGTACCTCCCACTGGCTCGGCTTCCGGCTCGGCCCCGCTGCCGACGGTTGCTTCCGGGGAAGCCGCCTCCAATTCCTTTGGAGTAGCGGTCAATTGCAAGAAAATTTCCTCTAAACTAAGCCCGATGGCGTGCAGCTCGTTCAGGCTCCAGCCCGACTCAATTACGGCGCGCGCCAACTCCGGCCGGATCTGCCGTCCTTGCAGGCTCTCCACCGTGAATTGCGCCTTGCCGTTTTTCGCGTCCTTGACGATGACGCGGGCGACGCCGGTAACCTGCTCCAGCTTCCTTCGCACCGATTGGCCAAATTGCCCGAGGTCGGAAACACCGTCGCTGGGGGTCACTTCCACCGCCACCGTCTCGCAGCCGCGCAATCGGCTGGTCAGATTCGACACCGTATCCATCGCCACGAGTTTTCCCTTGGCGATGATGATGACGCGCTCGCACGTCTGCTCCACTTCGGGCAGGATGTGAGTGGAAAGAATGATGGTGTGGTTGCCGGCCAAGCTCTTGATCAGATCGCGCGTCTCTATGATCTGATGCGGATCGAGACCCGCCGTGGGCTCGTCCAGAATCAAAACGTCGGGATTGTGAATGATCGCCTGGGCCAAACCTACGCGCTGCCGGTAGCCTTTGGACAGCTTGCCGATTTCGCGGTTGCGCACATCGGTGATGGCGCAGGTTTCCATGACATCGTCGATCCGCTTCAGAAGTCCCGATTTTTCGACGCCCTTGATGTGTCCGACGAAGTTGAGGTATTCGATCACCTCCATTTCGGGATAGACCGGCGGAGATTCGGGCAAGTAGCCTATTCGTTTCTTCACTTCCATCGGGTTTTCCGAAACGTCGAACCCGGCTACTTCAGCGCTTCCGTCGGTAGGAGGGAGAAAACAGGTGAGCATGCGCATGGTCGTGGTTTTGCCCGCGCCATTAGGCCCGAGAAAGCCGACGATCTGGCCTTTATCGACTTGGAAAGAGATATGATCGACCGCGACATTGCGGGCGTATCGCTTGGTCAAACCTTCAACTTTAATCATATACAGTACTCAGGACGAGCGAGAATGTTCTCCGTGAGCGGTGAACACTTCATTATACAGCCGGGTGGGGGGGTGTCAAGATTTAGAATTATCCAATACAAGATGATCATGAAACGGGACCGGTTTCCAATACAAGATGATCATGAAATGAGGGTGAGCGGGCCGGGCGTTCTGCGGCCGGATGCAGATACGCATGCAGAACAGCGAGAGCCTGACGCGCCAAC
>DATDGT010000170.1:0-32215 GCA_036521975.1 Bryobacteraceae bacterium
TAGGAACCGGTGCTCTCCATCGCCACCGATGTCACCCCCTCGCGGACTAGCCACTCCCGCAAGGTTTCCAGTTCCGGAACCGTGGTTCCCAACCATCGAGTTTCAATCGCCGCTTCTTTGTCGGCCGGACCCGTCATTACGGCTACTGCCAAACCTCTCTTGCCGACATCGATTCCCGCACAACGCTCTCGTACCGCCGGGATTGTGATCATCACTCTTCCTTTCCGCGTGATGAGCAGCCGGCGTATCTTTCTTCACTTTGCCTCTCGGGCTACGATGCTCCAGTCCTGGGTCCGAGTCCGCCAGCCGGGCCAGTTTCAGTAACGGGGTTTGCCCACCAATGTCGAATGGCGGCCTTCGCTCGACCACGCCTGTCAGATCATACGTCACTCCGCTTTCGGTACTCGCGTTTATTTTCTCGCCCGTGGGTGAAGGGGCTCCTTCATAATGTTTCAGTCGTGCCGACGATAACGGCCGTAAGGCCGGGGATCTGAACGCCACGACGCGTTACGGACGGATCGCGGACAGGCCGCCGGGCGCGGCGTCAAACGAATGAGAAACTCGGGAGAAGTGGCTCTGACCTAGGAATCGCCGTAACCTTCCCAGTACGCGATGAGTCTCCCCATGACGAACATCGTTGTCCAAAGCGCCAACGAGAGGATCGCGGCGAGTTTTGCCTTCATCGGGATGACCGGGGATCGATCCAGTTCCTCGGTCTTGTTGTATACGATTGGGCGGAAAATCAGGGCGTGTACGCCGATCAAGCCCAAAACGATCATTTTGGTCCAGAAGAACGGATTGGGCGCGTACTTCTCCGCCTCGGAGGTCGCTAGAAGCAAGCCCATGCAGATCATGACGACTCCCCCTAGACGTTTCCATGGACGTAAGCTGGCCACGACCTCGGTGATGGTGAAGCTTTTGAAGGAAAGGCCCAGAAGGCGGAGGTCGGTCGCGAGAATCATGCCCCCGAACAGCGCGATGCACGTCAGATGAGTCGATAACACGATCGGGTACGCCAGCACCGATTCGCTGAAATCTGTGAGGAAGCCGATACTCTGGATGGAATGAGCGATGGACACGTCAAAGAACCTTATTCTAAAAACCCGGTGAAGATGCCGCCAAACACGATGGACACCCAGAGCAGCAGGGACACGATCGCCACGGACTTGCTCAAGACCGGCGACGGATCGTTCATGGTCGCCACTTTCCTGTGGACCGTGAAATTGTAGATAAGCGCCGCGGCGAGTATATACATCTTATATGGAAAGATCTCGTTATACACGTAAATGTCGACCTGCGAAAAAAACAGCGCCATACCCGAGAAGATGACGAACAGCAGCGCGATCACTGTCCACGGCTCGGTGTACCTTAAAATCCGCGCGGCGGTCTCCTTCCGCAGTCCGAGGTTCAACAGGCGAAAGTCCACCAACGCAATCGACCCAACACCTACTGCAAACCCTCCGATGTGAATACATTCCGCCACTGGAAACGCCCATTCGGTGTTGTTGAGCGCATCCGCCACCGCGTTCTGAAGAAGCATCGCTCTCTAAGTCTTTCCCTGCCCCTCGTGATCCGGGACGCTGCCGCTCTTGAACCAGTTTCCAAACAACCGGATCGCGGAACGGCCAGCTTATCATAGGCTGCTTGGAAAGCCCCGAGGGAAACGGTCACTTTGCGGTATTAGACAGGTCACTTACCGCCCGCCGGAGCCTTCCCAAGCGACCACTCTAAGCGGGTTTTGAAGAAAACCTTTTTCCCCGCTCCGGTGATTCCAAACCCGGCGCCGAAGTTCATCATCAACCGGTCATCGATCTTCCAGTCTCCTCCGGGTACGAATTGATGGACCTGCTCGTGGAACGGGCTCAGATTTTGAAGGGGTCCCCAGGAGCTGTAATACTCGATGCTCGGCGTGAAATGCGGTGAAAGCTGCCAGCCGATGCGGCCCGAAGGCTCAAATCCCCATCCCTCTTTGGTTTCCGGTCCAGTCAATGCGTCGGCGAAAACCGGGTTTCCGTCGAGTTGCAACCGGCCGATATGCTTCTCGATCACGAGCCGAAGTTCCAGGTGGCGCGTGTCCTCCTCGTAAACGGGACGTTCGAAGGAAAATTCCGCCAGCACTCCGAGGTTAAAGGGCAGGCCCCACGACTGGGGAACGAAGGCGTGCGGGATGATACGCCAACCCGCGTAGTCGAGTGATTGATCCGGCCGCACCGCTGTCAACAGCATCGTTCCGAGGGCGAATGAATCGCTCAATCCGGCGGTGACCTAGGAGGTGAAGTGGAATTGATGCTGGGTCGGGGCGACGGTCCCGTCAAAGGCAGTAGTGCCCTCCAACACATAGTTAAGGTGAGCTTCATAAGTGAACGAGCCGAGCGGCTCGGGTCGTATTCGTAAACGTGAATCTCAAACGGATCCTGCGCGCAGGCTGCCGCCGCGCACGCGAGGAACACAACGAGGGCTCGCATCCTTTTCTCCTTGAAACGAGCTGGTCCAGCGCACAGCGCCCGGCGCGGGACCGTGAGCTCACCCGAATCCCTGACTCCCTGCCGTGCCGGGCTACGTTGTGCGCTGGGTCAGTGAAGAGCGCACAGGCCGCCGGGCGCGGCGTCAAACGAAGGAGAAACTCGGCGGACTTAGCCGCGCCCGGCGAGTCCGTTGTGCGCGAGTTCCTCCAAAGTGGTTGGGCGGACTCGTTAGGAGCGTGGAGGCTGGTCGATAGCGAAGGCGGGTGCCTGCGAACCCACAGCGGAAGTCAGGATGGGGGTGGGCTCATTCGCGGAAAGAGTGACCGCGACGCCCAGTGCCGAGATGTGCAGAATCCGCAGCACCCGCATCCCAGACAACCGCAGTCGCCGTGGTCTCCATGGGACGGGCCGCTCGAAAGGTCGTAGCAGTCGCAACCAATTGCGACTTGCCAGCCAATCCAGCACAACAGCAGAATCGCCGCGAGCATAAACCAGCGGGATTTGGGCTTCGGTGACAACGCTACCGGGTTGAGCCTAACATCGATCGACCGGCGCGCCAAGGAAACGCGGGTCACCTTGAAGTCACTGACCGGACGCTGACGTTTTATCTTCAGAAGGTCGCGCACAAGGGACTCGCCGGGCGCGGCCAAGTCCACCGAGCTTTTCCTGCGTTTGACGCCGCGCCCGGCGGCCTGTGCGCTCTTTAGGAAATCGCGGACCTCTTGCGGCCCGCCCCTGGCACGAATCTGGGCTTCGATCCCATCTGCCTTCGATAGGCTGGTTCACTCATCCATACTTTTTCCTCGGCGGAAATCCGCCGGGCGAGCAGCACGGCATGGGCCGCGCTGGCAATGAGAGCCGTCACCCACGCCGTATGGACCAGAGGCAGCGCGGCGACCTCGAGGAATACCGCCGCATAGTTGGGATGCCGGATCCAGCGGTACGGCCCCGAAGAAACCGCGCCTAGCGATTGGGACGCCACAATCTGCATATTCCAGTGGATGGAGAGCGCGCGGATAGCCCATACACGCAGAGCATTCGCCGCTGCCAGTACGAACAGGGCCGGCCATCCCAGCCACGGCAGGAACGGGCGATGAAACAGCGTCACCTCGAGCGGCGCCGCGCATAGATAGCCCACATGCAGCGCCACCATTCCCCCGAACACAGGATCGTGAACCTTGCGCGCTCCCCGTTCACCGAGCTTTTTCTGATTGCGGCGCGAATAGGCCATCTCGGCCAGCCGGTCCACGGCCACCGCACCGGTCAGAACCAGATACCAGACGGAAACCATCCCTCTCTTCAGACTACGCGCTTAAACATCCGCCCGGCATAGCTGGACGCCGCGCTCACATTTTGGATAGTGTTCTAGCCGGGAAGCGTGCCTGGGTCAAGCGGCCCCGGCTTCCAAAGCGCTGGCAATGCTGAGGGAAAGGGATGGCAGCGAGAATGCCGTTAAGCTCCACGAGTTCACGCTGTTTCAGTACCTAATAAAAAAGGAGAAAAAACAAAAATGGATACGATTAAGCTTTAAAACGGAGCAAGAATTATAACTTATGCTCCCCCGCCGGAGGGTTTTGATCCGCTAACCGCTCCCGCGGACGATCTGGCGCGCTATGGCTTTCCACCGCGCCCGGAGGACCCTCGCCTCTTGAGCCGCTTCCAGAATCACTACAACCGCATCAAAGGCAGATATCACTTCGTCCAGCCCACATTCCGCGTCGATCCTACCATGACGACCCACACAAACAAAGGTGCCAAAGGAGCGGGAACCGAGACGTATGACAATTGGTCCGGAGGCGTCGTCTACGCGCCGAGCGGCCAGTCCTTCAAGTGGGTGCAAGGCGACTGGGTGGTCCCGAATGTGTACCCGCCAACCCAAGGCAAGTGGTATTACTGCGCCAACTGGATCGGGATGGATGGCGACGGGTCGGGCGACGTTTGCCAGGCTGGAATGCTCTGCGCCGCCTATCAGAGCGGCAGTTCTATCACGCGTAGCATCTACCCGTGGCACGAGTGGTTTCCGCAGGGATGGGTGCAAATCACGAATCTTTCCCTTAGCCCCGGCGACTTGATTTCGATGCTGATCTGCACTCCCTCGGGCGCTGGATCGACGTCCGCTACGATCTATTTCGGCAACGTCACCAGCGGAGCCTCGATGAGCTACACGATTACGGCGCCCTCAGGAACGAAACTTGTAGGCAACAGCGCGGAGTGGGTTGTGGAGACGCCCGTCGTGAACGGGGCGCTCACTTCCATGCCCGATTATGGCGAAGTATTCTTCTCCACTTGCGAAGCGTACCTGACGAATAACGCGGTGGTGAACGGCGGAACCGGCAACAACATTAATTTGGTGCAGAATGGCAACACGCTCTCGACGGGCGCTTTGATTACGCCAACGATCGTTGAATGCCAATACGCCGGCCCCAGGCCGTAGGGCGGATTACCAGATCGAGAGCGAGGGCTCGCCGAATTTTCGTATAATTGTGCGGGTGCGCTCACGCGCACCCATTCAATCCAGGAGGAAATAAAATAGATGTTTCGAAAATTGTTATGTGTTAACGCTGTCGCGGTTCCGGCGGTATTGTTCGCGTCGCTTGCGAGCGGACAAGTCAACGCGCCTTCCGCGCCGGCGTCCCCCTTCGTGGGCTGCTCGGGTCTTCCGGGCTGGTCGCAATTGAGGGCCGCTCTCATCTCGGCCACGACCACGGAGACGAGCGGGCTTACGAATCAGATGTGGGGAACTATTGTCGACCGCGACGGCTTTGTCTGCGCCGTCGCCTTCACCGGCAACGATCGGGGCGCGGAATGGCCCGGCAGCCGCGTCATCTCGGCGCAGAAGGCCAATACCGCCAATGCCTTCAGCCTGGACTTTACCTCCTTCAGCAATGGCAAGGGCCAAGCGACCGGACTGTCTCTTTCCACCGCGAATCTTTATTCCGCGGTCCAGCCGGGGGGCAGCCTATTTGGTTTGCAGGAGAGCAATCCTGTGGCTACCAGCGTCGCTTACGCGCTGACGCCGGACAAATACGGCACGTCTGTGGATCCAATGGTCGGATTTAGGATCGGCGGAGTGAACGTTTTTGGAGGAGGCCTGGCGCTCTATGGTCCAGGCCAAGTGGTGGTGGGCGCCATTGGCGTTAGCGGCGACACTTCCTGCACCGATCACATGGTCGCGTGGCGAACGCGCCATAATTTAGCTCTCGATCACCTGCTGGGCGTCGGCGGCGTCTCCGGCGATACCTCGCGGCCCGACAACATCGTCTACGACATAACCGCCAATCCCGACGGCGGGACGGGCATCAGCGCGGGAGGCTTCGGCCATCCCAAATGTATCAACACTGGGGACCAAACCAAACTTCCGGCTGTGGTGCCATAGTGTGTTGTCCCGGTTAATTCTTGACAACCGCTCCCTCGCGGTCGCGGCTCGGAGTCAACGCTTCCGAGCCGCGTGCGTTAGTAAGCGGTATGCGGGATAGCATACTAGATCTCGGCTCCTCCGTTTTCGGCTTCAAAAGCGCTGCAACGCCACTCGCCGCCGCGTATAATTTAAAAATGAGGATCCGCCGCTGGGGGCAAAATTCGGCATGAAATTCGCCAGTGTGCCCGTCTTCGTTGGCCTTGCTTGCGTGGGTCTTCCTTGCATGGCCCAGGCGCCCGTGGATTCTGGCGATCAGCCCATCCGGCTGAACGTAACCCGCGTCAGCCTGCTGTTCACCGTGCAGGACAAAAAAGGCCGCTTCATCACCGACCTGACCAAGGACGAATTCCAGATCGTCGAGAACAAGAAGCCGCAGACGATCGCCGAATTCGCCGCGGAGAGCGATCTGCCGCTGCGCATCGCGATTCTCATGGATACCGGCAATACCGTTCGCGAACGGTTCCAATTCCAGCAGGAAGCCGCCGGCAGTTTTCTCGAAACCGTGCTTCGGCCCGGCCATGACAAGGCCCTGGTGATGAGCTTCGACAGCTCGCCCGAGATAGTTTCCGATTTGACCGACGACAAGCGGAAGCTTAGTACGGCGATCCGCAATTTGCATCCCGGCGGCGGCGCCGCTCTCTACGACGCGATTTTCACTGCCTGCCGCGACAAGTTGATCAAGGAGCAGCCATCGGAAAAATTCCGCCGCGCGATGGTCATTCTGAGCGACGGCGAAGATAATCAAAGCCACTGGACTCGCGAGCAGGCCCTGGAAATGGCTCAAAAGGCCGACGTAGTAATTTACACGATTTCCACCAATAACACCCGTCTGGAGACAGAAGGCGACAAGGTATTACGCTATTTCGCCCAGGAAACAGGCGGGCAAACCTTCCTTCCCTTCCAGTCGTCGGACCTGGCGCAATCCTTCGAAGATATCGCCAACGAATTGCGGCATCAGTACGTAGCGCTATACAGACCCGATCCCCTAAAGGTGGACGGCCTGTATCACACGGTGGAAATCAAGGTCAAGAATCGCAAGGACTTGGTCGTGCGCGCGCGGCATGGCTATTACGCGCCAGCGGCGAATCCGTAGGCCGCAAGCTAACGCCCGTGCCTGGAGTTTCTACATTTCGTGCAGTTGGGTTGGGCAAGATGGTGGCACAGCGCGGCTGTGCCGCAAACAAGATCCCTTAAGCCACAGATGAACGCGGATGCACACGGATGAAAACGCGGGACTTCCACCAAAATCGTCGCGGCGCACGAAGATTTTCAACTTTAGTAGTACAGGCTTCAGCCTGTGACCCGTGGGACAAGTCCGGGGATCTTGGATAGAGATTCGCCTTTTGGCGGATTAATGTAACGTTTGCAGGGGATAGCGCATCCACTTTCCGGTCGTGTATCCTGTTATGCGAAGGCTTGCAGTTCCTTCGCTTTAGCTTCTAAGCTGTTCCGTTGTTCTCGTCGCACGCGATCGGTAGAGGGGTCCCGGAGGCGTGCGCACGATAGATGAGCAACACCTCCGGGCACGAAATCGATACGTGTAAGAGCGGGCGGCAAGCGCTCTAGGAGATCCTGCAAATGTGGCGTAAATGCGCGGCCTTTTTGATGTTTCTCACGCTCGGTGCGACGGGCGTATGGGCTCAGGGACTAAACGTTCCCCCGGGCGTGACTAAGGACGATTGGGAAGAAATCAATTTCGAGTTCAACTCGTCGGTGCTGGTGGATGGATTTCCCAGCCTTTTGCGTTTGGCGGAATTGCTGCAAAAGAATACCGGCTACCGGGTTCGGGTGGACGGCCACACCGATGTCATCGGCGGAAACCAGTACAACGACCGTCTGGGCCTGGCCCGCGCCAACGCCGTGCGCGACTTCCTGGTGAAGTACGGCGCGCAGCCCAACCAGATCACCACTGCCTCGGCAGGTAAGGCGGACCCGCGATATCCCGGCCAGCGCCCCACCTACAGCCGGACGGACGAAGCCCGATATATGAACCGCCGTGTTTCGCTAATCGTGACCGACGCGCAGGGCAACACTGTGAGCGCCGGCGGACCCGGCGAGGCGATTCGGGCCATCGAGCAGCCGAAGGAGCCGGAATGCTGCAGCGAGGTGTTGAAGCGGCTCGACCGGCTCGACGACATCGCCAAAATGCTCAAGGATCTGGCCGACTCCAACGCCGATCTGCGCAAGCAGGTGGCCGATCTGCAGGCCGCGCAGCAGGGTCTGCAAAAGGGCGAAGCGGCCCTTCAAAACCAGGTTGCGGCCGCGCCCCGGCCGCCCACTACCGACGAAGTGGCCGCCGCCGTCGAGAAACAAATCGAAGCTCATAAAATGCCGCACTTCGAGCTCCTGGGGGTTAACGTAGGCGCGGACGATACCGGCAACGTCACTTTCAGCGGCAAGGCCCGCTACTTCGCTCCGTTCAACGAGCTTTTCGCGTTCGAAGCTCAAGGCGAGTATTTGTATTTCAAGAACGATCGTGAAGGGCAGTTCGATCTCGGCCTGGTGGGCCGCGACGGGCCTATACAGGCCGCGCTGTTTGCCAGTTTCAAGCACGCCACGTTGGTGGGCGATCAGACCGGCGGAACCCTGGGCCAGGCCGCTCTGAACGTCGATTACGTTTTCAAGCGTGGCAAGGTTGGAATTTTCGGAACCAAGGGTTTCCTGGATAATGCGCTGGTGAACACTACGGCCGCCACCGATCCGGTGACCGGCAACCTGCTGTCGTCGGTGCTTCTGGAAAGCTATTTGAGGATTGTCGATCAAGTGGGCGTCAGCACCAGCCTCGGATTGTGGGGCAACAATTATCTGGAAGCCAATGTCGGGTGGCTGCGCACGCCCAAGCCGAACAGCTCCAATCGCTTTGGCGGCACGGCGCGGTTCGTGTTCCCGCTGAACTCCAAGCTTGCCTTTACGGTGGAAGGCGACATCAATCCCACGTTGCTGGGGCCGCAGAACGACGGCCGCGCCGTGGTTGGACTGCAGTTGGGCAACATGCTCCGGCCCAAGGAATTCCAGGCCGCCAATCATCCGGTTCCGGTCGATCCTCCGCGCATCCGCTATCAAGTGGTGACGGAGCGCGTGCGGGTGGGCGAGACCCCCCCGGTGGCCGATGCCGGAGCGCCACAAGTGAACGTCCCGGCGGGAACCATCACGCTGAACGGATCGGGATCGTATAGCCCGCAGGGTTCGCCTCTCACCTACCTCTGGACGCAGGAGGCTGGTCCGGTAGTGACGCTCTCGTTGCCCACCAGCGCGATCACCACCTTTACCGCCGTGGCGGGAACCTACTACGCCTTCCGCCTGACCGTGCGCGATCCTTACGGCGGGCAGGGGATTGCCCAAACTTACGTCAGCACGAGCGCCCCGACCACCGTGCAAATCGTGTTCTTCAACGCCAATCCCTCGGCCATCGCACCCGGCCAGTCGTCGACGCTTTCCTGGCAGGTGCAGAACGCGACCTCCGTGACTCTGAGCGGCGTGGGAACCGTGCAACCCGTGGGTTCCGTGGCCGTGAGTCCTACCATGACCACCACCTATACCCTGACCGCGAGCAACGCCAGCGGCTCGACCTCGGCCAACGCCGTGGTGGTGGTGAACACTCCCGCGGTTCAGTTGCTCAACTGTTACGCTACGCCGACCAATATCTCTCAAGGCGAATCGGCCACGCTGAATTGGACCACCAGCAACGCCACCAAGGTTACCATCACGCCTAGCGTCGGTACTGTTCCTTTAAGCGGCAACATCGCGGTGACGCCCACCTCGACCACCAACTACACCATCACCGCGACCGGCGCGAGCGGAACGACTACCAGTTGCAGCGTGGCGGTGACGGTCACCGCCGGCGTGGTTCCGCGGATCATCCAGTTCTCCGCGACTCCGCCGTCCATCACCAGCGGTCAAAGCACGACCTTGCAGTGGGTCGTGGAAAATGCCAATACGGTCAGCATCAGCGGTATCGGCAGCGTGGCGTTGACCGGCAGCCAGTCGGCTTCCCCCACGTCCACCACGACATACACCTTAACCGCCACCAACAATCAGGGATCGGTGACGGCCACGGCCACCGTGAACGTGACGGTGATCCCCGTGCCGAGCATCACCGGATTCACGGCCAGTCCGAATCCCTCGCCCTCGCCCGGAACACAGGTGACGCTGACTTGCAGCGCCGCGAACGCCGTCAGCATTAATATCGCGGGAGCGCAGTTCAATGGCGGCAGCGGCTCGTTCGTGGTCTTCCCGACGAGCACCACGACTTACACCTGTATCGCCACTGGCCAGAATGGCCAGACCGCGTCGCAATCGGTGACGGAGACGGTCACCGGAGGCACCCCCACGCCGCCGTACCAGTAGACTCTTGCGGGGGAGGCGGAAACCTCCCCCGCTCCGAGCGATTTCAACGAATCGAGAAACCGGTGACTACGCCGGCGGGCGCTGCGTCTTCCACAGTGAGGCCCCTGACGTCGGCTGCGGGCGGCCCCACGCGCAATTCTCCCTCGAAGTCCGCGAGCTGTCGCGGCGTGCCGATCCCAAGAACCTCCACGCGCCCATCGACTAGGTTGCGAGCCCATCCGCGCACGCGCAACTCTCGCGCCGCTCGCTGCGCGAAGAAGCGATAGCCCACACCCTGAACTTGCCCGGAGATATAGTATCTGCGCGCGACCGAAGGCCCCATTTCCCCGATTCTACCGGACGGCCCCCATGGATCTCATCTTTGGAGAAACTCGCGCACAACGGACTCGCCGAGCGCGGCCAGGCCCGCCGAGCTTCCCATTCGTTTGACGCCGCGCCCGGCGGCCTGGACACCTTGTAGGTAAGTAAGTGGCGCGCTTGAAAGCCAAGATAGCCGCCTTCCAACCTTCCGCCTCCTCCGCATTCGCGCTCGGTGCGGCCCTCCGCCGGCCGTGTCCTATCGAATTCCGAAACCGCTGACGGCTTTGACGGAATAGAGCATTTTCCAATCCCAGAATAATGATGAAACGAGGATCATGAAACGAGGAGTGTTTTCGTGCGAATTCTCTGATATAATCCTTTGCGCTTCGCGCTGGCCCAAGAGGATTGGGGAGGCTGGGGCGGGTAGAGGATGGCTGCGATGCGTCTTACAGAGGTTCTTGCTTTGATTTTCGTTTTCGCCGTCGCGGGGTTTGCTCAAACCAGCGGTGGAACGATTACCGGCACAGTTTCCGATCCGGCGGGCGCGGTGGTGGCCAGCGCCGCGATCGAAGCCAGAAACACCGATACGGGCGCCGTCTATCCGGTGGCGAGCTCCAGCACTGGCAACTACACCATCGCCGATCTGCCTGCGGGTACCTATGAGTTAACGGTCGGCGTCGCTGGCTTCAAGAAATACGTCCGCCCCGGCCTGATCGTTCAGACGGCGCAAGTCATACGTGTAGACGCCACGCTGGAGGTCGGCAACGCCGCCGAGTCGGTCACCGTCAACGAGGAAGCGCCCTTGCTCAAAACCGAAAATGGCGACGTGAGCGAGACGGTCGCCACCCAGACGATGGACGCCCTCCCGCTCCTGATCTTGGGCACGGATACCTATGGCCTCCGGAATCCGTACAACGTCGTGTCGCTCTTGCCGGGTGCCTATTATGCGCCGCCTACTCCCGGCGGCGTCGGAACAACCGTTCACCTTAACGGCTCGGTCACGGGATCGGAGACGCTTCTTATAGAAGGCATGGATGGGACCAACGCCCTGGGGCAAGGCGCCAACCAGCAGGCCCAGCCGGGCCAGGATTCAATCCAGGAATGGACGGTTCTGGCCGGCAACTACGCCGCGGAGTTTGGCCAAGCCGGCAGCTCAGTGATGAACGTGACCATGAAATCGGGGACCAACCAATTTCACGGCAGCGGGTACGAATACTTCCAGAACGAATTCATGAATGCCGGGCAGCCGTTCACGAATGCGGGCAACGGGAACCTCCTACGGCCGACGTCGCGAAAGAGCGACTATGGCGTGACCATCGGGGGCCCGGTGTGGATTCCGAAAGTGTATGACGGCCGCAACCGGACCTTCTTCTTCTTTAGCTGGGAGCAATTCATTCAGACTCAATTGCTATTGCCGGCCACCACTACCGTTCCCACGGATGCGTATCGCAATGGCAACTTCAGCGGGGCGATTGCGGCGGCCGGCAATAGGAATATTGGGACCGATCCTCTGGGTAATGTGATTTTCGCGGACGAGATTTACGATCCCGCTACGCGGCAGGTGGCCCCAAACGGCCAGACCGTCACTACTCAGTTCCCGAACAACACCATCCCGGCGACGCGCCTGGATCCGATCGCGCTGAAGATTCAAAGTCTACTCCCGCAGCCTTTCTGCGTAGTGGGGCCGCCCTGCAACGCGCTCGGCTCGGTCAACAATTTTCAAAATACGGAACCATCTCACCGGGTTACCGACGCTCCTTCGCTCAAACTCGATCAAGTGATCGGGTCCAAGGACAAGCTGTCTTTCTTCTGGAACCGCACCATTACCAACTGCCTATGTTACGGCGACGACGGGATGGCTCAACCCATCTCCGAAACGTTCGGCGGGTCTATTTATGCGAAATCGCTCCGCCTGAACTATGACCATACCCTCCAGCCGACGCTCCTGCTCCATTTGGGCATTGGATACACCTCGGACGATTTGGGCGCGCCGGCGCTGACGCCCGAGTACAACGCCTGCGGGAACCTCGGACTGTGCAGCCCGGCGTTCACTCAGCCGGCTGCTTTTCCCAACTTCACGGGTCTCCTCGATTCCACGGCCGGCGGCATGCAAAATATCGCCACCGGAGGGCCTGGCGATTCGATTTTTAATCAGTTCATGGGCATCGCCAGCCTGACTTGGGTCAAGGGCAACCATACCTTCAAATTCGGCGGGCAGATGCTGACTCAGGGAAATTACAATAAAAGCCACTCAGACCTCCAGGGCTCCTACGCTTTCAGCAGCGCGGAAACCGCGATGCCGTACGTCGTCTCGACATCCACGGGTGTCAGTACGGCAAATATTGGGGCGTACCACATCGGTCAGCCCTACGCCAGTTTTTTGCTGGGCGTTCCCGATACCGCCAATATCCGCCCTCCCTCCGATTCGCGCTTTGGGAAACACCAGTTGGCAGGCTATGCGCAAGACAGTTGGAAGGTGACTCGCAAATTCACGCTGGATCTGGGCCTGCGCTACGACTTTTCCACGTATTATACGGAACAATACGGGCGCTCTCCGAATTTCGATCCGACGCTGGCGAACCCCACGGCCGGTGGCCAGCCGGGCGCAACCATCTTCCAAGCCACCTGCCACTGTTCGTTCGCGAACAATTATCCCTGGGGCTTTGGCCCGCGCCTCGGCTTCGCCTATCAGTTCTTGCCCAAGACGGTGTTCAGAGGCGGCTTCGGCATCGTATACACAGGTGTTGGTCAGGGCACAGTCTTCGGCGGCGCGTACGGATCCGCCGCACCCAATAATCCTTTCGGCCCTGCGGCGATTCCCGGAGCGCCGATCATGAGTTTGGAAAACATAGCCATAAATGGCAGCCCGATTACGGCGTCCCAGATTGCATGGCCCAACTTAAGCTCGGGGTATTACCCGATCGGCGGCATCCTCCCTGGGACCGGGCCGCAGTCCTACGACCCGAACGGGGGGCGACCAGCACGGCAATATCAATACAGTGCCGGGGTCCAGCGCGAGATTGTCCGGGATCTCGTTTTAGACGTTTCTTACGTGGGGAACCGTGGAATCTGGTGGTTTACGTCCACCACGGGAGGGGCGCTGACCAGCTTAAACTATCTGAGCACTGCTCGGTTGAGCCAATACGGCCTAAGCCTGAACAATCCCGCCGATCTGGCCATCCTGCTCGCGCCGCTCAATAGCGCTGCGGCGGGACCCTTGCAGAATAAGATTCCCTTCACCGGTTTCCCGCTTACCGCCACCGTGGCCCAATCGCTGCGGCCGTTCCCGCAGTTCAACGCCGGCCTCGGTATTCTGAGCGCGCCGCTAGCCTCTACTGCCTACGATTCGCTCCAGTTGCAGGTCAACAAGCGGTTTTCTCACGGCCTTCAGTTCACCTATGCTTTTACATGGTCGAAGAACATGGATACCTTCGGTGGCACGCCAGATATTCAAAACCGTGCGCTGGCATGGAAGCTTGATACTCTCGATCAGCCGCTGGCGAGTAAAATCGCCTGGGCTTACAGTCTGCCCAAGTGGGGGCCAAATAAGTTTGTGTCGCAGCTAGTCCGTGATTGGCAGCTTACGGGCTTTCTCCAGTACGCCAGCGGGACACCCCTTGCGATTCCCACCGCGAACACCGTAGGCTATCCCTCGAGCCTCAATACCGCGACGATAGGCGCCCTTACGTTCCAGCCGGGGACTAACCCGCAAAACATCGTAGCGGGCCAGGCTTTATTCCTGGACAGCCTGAACTGCCACTGCTTCGATCCGAATAAAACCATTGTGTTGAATCCGGCGGCGTGGGCCGACCCGGCTCCCGGGCAGTTTGGAAGTACGGCGCTGCAGACCTATTTCCGCGGATTCCGCCGCCCCGTGGAGAACATGGCTGTTGGGCGGCAGTTTCCGATCAGGGAAAAGTCCACCCTGAACCTTCGGGTCGAGTTCAGCAACATATTCAACCGGGTGTATTTGAACAACCCCAGCCTGACGAGTCCACAGACCGCGCCTGTGTGCGTGCTGCCGAATGGAACCAACGGCGCCTGCTCCCAGCCGGGCTTGCAGGTTGTTTCCGGTTTCGGGTTCATCAACACGTCGACCACGGCCTTTCCGCCGCGCGTCGGTCAGCTCGTCGCGCAGTTTCGGTTTTAAAGCGGAAACCGGATGCCGGAAAGAATCTAACCTAGGATCTACTTCGGTCTATTGGTCCCCGCCGTCCGGTCCGTTCGCGCCCGGAGCCGAGCCGCCCAGGAACAGTTTGCGCCCATCGGCGAACTTCAGACTAGCGCCGACGGCCCTGTTAGCCCCATCCTTGGACTGATAGCCCTCGACAATGATCTCAGTTCCCGCCGGCAGCGAGTCCTTGGTAAAGCCATGGCGGTAAAGCGAATTGGGGTTGCCGCCTTCCACCTCCCACTTAGTCACCGTACCGTCGGCGCCCTTCACGTCGAGGTAAATCCATGAGTGGGGATTTATTGCTTCCCACTTGGTGACCGTGCCTTGCAGCTTGACCGGCCGCTTGGCGTCGAATTCCGCCGCGAAGGAATGATGCGCCCAGATAGGCGCGGCAGTGAGCAGCACCCCTGAAATGGCGAGGAAGACAGCTAGTGTGGTTCGCATTGTCCGGACACTCCTCCTTTATTTCTTCTCAGTGGCGCGAGCTCCACGGAGGTTGTTGGCCATGCCGCGGTTTCCTTCGGTGCACGCGTACTCGTAGATCGGACCGTCAATCTTCCTCAGAGTCAGCTCGCCCGACCAGGGCTTGATCCACGTCCCCGGATCGTCCACGGTGAATTGGTACAGCACTGTATTGGCGTCCACGCGCGAGAACCTCTCGATCACTTTCAGCTTGGCGGTGGTGAACGCCTGCTGCACCAAAGTCCGTTCGGTAAAGTTAGTGGTTTCCACCACAAGCGTATCGCCTTCCCAATGGCCTCGGGCATCACCCATCCATTGGCGGATACTTTGCGGAAGGTGCGGACGCCCATCCGTGGGGATGACGCGGGCGTCGTGGATCATTTCCTGAAGCACATCGACGTAGCCTGGGCCTTGGAGAATCTGGATATTGCTGTCGAAGGGTTCGGGCATCATGGGCGGGCCTTCGCCTTGCCACAGGAGGCAGCGTTCTGGCAATGGCCGGTTCTCCGGACCGTCGAATTGATGATCATTAGTGTAGGCACGATTAGCTGCCTGTCTCTTTTGCGCCTCGGCCGTGAGGGGAGGAACTCTACCCTCGGGTCCGGTAATAACGGAAGTTCGCAAGCTCGACGCGCGCGTGACCGCGTCGCCGGCATACCCGAACTGGCTGGTATCGTAGTGGACCGCTAGCGCCGGCTGGCCCGTCTCGGGATCGATAGGGCGGGCGCCGCGCCCTCCACGGCCGCCGCCACCGCCCGCTTGACGCGCGGCCTGTTGTTCCGCTGCGTCCGCGTAGAATTCTTTCGCTCCCAGGTTCGCCGGCCGCGTCACGGGAACATTGGTGGCGTTTGTATAAACCCCGGACAGATCCGGATGGCCGTCCGCCGTGCGAGGAATCGCAGTTGGCTTGACCTGGGTTGCAGCAGATCCAGCGGGCGATTTCTCCGCCGTCTGGCCGGCAACGGGAATCGTCACCAGCAGCGCGGCCACGCCTACGGCCGCTAGAGCCCTTACGGAAGCTCGATGACTCATGTTAAACCTCCTCACGGGGTTGGTTCTTCATTACTCATTAGTAGACGGGATGCTTGCGAAAATGCCCGTAAAGCACTTCTTTTGCGAACTCCACAAACTGTACCGCGTCAAAACGCTGTTTGACACTCAGAGAATTGTCCGACGCAAGATGAGCATGAAACCGTAGTCGTTTCAAGGCTTTCCATAGGCAGTATTCTACACCCAATCGCCTCCGCTTGTGCGATTCGTCGCCCCATCCAATGCGTCGGTGTTACAAATTAAAAAGGAGGCGGGTGCTGAACGAACTGCACGTCATCTTTGGCGGCGGCCAGGTGGGGCAGCCCCTCGCTCGTATCCTTCGCGAACGCGGTCTCCGTGTGCGGATCGCGAGACGCTCAGCCGGCATGCCGGAAGGCATCGAACTGGTGCGCGGCGATGCAACCGACCGGGATTTTTGCATGGAAGCCGCGCGTGGCGCCTCCACGATCTACCACTGCATGAATCCGCCCTATTCCACACAGGTCTGGGCTGACGTGATTCCGAAATACATTGAGAACCTGATCGCCGCCGCCGGAAGTGCCGGCGCACGTCTGGTGGTGCTCGAAAGCGTGTACATGTTGGGACGTACGGGCGGGCGGCCGATGAATGAAGACACGCCGATGAATCCGTGCAGCCGTAAAGGTGAGATTCGCGCTCGCGAGGCTGAACGCTTGTTCGAAGCGCATCGCCGCGGCGAAGTACGCGCTACCGCGGGACGCGCGTCAGACTTTTACGGCCCGGGCGCTACCCTCAGCCACCTGGGAGATCAATTCTGGAAGCCAGTGATCGCCGGCGGCCGGGGCCGGGTGTTGGTCAACCCCGACGCGATCCACACCTATCATTACGCGCCGGACGTCGCAGCAGGGTTGGCGATCCTGGGGACGTCCGGGGACGATGTGTATGGCAAACCCTGGATGCTGCTGTGCGCGCCGGCCGAGTCGATGCGCGCGCTCGTGGCCCGACTCTCGCGTTGTTTGGGCCGCGACATTGGTCTCACCGTGATGCCGCGATGGAGCATGAAAGCACTCGGGCTCGTGGTGCCGATGATTCGAGAGATTAACGAGATGATGTACCAGTGGGATGAGCCATTCATCACCGACGACCGGCTTTTTCGCGCGACTTTCCATACGGAGCCTACTGAGCCCCAGCGCGCTGCGGCGGATACCGTCACCTGGGCGAAATCGCATTACGGACTCCCGCGCGCTTGAGTTTCAGCGAGCAGATTGCTTCTCCGCCACAGTCGATTCCGATGCGTGATCGGTAGGTCGCTTCGCCGGCGTAAGCGCGATCAACGCAATACCAATGACCACGAGGAGAGCCACACCCGCCAGCTCTACGCGTGAGATCATGCCGCGAAGCGCCTGGAATCCCATGATCCCCGCGTGAGCGAAGCTCGACCACGCTGTGAACGCGATCAGCGTGCGGCTCTCCGATGGGTTGCGAATCGCCAGCAGCAGGAAAACGCCGAGTGTGACGTAAAGGCTGAACATCATCGACAGCGCAGGCTCAGCCCGCACAAACGTCACGAGGGGAAAGGCCGAGGCCACGAAAATCAATCCCACCAGCCCCAAGACGACTTTCAGCGCAAGTCCTCGATTCATATGCTTTATCCCCTACTATCATTACGTGCCCGGCGTCCCCGCAGGTCACGGGCGTGACCTGAAGGCGGGTTGCGCGTAGCCGCGGCTCGCTCTTGACGCGCCTCCGCTTCCCATAGTATACTTACTAAGTTATCTATGGCAAAACAAGACGCGCTGCAAGGTTCGCTTCCGCTGCTGATCCTCAAGATCCTGGATCGCCGCGGCCCGCTTCACGGCTACGGCATCACCGCCCGAATCGAAGCTGTGTCGGACTTGCTGCGAGTCGAGGAAGGCTCGCTGTATCCGGCGCTGCACCGCATGGAGGAGGCCGGATGGATCCGTGCGCGGTGGGAAACCACGGAAAACAATCGGCGGGCGCGCGTTTACGAATTGATGGCGCTGGGCCGCAAACAACTGCAAACGGAGGAGCGGCGCTGGACTTCCATCAGCACCGCGATCTCCCGAGTCCTTCAGGAGGGATAGTAGCCTATGTCGTGGATCAGCAGGCTCGCGAACGCATTCCGTCCGGGAAGGGCGAATGCGGATCTGGATGAAGAATTGCAATTCCACCTGCATCAAAGGATCGCGGATCTTGCCGGATCCGGACTTGCGCCGGAAGAAGCCGAGCGCAAAGCCCGTCTTAAGCTGGGCAATCGGTCTGCGACCCGCGAAGAGAGCCACGAAATTAAAGCCGCCGTCTGGCTCGAATCGCTGTTCCGGGATTTCCGTTTCGGCCTTCGGATGCTCTCGAAGTACCGCACGACGAGCCTGGTCGCCATCGCTTCTCTGGCGCTGGCCGTGGGAGCTTGCACCGCCGCGTTCTCTCTCATCGACGCGTTAATGCTTCGTCCTCTGCCCGTGCGCGATCCGCATCGGCTTTTCGATCTCGCCCACGTGTCCCCGCCGTTTATGAGTCCCGACAATCAGTCGCACGAGTCCGATACGTTCAGCTTTCCGCAGTTCCAACTATTGCGCGATACGGTGGGCGATTCCGCGGATTTGTTCTTCTACCAGTCCAACGCCGGGCTAACTGCTGTGGCATTCGACGACGGCGAGGAAGAGGGCGTACGGCTAGCCGACATCGATGGCCACGGATTCGAAATTCTGGGCGTGAAACCAGCCCTCGGCCGTCTAACTCAACCGGACGACGATTCGATTTCTAACGGCCATATGGTCGCGGTTTTGAGCTATCCATTTTGGATGCGGCATTTTGGTGGGAGCCGCGACGCGCTCGGCCGAAAGTTTACGCTTTCATCACGGACCTTTGAAATCGTCGGCGTGGCGGCGCCGTCGTTCACCGGATTGCAGCCGGGATACTTGACCGACCTCTGGATTCCGCTTACCGCGGGCGTGGATCCTCGGCTTCTCGCACAGGATGTCGAGCTTGCGGGCATTTTGGGCCGTCTTCATGCCGGCGTTCAGCGAACGGAAATTCAAGCGCCACTGCAGACCGTTTTCACCAACGCTCTTCGCGAGCGAATCCGCATCAGCCCTCCGCGAAATTTCTCCGGCGACCGGCTAAAGCAATACGCCGATCAGCCGCTGATTGTGCGCGACGCGTCCACCGGCAGCGGACGTGACTCTCTCTTCCGCGCCCAGTTTCGCCGCCCGTTCCAGATTCTTGGGCTGATCTGCGGCCTCCTGCTGGTGGTGGCGTGCTCCAACGTCGCCAATCTGATGCTCGCGCGGGCTTCCGCTCGTGACGGGGAAATGGCCCTCAGGACGTCGCTCGGCGCGCCGCGATCGCGCCTGATTCAACAACTGCTCATCGAAAGCGGACAACTGGCATTCATTGCGACGATCTTTGCGCTGCTCTTTTCGATGCTTGCCGCGCCCGCCATCGCCGCTCGCCTGGGGACTTCGGAACTTCCCGCGTTCCTCGACGTCGCGCCCGACTCGCGGTCGCTGGCATTCGCCGGCGCGCTCAGTCTCCTCAGCGCGATTCTTTTCGGTCTTGTTCCCGCGCTGCGCGCGTCATCCGCGCGACCGGAAACCGCCCTTAAGGCCGCCGCGCCGGGCTTCCATCTTCTAAGGCCGCTGCACTGGATGCTGACCGGGCAGATCGGTTTCAGCGTAGCCCTTCTGTTTCTCTCCCGGACTGCTTCTTCTTTCTTTCCGCAAAGTGATTTCCGTCGATCTAGGTTTCGACCGCGATCACGTAATCCTCTTCGACCTCGGCGCTCGCGACCCGAGGAATTGCCGGAGTTGCTCTTCGGGCCCGGATCTTCTGGACCATATACGCCACGCTGCCGGCGTTCGCGCCGCCAGCCTCACTGCGCAACGGCCCATGGGAGGAGACATGGTTTGGATCATGACTCCGTTCGTCCGCTTCCCCGGCCGCGCCGCCAATGAAATCATTCGCCCGGTCCGGATTCTCATCTCCGACGGCTTCTTCAACTCGATGCGCATCCGCTGGATTTCCGGCCGCGATTTCCTGCCCGAAGAAATCGCGCGCGGATCCGAATCCGTCATTGTGAATCAGGCGTTCGCGGATACATTTGTTCCAGGACAAGATCCGCTGGGCGTGGTCTTCGATACGCTCGGCGACGACCCAAAACCGGTTCGCCACCAGATCGTCGGAGTTGTGGCGACGACTCACTACAATCGCCCAAGCGAGCCGGACCGTCCTACGATCTATACACCGCTTACCGCCGCCGCGGGCGCGACGCTCAATGTCCGCGCGGATTCTACTTCGCCCGCGATGGTTCAGTCGCTTCACAAACAAATCGAAACCGCTGCACCCGCGATGAGAATCCGCAACACGATCCTGCTCGCGTCGCAGATCGACAACACGCTGCTGAGCGAACGGCTGCTAGCGATGCTCGCGACGTTTTTCTCGGTTGTGGCTCTATTGCTCGCTTTCGTCGGACTGTATGGCGTCGTCAATTACGCAGCCGTCCGCCGCACGCGCGAAATCGGCGTCCGCATCGCGCTGGGCGCACGACCGCGGTCGGTAATTTGGCTGATCGCTTCCGGCAGTTCGATTCCCGTTGTCGCGGGGACCGGTATCGGAATCGTGGGCGGGCTGGCGCTGGCGCGTTATCTCGTATCGCAACTGTTCGGCGTAAAGACCACTGATTTCTGGAGCCTGGCCGCGCCGATCGCCTGTATTGTGGCCGCCGCCATTGCCGCCGGCGCTGCGCGCTGCAAGCGCCGATCCGTTGACCGCATTGCGTCACGAGTAAGCGGGCGCGAGACGCGCAGATTATATTCGTTGCAAATATATTCACTTCGGGTATAATTGGGCCATGAGGTCCGATCCTTCGCTGGAATCCCTGCTACCCCTGCCTTCGGCGGTCTTCCACATCCTCATGTCTCTGGCCGATGAAGACCGCCATGGCTACGCCATTATTCAGGATGTGGCCGCGCGTACGGGCGGCGAATTGAAGCTGAGCGCGGGGACTTTGTATCGTTCCATTCAGCGCATGCTCGAACAAGGCTTGATCATCGAGACGCGGGAGCGCCCCGCGCCCGAAGAGGACGACGAGCGGCGCCGGTATTACCGCATCACGCCCTTCGGCGTGGCGGTCGCGCGAGCAGAAGCGCGCCGGCTGGACCGGTTGATCAAGCTCGCGCGTGCGAGCGGCTTTGCGCCGGGGAGGGCCTGATGCGCCTTTACCGGATCTTACTGCTGCTCTATCCAGCGCCGTTTCGGGCTGAATACGGAGAGGAGATGTGCGAGATCTTCGCGCGTGCGCGCGAGCGGGAATTCGCGCCGGTTCTCTGGATTCGGACGGTCCTCGAAACCCTCGCCAACGCCGCGATCGTGCACGCGGATATTCTCCGCCAGGATCTTCGCCACACCGCGCGCTCGCTGCGGCGCTCGCCCGGCTTCGCGGCGACGGCCGCAATCGTGGCCGCTCTCGGCATCGGCGCGACCACCGCGGCGTACACCACGGTGGACTATGTTCTCATCCGCCCCTTGCCCTTCGCGCGCCAGGAGCGACTGGTGCGACTGTTGGAGGATCACCCCGCGCAGGGGTTGCACAATTGGGACCTTTCGCCCGCCAATTACCGCGATTGGAAGCGCATGAGCTCGTCGTTTGAGCGCATGGGCGCTTATCGCAGCCTGTCGGTGAATGTGGTGGAGCGCGAAAATCCACAGCGTCTGGACGGAGCGTCGATGACCGCCGATATCTGGCCCATTCTCGGAGTGCAGGCGATGCTCGGACGCGTATTCACCGAACAGGAAGACCGCGATGGCGCGGCGGGCACGGTGGTGCTCAGTTACGGATTGTGGCAGGACCTGTTCGCCGGGGATGGGGAAGCATTGGGGAGGAAAGTCTCGCTCGACGGTGCGCCTTACACCGTAATCGGCGTGATGCCGCGCGGGTTCTACTTTCCGGATCGGGAGGCTCGCCTGTGGACGGCGATGCGCTTCGCGCCGCCGGATTTTCTCGATCGCGAGAACTCGTACTTATATGGAATCGGATTGCTGAAGCCGGGCGTCTCGATGGAAGGAGCGCGCGCGGAAATGCGCGGCGTCACGGGAGAGCTGGCGCGCTTGTATCCCAAGGTGCTTTCCGCCACAGGGGCGACGCTCACTCCTTTACGCGACACGATCTCCCCCCAATCGCGCCTGATGCTGAAAGCGCTGCTGGGCGCGGCGATTTGCGTTCTGCTGATCGCCTGTACCAATCTCGCCAATCTTCTTCTCGCGCGGGCTTTGGCTCGTCGTAGAGAACTGGCGGTTCGTGCGGCCATGGGCGCGGGGCGCGACAGGCTTGCTCGGCAGATGCTGACGGAAAGCGTCGTGCTTGCGGGTTTGGGCGGGGTGTTGGGCGTCGCCATCGGAGTCGCCGCATTGCCGCTGCTGGTTCGTCTGGTTCCGGTTTCCCTGCCTCTCGACGCGATTCCATCAATGAATGCGAGCGTGCTGCTGTTCGCGCTCGTGGTCACTCTCGTGACGGGAATCGGCTTCGGTATCGTTCCGGCACTGCGCGCCGGACGCGGCGCCGATCGAAGCGCGCTGCGTGAAGGCTCGCGGATCGATTATCTGACGCTCCGCTCCGGCGGGCAGCCGCACGAACGATTCCGCGACACGTTGGCGATCGTGGAGATCTCGGCATGCGTTGCGCTTCTGGTCTGTTCGGGGTTGTTGATTCGCGCGCTATGGAGAATCCATGCGATCGATCCCGGCTTCCGTTCCGAAAACGTTCTCACGCTTCGCACCGTGCTGCCCATGCCCAAATATGAGAAGGTAGCGGCACGCGAAAGGTTCTATCGCGACGTTCTCTCGAAGGCCCGCCGGCTTCCCGGCGTCACGGACGCGGCTTACACGAGTTTCCTTCCCATGGTGATGCGCGGGGGGCTTTGGCCGGTGGAAATCGCGGGCCGGCCGCGGGACCCCGCAAAGCGCCAGAATGCCAGTTTGCGCTACGTTACTCCTGGCTATTTTGCCGCCATGGGGATTCCGTTGGCCGAAGGCCGGGACGTCTCCGGCGCGGATTCGCAGCCGGCGGCCTTTCGCGGACCCATGCCGGAGGCCGTAACGGAGAGCGATATTCCGCGAGTGGCTGTGATCAGCCGTTCCTTCGCGAATCAATTTTGGCCGGGCCAGGACCCCGTTGGCCGGCATTTCCAGATCGCTTTCTTCGATCGCGCGGTGTTTGCCGTGGTGGGCGATGTGCGCGTGCGCGGATTGGAGGCGACCAGCGAGCCGCAAGTCTACCTGCCTTCTCCACAGGTGCCCGACGGTTGGATGCCGTGGTATCCGCCGAAAGATCTGGTGGTTCGCGCTTCGGGGAAGGCCGAGGCTCTCGCAGGGGCCTTGCGCCGAATCGTGCATGAGGCCGATCCCGAGCAACCCGTCTCCGATGTCCGCCTTCTCACGGATATTGTGGACGCCGAAACCGGCGCGCGGAGCGTCCAAGCGCGCGCCCTGGGCGCATTCGGCGTCATCGCCGCGATTCTCGCTGCGGTGGGAATTCATGGACTACTGTCGTTCGCGGTCTCGCAGCGGACTCGGGAGATTGGCGTGCGCATCGCGTTGGGGGCTACGCGCGGACAAATTCTCGGCATGATTCTGCGCCGAAGCTTGATTCTCGCGGTCGTGGGAACAGGTCTGGGCGCCGCACTCGCGCTGTTAACCGGTCGCGCGATGCAGTCGATCCTCGCGGGAGTGAGTCCCGCGGACACCGCAACGTTATTCGCCGTTGCAGGGATGGCGCTGCTCATGGTTTTGGGGGGAAGCCTCATGCCCGCTCTGCGCGCCGCGCGCGTCGATCCCATGCTCGCGGTTCGCGCGGAGTGACCCTCCCGAATGTTGTATTCTGGCTTCTGACTTCTGACTTCTCTCTTCTCACGGAGGACTGGTGGCAAAACTCGGATTTTTGGGTCTCGGCATCATGGGGCGGCCCATGGCCCAGCATCTGCTTCAAGCGGGCCATGAGGTCGCGTTGTGGTCGAATACAGCGGGTAAGGCTCGGGACTTAGCGAAGGAAGGCCAAGCGACAGCCTGCGCCTCGCCCAAGGAAGTGGCCGAGCGCGCCGACTACATTTTTTATTGCGTCGGCGATAGCGCCATGTCGCGCGAGATCGCGATCGGTAAAGGCGGACTGATCGAGGGAGTTCGGAAAGGCGCAGTGGTGGCCGATTGCAGCACCATTTCCCCCGCGGTGAGCCAGGAGATCGGGCAGGCTCTTGGCGCCAAGGGCGTGCGATTCCTCGACGCACCCTGCACCGGCTCCAAGCCCGGTGCGGAGAAAGGCACCCTGACGTTTATGATCGGCGGCGATCAAGCGGCTTTCCAGGAAGCCAAGCCGTATTTCGAGGCGATGGGCAAACTGTTCTACTATTGCGGTCCGGCCGGGCGCGGGTTGCAAGCCAAGCTGACGCAGAATCTCGTCCTCGGCAATCTGTGGCAAGGCTTCGCCGAGGGTATGGTGCTGGCGGTCAAGGGCGGCGTGGCGCCGGACCTGATGCTGGAAATCCTGGACAACAGCGCGGCCAAGAGCGGCTTGATCTCGTTCAAGGCTCCGTTTGTGCTGGCCCGCGACTTTAAAACCAATTTCTCCACCAAATGGCTGCATAAGGATATCGGACTGGCGCTGGAATCCGCCGCCCAGATGGACATTCCCATGCCGCTCACAGCGCTGACCCAGCAGATGCTGCGCACCGCCATCGCCAAAGGATGGGGAGATGAGGACTTCATCGCATCGATACGGGTTTTGGAAGAATGGGCCGGGGTCGAGGTGAAGAAGGCATAAGGCCGCTGCCATCTTTCAGTTACCTACCCTAGGCCGAATGGCAGATGTCATTGATTTGAAACGATGATGGAAGCCATCTAAAAAAATTTTAAGAATCCTACAAAAAACTGTTGCATTGTGGAACAGAATATTCTAATATTGGAATTAAGCCGGGGAGGAAACTCCCACCAAAGCGAGACTAACCTCATAAAGACCCCTGAAGCAACCCTCCCCGGCGCCCCTTTGGGGTTCTCCCCAAAGAGCGGCATTCGCGACTGATCCCCAAAAATAGCGGACCGATCCCAACAGCGTATCAACCCCATCACCGTCCCCTGAAGGTGTACCTCTCGCGGGCCCGGCGGCGGTGGAGGACGCGGCAGTCGTCGAGCCAGCGCAGTTCACCGTACAAATCCAGCCGGAACGCTGCACAATCGGATCGCACTCTCGAACGCAAAGTTGCAGAGGCGCTCGCCGCGCATCTCGACGCGAGCCTGTTCGATGGATTGCGGGCGCGGGTCCGGTGCTGACGCCGCGGTTGCTTGGCGGCCTTCGGGTCGCAGTGCGACCGCTTCGCTTCGGCCCAGGAATTGCACGGTTAGGGCGAGGCGAGGCTAAAGCTTCGCGCGGGCTGAAGCCCGTCCTCCACGCCGTTCATGGTCTTTAAGGGGCCGCAGGGCCATGGCGGACTCTGTTAGAGATGCTTGTGGGGAGCAAGCTTCAGCTTGCAACCTGGGCTTCAGCCCAGGCGTCTTGATGGCCTTGGGTGGCCCGAAGGGCCATGGCGGTACTAGGAGATTTTTGGGGTGGACAGCAGTACACGTTTGGTTGCAGCAGTAACGCGGAGTACACATTTTGAACGTACACTAACTGACTTCATGAGCACAGTCGGAGGTGCGAAATGTATCAGTGGATGAACTGGTACGCGTTGCAAGTGCGCCAGCGAACGGAAAAGCTGACAGCGCAGCTACTTAATCTGAAGGGATATGAACCCTTTTTACCTACTTACCTGCTTGAGCGGCGGTGGTCCGATCGCATAAAGACTTTCGATCAACCGCTGTTCCCGGGATACTTGTTCTGCCGGCTAGACCCGCTCTTGCGCCTGCCCATATTGACCACGCCGGGCGTGATCTCAATTGTCGGAGCTGGAAGAGAGCCCATCGCGATTCCTGAAACGGAAGTGAATGCCGTATGGCGGATTGTGGAATCGGCAGCCTCCGCCGAGCCGTGGCCGTATCTGACATCCGGCGATACCGTCAGGATCGCGGAGGGCCCGCTGCAAGGAGTCGATGGAATTCTCGTGACGCTTAAGAACTCCTCCCGGGTAGTGGTTTCCATCAATCTGCTTCAAAGGTCCATCGCCGTGGAAGTAGACCGAAGAGCGGTTTTGCCCACGCAGATCGCTCGGCATCTTCCCGGCAGGGTGACTCCGAGCATCGGGACAAAAGAGACCCTGCCGTCGGCCGTGTAAGCGCCACGGTGGAACTTACTGAGCCACGCGCGTCAGCAAGCGGCTTTGGTGACGAACTTCCCTAGCCAACCTGGACTTCCGCCCATTTCCGTCCCGCGCGGATCGTGTGCAGTCCCGGGCTGAGCAAGAGCGCGGGATTCTTGCAGGATTCGCCATCCAACTCCACTGCCCCGGCCTTGATCAGACGCTCCGCTTCAGTCCTTGAGCTAGCCAGATAGCCGGTGACCAGCGCGGACGCCAGACGGCCGCCGTCCGTCATCCGCACCTTCCGGATGTCCTCGGGTTTGCCTCCCTGCCGCACCTCTCGATGGAAATCTTCCGCCGCCTGCCGCGCCGCGGCCGGCGAATGGAAGTCTGTGACGACGCGCGACGCCAGCTCCATTTTCACCGCCATCGGCTCGCGCTGTTTTAGCGCGGCGATCTCCTGAAGCGACAGATCCGTCAGCAACTCCCAGTACAGCCACATCGACTCATCGCTGATTCCCATGATCTTGCGGTACATTACCTTGGCGGGTTCCGTGATGCCGATGTAGTTGCCCTTGGACTTCGACATCTTGTCGACGCCGTCGGTGCCGGTCAGCAACGGAGTGGTAGCTACGATCTGCGGCGGCTGGCCGTAATCGCGCTGGAGTTCCCGGCCCACGAGAAGATTAAATCGTTGCTCCGTGCCGCCCAGCTCGACGTCGCAATGGAGCGCCACCGAGTCGTAGCCCTGCGCCAGAGGATAAAGCATTTCGTGCACCGAGATGGGAACGCCGTTCTTCAGGCGCTTCGAAAACTCATCGCGCTCGAGGATGCGCGCCACTGTGTAATGCCCGCACAACCGCACAATGTCCTCGTACTTCAGCGGCTCCAGCCATTCGCTATTGAAGCGGATCTCGGTTTTTTCGGGATCCAGCACCTTAAACACCTGCGCCTTATACGTCTCCGCGTTAGTGGCGATTTCGGCGCGAGTCATGGGCGGGCGCGTGATGTTGCGGCCCGTCGGGTCGCCGATCAATCCGGTCATATCGCCGATCAGAAAAATGACCGTGTGTCCCAAATCCTGAAAATGCTTTAGCTTCCGCAGCAGCACGGTGTGCCCCAGATGCAGATCGGGAGCGGTGGGATCGAACCCGGCTTTCACGCGCAAGGGCCGGTTCAATGCGGCGTATTGCTCCAGCCGCTCTTTCAGATCTTCTTCCCGAATGATCTCGACGAATCCCTTTTTGAGATACGCGAGCTGCTCGGCCACGGGGGCGAAGGGCACTCTCTCATTCTAGGAGGGCAGCCCGCCCGGGACTTTAGTCGCGCCAACCCGCCCCCGTCACATCGCCAGCAGGATCACGCCCGAGGTCACCAGCAGCGCGCCGGCCCAGCGCTTGGCGCTGAGGCGCTCGTGCAGGACGTATTTCGCGAGCAAAGCCTCGATGACATAGCTGGCCGCGGTAGCAGGCACGGCGAAGCTCAACTTCGCGATCGACAAGAGCGCCATCAGCGCGAAGAAACCGACAGACATGCCGATCATGCCCAGCAGGATGCGCGGATTGCGCGCCAGGGTCGCGATCAGCCGCGCCAGGGCTCGCGGCCGCAAATCGTGGACCTCGCCGTAACGCCGCATGCCGCTCGTATTGAGAAGGTCCGAGCAGGCGTTGCACACGACAATCACCCCCACTAACGCCCACTTCATGCGCGCCTCCCCAACTCCCCAAAGTGTCCCTCAACCCCGCTGTCCGTTCGGGAGTCCGTTTGGCCTACCAGCCAGGCCCCGATGGTGATTAACGCAATGCCGATCCAGCCCGTGCGGGTGACTCGCTCGTAGAGCACAAAAACTCCCAGCAGCGCCGCCACTGCGTTCGCCATGGCCGTAATCGGAAGGACGTATGCCAGATCCGCGCGGCTCAGCAGGGAAAGCTGCAGAATCAGCCAGCCAATCAGCAAGGCTACGCCGGTCAAGACCCACGGATTCAAAAGTGCCGACAGGTAGGGCAGCGGCGAAAGCGACACTGTCCGGCCCACTTGCGCCATGCCCACCCGCAGGGCGAAATTTCCGGCAGAATTGGCGCCGATCACCGCCAGCACCAGCGTTAGCAGCGGCGCAGAAGTCGCCGCGCGGGTTGCCGGAGAAGGCATTGGGGTAACTTTGGAAGCCGACATAGGCATCGGCGAGGGCTCACGAACGGAATTCAAGGACGAAACTTCTTAGGGCGCTCATTTTCTTAGATGCACCCCGACGTGCCCATGTTTCAGCGGGCCAGCTATCAACTGCAATCGGTCCAGCGAATCAATCGAGTAGCAGTGGCGGTATGATGAAGAGTAACCGTGCGCGGACCGAGAACGTTCCAATTGGCTCTTCCGCCGCTATTACTTTTGGCGGCTTGTTCTTCCCCTCCGCCGCCAGCCAAGCAATCCAAGACTCCCGAGCCCTTTGGCCCCGGTCCCGCGACGGCCTCGGGGAAAAATCCTCTGGACAAGTACCTGGAGATGTCCGGGTTTCGTTTGTCGGAAAGCGGCACGGGAAAGTTGAAGGTCGTCTTCGCGGCCACCAACCATTCCAATGCGGATTTGGGCGATCTCACGGTGAAAGTCCGTCTGGTCACCTCGACCTACAAATCGGGCGATGAGCCGATCACCGAGTTCGAAGCCAAGATCCCTTCGCTTGGGCCTGGGGAAACGCGCGATGTGACTGCGACCGCGAACACCAAGCTGCGGCTGTACGAGCTTCCCGACTGGCAATTCCTTCGCGCGGATTTCGATATCACATCGCCCGCCCCTTGACCCCGCCTACGGGCGGGGCTGACGAGTCAAACCCGATCGATGACCCAGCGGCTGTATTACTCCGATGCCTATTTGCGCGAGTTCCGCGCGCATGTGACGGCCAGCGAAGACTTGGGCCGCCGGGTGTATCTGGACCGCACGGCATTTTATCCTACTTCGGGCGGGCAGCCGTTCGATCGGGGGACCTTGGGCGGCGTAGCGGTTCTGGAGGTGGTGGACGAAGAGGAGAGAATCGCGCATGTCCTTTCCGCGCCGCTCGAGATTGTTTCCGCTCCGCTGGGGGCCGGGGAAGTCGCTGGTTCGATCGACTGGAGCCGCCGTTTCGACCACATGCAGCAGCACACGGGACAGCACCTGCTCTCGGCGGTGTTTGAAGAGTTGCACCGGATTCCCACCGTGAGTTTCCACCTCGGCGCCGAAAGCTCGACCATCGATATTCAAGTGGCGGGGCTGGACGATGCGCGACTCGAGGCCGTGGAGGAACGCTGCGCCCAAATCGTGGGCGAAGGACGCCCGGTTTCGATTTCCTTTGAAGACGCCGCAACCGCGACCGGATTGCGCAAGGAATCGGCGCGCGGCGGAACGCTGCGAATCGTGTCCATCGAAACGCTGGACCGCAGCGCGTGTGGAGGAACGCACGTGCGCTCCACCGCCGAAATAGGGCCGATTCTCATTCGCAAGGTCGAAAAAGTTCGCGGCTACATGCGCGTGGAATTTGTCTGCGGATTGCGGGCGCTGCGGCAAGCTCGGGCCGATTACCACGCGTTGGCCGCGATCGCACGCACACTCTCCACGCCAATGGACCGCGCGGCGGAAGCGCTCGCCGCGCAAGCCGAGCGCATCAAAACGCTAGAGAAGATCTCCCATCGGCAGACGCTGGATCTCGCCGCGCGCGAAGGCAGAGAATTACACGCGGCCGCCCAGTCCGATGAATCCGGCTTGCGGCGCGTCTCAGAACGTCGCGCGATTGACGAGGTGACGCGGGCTCGCGCCCAGGCATTCGCCGCCTGCGGGAAAGCCGTGTATCTCGCCGTGTCCGCGGATCCGCCTTCCCTTCTACTTGCCGCGTCGGCCGATTCCGGCGTCGACGCAGGCGCGCGTGTGAAAGCGGCCGTCACGGCTCTGGGCGGCCGCGGTGGAGGAAACTCGAACCTCGCACAGGGCAGCGCGCCGTCGCTTGAGGCGCTGGATTTGCCGGCGCTACTCAGGTATTGACACGCGCCGGTTCCGGGTGCATAATCAAATCGGAAATAAGGAGGTGCAACCATAGAACCGGACAATCAAAGGGGGCGGCAGAACCTGAGCGGGTCCTGGTAACTGGGGAATCTCCTGCTGCCGGATCGAGGCACGTATAAGCGCACAGCGAATGCGTTGTGCGCGTCAAGCAAAGGCGTGCAGCGCGATTGGGCGCAAACGATGGCAGCGGTGGCAGACTCCTTGGGACGCCGCTGAGGCGATGCCGCCCCTGAGCTTTTGAGCCGGGTTTCTACGGTTTGTACCAAAAAGGTCCCCCCCCGGGTACTGAGCGTCGAATGGCTGTGAGCGCTCCTGTCCCAAATGCAGTAAAATAACCCCAGAGTTATGCCGCGCGCTTGGCTTATCGCGTTCGTGGCTCTTGCTTTGTCTTGCGCCGCGCAAGCGCCGCAGACGGCCGAAGTCAGCACCCTTGACACGCCCGCGATTTTCACCTCGCGAGTTAACTTGGTGCTGGTTCCCGTGGTGGTGCGCGACAAAAACGGCAAAGTGGTCGGCACTTTGACGAAAGACGATTTCGCGCTCACTGACAAGGGCAAGCCGCAGACCATCACGCGCTTCTCCATCGAAAAGACCGGCGCGCCGGTGGTTCCGGCGATCGTGGCGACGGATGAAATCTCGCCGGGACAGCCCGCGCCCGCGGCGGAGGCGATCCCCGAACATTTCGTCGCTTACTTGTTCGACGATCTCCATTTCGATGTTCAAAACCTGCTGTGGGCCCGCAACGCCGCGCAAAAGCACCTGGACGAATTCTTGGAGCCCAGCGTGCGGGTGGCGATCTTCACCACTTCTGGCCAGGGGAGTCTGGATTTCACAGACGACCGCGAGAAAATCCGCGACGCGCTGAATCGCCTTCAGCCCCATGCCAATCAGGGCATGACCGCCTTGGATTGCCCGCCGATGACCTATTACGAGGCGGACGCGATCCAAAATAGGAACGATCAACAGGCCCAGGCCGCCGCGATGGCGGACGCGGGATCGTGCGCGAACATCGACCCGAGCACCCCTGGGTATGCCCAACTCGTTCAGGCGCAAGTACAGAGCGCCGTCTCGCGCGAATACAGCATTGGTTTTGAAGAATCCCGCCGCGCACTTCTGGCCGTTGGCCAGGTGGTGCGAAGGCTTGCGGCCATGCCCGGCAGCCGCAGCTTGATTCTGGTCTCCCAGGGTTTCTTCCTCAGCAACGACCACCGCCCTGACGAAGCGGACATCATGGATCGCGCCATTCGCGCCAACGTGACCGTCAACTCGCTGGACACGCGCGGGCTCTATACGCTCATGCCGGATGCGAGCCAGCCCGGACCACTTACGGCGCAAAGCGGCGCCATCCGGCAACAGTTCCATATCGCCGAGGCCTCGGCCAACTCCGACGTGATGGCGGAATTCGCCAGCGCCACCGGCGGCAAATTCTTCGAGAACGATAACGGACTCGAGCAAGGGCTGAAGCTGTTAGCCTCGCAGCCCGAAGTGATTTACGTCCTCGGTTTCGCGCCGCAGAACCTGAAAATGGATGGATCGTACCATTCGTTGAAGGTGACGCTCAAAAATCCCAGCGGCTTCGAGGTTCAAGCGCGGCGCGGTTACTACGCGCCAAAGCATCTGGCCGATCCCGAGGAGCAGGCGAAGCAGGAGATTCAAGAGGCGGTGTTTTCACGGGATGAAATCGGCGACATTCCCGTGAACCTGAATCTGCAATTTTTCAAATCCAGCGCCGCCAGCGCCAAGGTGACCGTGGTCGCCAAAATCGATATTC